>JBBRCB010000002.1:0-241720 GCA_038205215.1 Chitinophagales bacterium | reverse complement strand
CACGCCTGCCCATGTTATCGATCCTGCCGCGAAACCACTTCCTGTATTGAAGCTGCCGCCATAATTATCCCATTGATTGCTACCGTTAAAATGCGCTATCACTAGTTTACTAAGGTTGTTGATATACAAAGCTCCGCCATTAGCACTGCTTTGATTGGTCCAGTAAAGGGTTACATCTACAGGGCCGGCGCCACTATTGCTGTTCAATGTCCAGTAATCAACACCGCTTACATGATCCAGGCCTGCAGCATAATTATTGCTGAGCGCAACAGCACTTTGCCTTTTATATTCCGCCGTAAAAGCAGCACTAGCAGTTGCCGGTGCACTAATGGCAAGAGGTACATAACCGGTAAACAACCCATCATCTTTCCCAATGGGAAATACAAATGCGGTATTGCCGATCTTTGCAACAAGGCCGTCGACAAAACTATTATTGGATACCCCTGTAACAATTGCTGCAGCACCAAGTGTAAAAATGTAGGGATTAGGAATCCTGATAATACCTGCAACAAAATTTACCGCGTTATTAAAACCAATATTGCTGTTGAATTGTATTCCTGCCCCGTTATTAAAAATGATGGCTTCATTATTATTAAAATTGAGTGTACCGGTGTTGCTGACAGTTTGCAAAATGCTGCCATTAAATAATAGGGTACCTGCGGCCGCGGGATTAAAACTCAATGACTGCCCTGCAGCTACTGCAATAGCTCCTTTGATATTTATTCCTCCCGTTAAATTCAAACTCAGTGTGCCGCTTGTTATTGTTATATCATAAATAGTAAGCGGGTTAACGCCCGTTACCGATTGATTAAACCCTGGAAAATCAATTTCAAGGTCAGCATAAGTTCTTCCTGAGAAAGAAAGAAAAAGTACCTGTTGCACTTTAAATAAACTGCCGATATTAAAGATAACTTTGGATGCAGGCTGTACCAGGCCAAAAGGATTGGCGCCTGATTTTTGGATAAAACTGCTGCCGGGATTAAACACTATGGTATTGGCAGTACCCGCGGCAGTAAATACATTACCGGTGCAGCCTGCATCCTGGATAAAGGACGCCGGGCTGTTAAATACGATAGCACCTGCACCGGCTGCATCAATTCGGTGAGGGGCAGTAGAAAAAACCATGGTACCTTCAATAACAGCAGTGGCACCGGTGGCCACAAACAACTTTAGAGCATTGCTGCCATTGATATTTAGTGATGAACCCATCGCTAACTGCAAATCATCACCTGTTGTAATGCCTGCAATGATAAGCTGGTTGCCTGCGGAACCGCTTTGTAAATTTACCGTGGAAGTATTACTGATGGATAATTGGCCAATGGTTTCTGAAGGAATATTGATTGGCGTACTTACGGCACCGTTATTGAAGACAAGTATATCATTGGTTGCAGGCGCTATTCGTGCCGGTGTCCAGTTTACAGCTACCGCCCAGTCAGCAATACCCGTCCTGTTCCAGGTATAGGTAGTTTGTCCGAAACTTTTAGATCCGCTTACCACTGTCAGCACCAATATTAACAACTGCTTATGCCAATTTTTATCCGCTTTAAATAAATGAAAGGCCGGTTGAAATTTTTTCATAACTGCCGTTATTTTTTGTTGAATGGTTTTTAAGGAGAAGGCAGTTGATGCGAATAGTAAAGGCTGCTGTTGTTAGCCTTTACTATTCGTAAAACGTTTTAGATTATTAAACGAAAAATTATTTAAATGTCCTATTCTGTCTATGTATCCACAAGCTCGACATAACGGGAAGCTGTACGTTTCACGTTATCGAAGGCGGCTTACAAAGTAGTTTCTTTAGTAGTATCTTACGTTTGTATTTTTTATTGTTTGATGAATTGGATAGTTTGTACCCGTTCCTTTGCGCTATAAACGTTAATTCGGTAAACTCCTGCTGCAAACTTCGACACATCGAATTGCTGTAGGTTATCGCCTGTTACCAGTCCGTAGATCTTTCTTTGCAGTTCCCTTCCTGAAAGATCAGTTACCACAATGGTTACCTGCATTTTTTGTGCGGCGCTAATATGCAGCATTGCTGTGTTACTTACTACGGAAGGCAATGGCCTGGTGATCTGCAAATTCGTTCTGGAATATTGTAATACCACCTTATTACTGTACGAAGCTTTTCCATCAGCATCGATCATTTTTAATCGGTAATAATTATAACCGGGCAAGGGAGCATCATCTGCATATTCAAATGGCTGCAGGCAGCGTAAAGCATCGGCAGTGATACTGCTGATATTTTTAAAATCATTACCGTCTGCACTACGCTCCAGGTAAAGGATAGCTTTTGAGGAATTAGTACAATTGACCTTCCATGATAAAATATGGCTGTCATTTTTTTTGCTGCCGCTAAAGTATTCTACCGTTATGGGCAACACGCCGGTAACACCATTGAATGTAAAATCATTTATGCTAAAGGTTCCTGCCGCTGTAATGGCGGCCCATCCATAAAACCGGAAGCTGATCGCAGCACTTATATTTTGATAAACCGCCGCAGAAAGATCGATCGTGGTACCAGCGCCGGCAGGGCTGCCGATATCGGTAACATAGCCATCCAGGCTGGAGCGAAAAGCAAAATTCATTGGGCCATTTGCGGATGCCTGGCCGGTGTATACAAAACTGGTAAAGCTTACCCTGATACCGGGGTTTGGGGTAATGGTGAATTCAAAATAATCATTCCCGTCAATGGCGGCTGTGCTCCACTGTACCGCATTATACCGGTTATTGGTATTGGATCCCACGATGCCCGAACCCCTGCCAATACCCGAAGCAGTGATATTGCCATTGACCGTTTGACCGGTAGTGTAGGGGTTGGATAAATTAGGATTGGTACCTGTGATAGGGTTGTCGAAAATGGATTGTGCCACAGCGCTGCTGCAAGCAAAAACCACCAGTACGGAAAAGCAGAAATTCTTTTTCATCTCTTTAATTTTTATAGTGGGTAAAAGCAACTGCCAGCATCAATTGTTTTTGACAATTGCATGAATTAAAAACTACATTGTAAAGAGGATAAAGTATATGCTTTTCGGGGAGAAGGTTTACGGAACTACGAACTGAAATTAAAGATAATAAAGTTTTGCAATAATTTCCAAAAAGAAAATCCTCTTACTTTTCGGTAAGAGGATCTATACAAATAAGATCAGCTATAGCCTTCCGGCAACAGCAACATACTTAGTGTTTAACTGGTTCTTTAGCTTTCATTTTATCACTTGCATCTTTCATTTTGTCGGCAGCTTTGTCCATTTTGTCGGCAGCTTTGTCCATCATTTTGTTAGCACTGTCTTTAACAGCATCCATTTTTTTGTTCAGGGTATCTTTAGCTGCATCCATCATTTTGCTTGCGGTGTCAGCAGTTTTTGCAGCTTCCATAGCCGGGTTGCTGGTAGAGGTAGAATCTTTTGTTGTGGTAGAATCTGTAGAATTGTTACAGGCCGTCATAACAGCAGCAACAGATAAAATGGCAAATAATTTTTTCATTGTATTTTTTTTAGTTTTTAATTGGACGTGAAATTAATTAATTTTTTCAAATAACCCTACCTTTCCCATGAAATTATCGTTAACGCGTTTGACAAATACCGTATTTATTCGACAATTATCAAAAGATAACCCTATTTCTTCCTGAAAAATAAACGGATCGGCACCCCACTAAAATTAAAATGCTCCCTTAATTTGTTTTCCAGGTAATTTTTGTAGGGCGTTTTCACATCATCGGGGTAATTACAGAAAAAAGCAAAAGTGGGGGTATAAGTGGGCAACTGGGTAATGTATTTTATTTTGATCAGGTTACCACGTACCACAGGCGGGTGGTAGGCTTCGATGGCTTTTCCCATTATTTCATTTAACTGGGAAGTGGTTATCCTCTTCCTCCGGTTTTCATATACTTCCAGTGCGGCTTCAATGCTTTTAAATATCCTTTGCTTTTCATTTACGGAGATGAATATGATGGGCACATCCGAAAAAGGGGCAAACTTTTTTTTGAGTGTGGCTTCGTAGTCTTTAGCCGTATTGGTTTTTTTCTCTTCAATAAGGTCCCACTTATTTACCAGCACTACAATACCTTTTCCTTTTTTTGCAGCCATAGCAAAAATGGAAAGGTCCTGTGCCGTAATACCTTTGCCTGCATCCAGCATGAGCATACAAACATCGGCTTCATCCAATGCTTTTATAGCCCGTATCACAGAATAGAATTCCAGGTCTTCATGCACTTTTGCTTTTTTGCGGATACCCGCGGTATCGATCAAAACAAATTCCTTGTTGTATAAATTGTAATGCGTGTGGATCGTATCCCTTGTTGTTCCTGCTATATCACTTACGATCGTACGCTCCGTTCCTATCAATGCATTCAGTAAAGAAGATTTACCCACATTAGGCTGACCGATGATGGCAAACTTAGGCAACCCTTCGTCTTCTGCTGAGGCTTCATCGTCGGGTTTTATCAAAGCGGTGATCGCATCCAGTATTTCACCGGTGCCGCTACCACTGATAGAGGATACAAAAAATATATTTTCAAATCCAAGGCTGTAAAATTCGCTGGCTTCCAAAAGCCGGTCGTGGTTATCTACTTTATTCACCACTAAAAAGACAGGCTTGCTGCTTTTGCGTAATATCCTGCCCATACTTTCGTCCAGATCGGTAATGCCGGTGGCTACATCCACCATAAAAATTACGGCGCTCGCTTCTTCTACGGCAATCAATACCTGCTTTCTGATCTCTTTTTCAAAAATATCATCGCTGTTGGAAACAAAACCACCTGTATCGATTACGTTAAAAGTTTTGCCTGCCCATTCGGCAATACCATACTGCCTGTCGCGGGTAACGCCGCTTACATCATCTACGATGGCCTTACGCTGTTCGAGCATGCGGTTAAAAAATGTACTCTTGCCTACATTGGGCCTTCCTGTTATTGCTACTGTGAAACTCATATTCTTTAATTGATAATTTTTAAATTGATAATGGATAATTTTTCAAATTCCAAATGGTTTTCGCATTAAGGAATTATCCGTTATTTCATTGTCAATTATCCATTCATTTAATACCCGTACTCTTTCAACTGCATCTCGTTATCCCTCCACTTAGGCCGCACTTTTACAAACAGTTCTAGAAACACTTTACTGCCTAAGAATGCTTCAATATCTTTTCGGGCGGTAGTGCCTAACTGCTTGATCATCTTTCCGCCTTCTCCTAAAATAATGCCTTTTTGTGTTTCCCGCTGCACAATAATTTCGGCCCTTATTTTTATAAGGGTGGTCTTTTCTGTAAACTCCTGTATCAAAACCGTGGTATGGTAAGGAATCTCTTCTCCATAGAATTGAAATATCTTTTCCCTTACCAGTTCACCTACAAAAAACTTGGTGGGCATATCACTCAGGTCATCACCTTCGTAAAAAGGCTGGCCTTCGGGTAACAATTTGATCACTTTTTTCAATAAAAAATCAATCCCGTTTTTTTTCAGTGCCGACAATAGCACCACATCCTCACAATAAGGTTGTTTCCGGTAAAACTCCGTGATCAGCTGTTGCTGCTCTTCGCTGGCTTTATCCGCTTTATTCAATACTACGATCGCTGGAACTTTTAATTTTAATGCGGCAAAAATAACGTCGCTTTCTTCCGGTGGATCATTTACATCTGTGATGAGCAGCGCCACATCAGCATCTTCGAGGCTGCCCTTTACCGCCTGCATCATTTTTTCATGCAGCTTGTATTTGGGTTCGATGATACCGGGGGTATCCGAAAAAATGATCTGGTATTCTTTTTCTGTGAGTATCGCCTTGATGCGGTGGCGGGTAGTTTGTACCTTATGGGATACAATGGCCATCTTCTCTCCCATTAAAGCGTTGAGAAGCGTACTTTTGCCTGCATTAGGCTTACCAAATATGTTTACAAAACCTGATTTCATGAATGTGGTGTATTTAATAGACTGATTACCACAAACAAGCTTAAAGAATGGAGGAGGTAATCATTATTCATTCCAACTCGAAATGAATAAAAAAATCCCCAAATCTGTTGAAGTGAGGATTTGATTTTTTTTGTTGCGAAGACTGGGATCGAACCAGTGACCTTCGGGTTATGAGCCCGACGAGCTACCGCTGCTCTACTTCGCGGTGCAAAATTAAGGTTTTGTGCCTTTGCCACCAAATAATAAACCTTGAGTTAGTATATTATTTTGAAATAATTAATTCTTTCCCACAAATAAGCTAAGCCCGCAAAGGATGCTATATTTTTTGCATTTTTGTGCTTTTCGTGTCTTAGTGGGAAGTAAATCTATACAGAGACATTCCTAATTTTGAGTTGTACATTTGACTATGCTAAAAAAATATCTATCCCCTGTTTTTGTGCTGTTATTTTTGATTGCGGCACTGGGCTGCAAAAAGAAAATAAAGCAACAGGAAGATGAGCTCTACAGCCGCCATTTACAAAGGCAGGTAAAGCTTTCTATAATTTCCACCCCCATGCCTGATGATAAATCAACACTGAACCTGTTATTATTAAACGACGGGCAGGACCTGGATAAATTCCACGTAAAAGAAATTGTAGACAGCCTTTACACTAAAAAATTGATTCAGCCCCTGATCATTGTGGGCATTGCGGCCGGCGACCGGATGAAAGAATATGGTGTGGCCGGCGCTCCGGATTTCATGAACCGCGGTGATAAGGCGGATAAATATGCAGCCTTTATTGATGATGAATTATATCCATTTACGAAAAAGAAAGCCGGTGTTAGAAAGTTTAAATCTGTTGTTTTGGCCGGCGCTTCTTTAGGTGGTTTATCCGCTTTTGATATTGGATGGGACCATGCAGACAAGATCGATAAAGTGGGTATCTTTTCGGGCTCTTTTTGGTGGCGGGATGTGGATGACAAGTCACCAGAGTATACAGATGAAAAGAACAGGATCATGCTCAGCAAGATCAGGTCATCCAGAAAAAAACCACATTTACAATACTGGTTTTACGCGGGCGGCAAAGAAGAAACCGGCGACAGGGATAAGGATGGCGTTATAGATGTGGTAGATGATACGAGGGACCTGGTTGAACTGATCAAAAGCAAGAATGTATGTTTACCCGAAGAGGTACAGTACATTATCGATCCTAATGGTATTCATGATTATACTTCATGGAAAACACAGCTGCCGCAATTTTTGATCTGGGCTTTTGGAAGATGATGGGTTACAGGGTTGTCAACCTTAACAACGGCCCTGGTTTTTCAGCAGCAATTGCAAAGGCTGACAACCCTGAATCGGTAGACCAATTAACTTTTTTTGGAAACATTACTGGAACCGCCGGTGTGTATCTCTTTCATCACCCCGGCTCCTTTATAAGAAATATCGCTGCTGCCGCTGGCTTCGGCATTCAATTCTTTATTTACGGTAATATTGATATCTGATGCACCCGATGCTTTCGCACTGCAAAAATCGCTTACCAGTTCGTAACCATCCACATCACTGGCGCCACTCGATTCAATGTTTACAATTGTAGCCATTCCTTTTATAGTAACATCCGATGCGCCGCTCAGGTCCATTTTAAGATCGTTTACTTTAACAGCACCTTTAAAATCGCTGGCACCGCTTAAGCTTAATGTAAATGAAGGAACATTGATCACTCCTGCCACCTGTACGTCACTGGCGCCCGCAGCATCCAGCAATGCCAGGCTTTTAAACGATACGTATACCCGAAGTTTTTTATTTTTTAAAATATCAAGGTTATTCCCGCCGAAATAATAGATCTTAAGCGTATTATTTTCTACTACGGTTTTGATACCTTCCTTAAATTTTTCATGTGATGCGCTCACCACAACCGCTTCTTCGTCTGACTGTGTAAGAAATAATTCAATGCCACCGGAGATTTTGATCTTATCAAAACTTCCTGTAATGGCCCTTATTTCTGCATTCGGATCGTTCACGATCTCCTTTTGCGCCGTGGCGGCTAAAGCTGCACCTGCAATCAATAAACTGAACAATATTTTTTTCATAAATAAGCTTTAATGACCCAACCTAAACCCCTAAACATCTAAACATCTAAACATCTAAACCCTAAACCTCTAAACCCCAAAACCCCTAAACATCTAAACATCTAAACGCCTAACCCCTAAACCCCTAAACCTCTAAACCCCTCAAGCCTTCTTCACCGATCCCCCACTATTTACATTGATATCTTTTATCACTGCATCGCCTTTATACCTGACGCCGCCGCCGCTATTGGCTTTTGCGCTCAGTTCTTTATTGATAGTCACTCTTACCGAACCGCCGCTGCTGGCTTTTGCATCACAATAATCCACTGCCAGGTCGTAGCTTTTAAAGATCGCACCGCTGCTTACATCTACTTTGATTTTATTGGCACTTCCTTCAATATTGATACTTGACCCGCTGTTTTGTTCAACTGTCAATTCCTTTGCCTTTACTTTACCATAGAAAGAAGATCCACTGGTAAATTTTACATCCAGGCCGGCAAACTCGATAGTACCCTGTAGTTTTACAGTAGCACCACCTGAAGCATGCAACTTTTCCAGGGTTTTAAAAGACACGTAAGCTTTTAATTTCCGTTTGTCGGTCAAAGCCCAGTTAATGCCTTTATTGTCAAAATAGATTTTTAAAACCCCATCTTCCACTACGGTTTTAAAACGTTCCATATACTTTTCTTCAGAGGCGCTTACCGCGATAGATTCTTCATTTCCCTGCGTAAGATAAAGTTCTACGCCGTTTGAAACGTTGATGCCGGTAAAACTGCCGCTAAGGGTTCTTTTTTGTGCATTGGCATCTGCGACAACGGTTTTTTCCTGCGCAAAAGCTGCAACAGTCACCAATGTGATTAATGATAATAATAATTTTTTCATGGCTATACTTTTTTATTACTACGAAGTACGGAAACAAATTGTTACACAAAATGTAAAAAAAATTACAAAAAGAGACTACCTTCGATCTTCAAAGTTCTTATTTAACCAACTGAATTTCCGGGGTGTTCCTTAAATGGAGCTGAGAATATACCCGTTAACCTGATCAGGATAATGCCTGCGTAGGAAGAAATGACCCCCGCCATAACGGCGGGGCAACAGCAATGTTCTCTTTGCTTCGGATTTCAGCATAAATTTTATTGAAATGAAATTGTTTATTAGCGCATTATTATGCCTGAACAGTGCCACATTATTTGCGCAAACAGCAAAAAAGTTTAATGACACCACACTATTACAACCTGTAGAAGTTAATGCAGTACGTGCCGGTGAAAAAGCACCATTTGCAAAAACAACGCTTGCAAAAAAAGAAATTGAGCAAAATAACCTGGGGCAGGACCTTCCATTCCTTTTGAATCAAACTCCTTCGGTAGTGGTGAATTCCGATGCAGGCGCAGGAGTGGGTTATACCGGGATACGAATCCGCGGCACAGATGCGAGCAGGATCAATGTTACTTTAAACGGTATTCCTTACAATGACGCAGAAAGCCAGGGTACTTATTTTGTTGACCTGCCGGATTTCTCCTCTTCTGTTAACAGCATCCAGGTTCAAAGAGGTGTAGGTACTTCATCCAACGGTGCCGGGGCATTTGGCGCCAGTATCAATTTAGCTACCAATGAGATTAATAAGCAGTTCTATGCAGCATTGAATAACAGCTATGGCTCTTACAATACTTTAAAAAATACGCTTCAGTTTGGGAGTGGTATCTTAGGTAAACATTTTACCATTGATGGCAGGCTAAGCAGGATCAGCAGCGATGGCTATATAGACCGGGCAAAAACGAATTTACAATCGTTTTACTTCAGCACGGCTTATATCAATGAGAAGAATTCGCTGCGTTTAAATATTTTCAGCGGCAAAGAAAAAACTTACCAGGCATGGAATGGTGTACCTGAAAATTTATTGGCTACAGATCGTACTTATAATTCGGCAGGAACCGAAAAAGCCGGTCAGCCTTATGATAACGAAACGGATAATTATACGCAAACACATTACCAGCTTTTTTACAACCGCAGGATCAATAATTCATGGAAAGGAAATATCGCGGTATTCCTTACCAGGGGGAAAGGATATTATGAACAATACAAAGCAGATAATAAATTAACAGATTACGGCCTGCCTGATTATTTTGACGGCAATGCTACCATTAAAAAGACAGATCTTATTAGAAGATTGTGGCTAGACAATAATCTTTACGGCACTATTTTTTCTTTGCAGCATCATACTACTACCACCGATATTACTATTGGGGGTGGATGGAACGGTTATGACGGAAAACATTTTGGTGAAATTACCTGGGCAAAAGTACCCGCAGCAGTACCCGCAAATTACCGCTGGTATGATCTTACAGCGCATAAAAAAGATCTTTCAATATACAGCAAATGGGCGCAACAATGGACCAGCAATTTTCAAACCTATGCTGATGTACAGTTTCGAAATATTACCTATACCATCAATGGTTTCAGGGATAACCCGGCTATAAAGATCAGGAACAATTACAATTTCGTAAATCCAAAATTAGGCGTTACCTGCAATAAAAATTCCTTTCAATTGTACGCCTCCTATGCGTTGGCGCAACACGAACCCAACCGTGATGATTTTGAAGCCGGCAACAACCAGCAACCGAAACCGGAGTTGCTGAATGATCTTGAAGCGGGTATCGAAAAAAAGAAAACAGATTATTCTTTTGGCCTCAACCTTTATTACATGAAATACAAAGACCAGTTAATACTAACAGGAAAAATAAATGATGTAGGTACTTATACCAGGATTAATATACCCAGCAGTTATAGAGCGGGTATTGAGTTGCAGGGTAACTATATTTTTAACAGCTTCATCAACGTTGCAGCTAACATTGCTTTCAGTAAAAACAAAATAAAAAACTTTACGGAATATGTAGATGATTATGATAATGGTGGGCAGTTAACTAATTTCTATGCTGCCACTGATATTTCATTTTCGCCCAATACGGTTGCCGGTGGAAGTATAAATATTACACCTGTAAAAAATGGAGCTATCAATTTAATAAGCAAATATGTCAGCAGGCAATACTTAGATAATACCACATTAAAATCCAGGAGCCTCAATCCCTACTACACGCAGGATGTACGGTTGAGTTATCAGTTAAAAGGGAAAACGTTGAAGACCACCAGCATTATTGTGCAGCTGAATAATATTTTCAGTAAAAAATATGAGGCTAACGGTTATAGTTTTAGTTATATCTATGGAGGCAGTTTAACCACGGAGAATTACTATTTTCCTATGGCGCCGTTTAATTGCACGGTGGGGTTGAGTATCAGTTTATAACTTTAATAAACCTATAAGGTTTTAAAAACCTTATAGGTTTTACGTAGCTTATTCACGCCTGACGTTCCTATCCTCCAAATCTTTCCTTCCAGGCCAGCATGCCACCGGTAAGGTTTTTTACATCGGTAAAGCCGAATGTTTCCAGCATTAAAGCTGCCTGCCCGCTACGGTTACCGCTGCGGCAGTATACGATCACTTCTTCATTTTTAATATTATCAATATCTTCTACCTGCATGGTTTGTACTTTGCCCAATGGCAGCAGTGTGCCGCCAATATTAAACTCAGCATTTTCATGCGGTTCCCTTACATCAACTAAATTTAATTTTTCGCCAGACTCCAGGCGAAACTTTACTTCGTCAGCAGTTATTGTTGTCATAATATTTTAATTTTAATTTTTAATAATTACTGAATCACCCAGGTTGATCATTACCGGGCTGATATAAATGTCCATCACCTGGCCTGACTGAATGTACCGTGGCCTTTTTTCTTCGTCTAAACTTTCGGGGTTTTGTTTTACTACAAATGCATTGGCTGTATCCCTTATCATTGTATTGGCGGGGTATGGAATTGTGGCAGCAAGACTGATGCCCTGTTGCTCTAAAAAAGATTTGGCTTCTCTATAAGTCATGCCTATCAGGGAAGGAACGAGCATACGCTGATCACCCAATCCGCTTCCGATTATTAAAGTTATCCTGCTCCCCCATTGCAGCTTTGCTTTTTCGGGAATACGAACCCCATTATATTGCTGCTCCAACACAGAGCCGATCATAAAATTGGGTTTAAATACCGTATCTCCCAGTTCCAGGTGGCTGCGCCGCAACATATCCAATGCGAAATTTAAACTCTGCCCTTCTAATTTAGGCATTTCGATCATGGGTGGGATGACACGGTTAACCGTTAAAAAAACAGTGCGGTTTATTTTTACTTTTGCATTGGGATCGGGTAATTGTTTAAGCACGATCCCACGTGCTGCTGTATCAGTAAAAACAGAATCCTGTATCTGAACTTCAAATCCTTGTTTTTCAAGAATCTTAATGGCATCTTCCGTTTTTTTTCCCAGCAGGTCGGGCACCTGCAGGTACGCATCGTGTTTGGTTATCCATCCCAGCATCTTTAAAAACAAAAATACCAACAGGATTGTAATTATTATAGCAGCTACAATATTTACCCAGAGCGGACGCTTTGTTAAAAAATTAAACACAGTGGTTATTTTAGGTGTGCTTCGAAATTATCAATTCGAAGCATAAATTTAAAACCGGAAAACAAGTACGCCGAAATATAAATTCCGGCACACTAAAAACATTCTTCTATCAATAAAGAATAAAATTCTTTTAAGGTCATGCCCGTTGCCGCTACCTGCTGGGGTACAAGGCTGGCTTCACTTTGGCCGGGTACCGTATTTATTTCGAGTAAATAAGGATGGCCATCTGATTCCTGGTAAATAAAATCCATGCGCACAATGCCGTTGCAATTGAACACCGCGTATGCCTTCTTCGCTTCTGCCCTCACTTTTTCAGCAATGGCTTCGTCCACTTTCGCAGGGGTAACTTCTTCGCTGGCGCCTTCATACTTTGCTTCGAAATCAAAGAATTCATTCTTAGAAATAATTTCTGTGATAGGCAATGCAATGATCTTTCCTTTGCTTTTAAATACGCCAATGGTAAACTCCCGCCCACTGATGAATTCCTCTACCAGCACCTGGTCGTCTTCATTAAAGGCCTTATCCAAAGCAGGCTGTAATGCAGCTGCGTTCTTTACTTTACTGATCCCTAAACTGCTGCCGCCGTTATTGGGTTTTACAAATAACGGAAGTTTTACATGCTGTAAAATTTCCGCAGGCTGTAACGGGATATTTTTAAAAAGGTGCAATGACCGGGCAACATGCATGCCTGCAAAAGAAGCTACCGCTACCGTGTAACGCTTATTAAAGGTTAATGCAGATGTGGCAGCATCGCAGGAAGTATATGGAATGTTGAGGCAATCGAAATAGCCCTGCAATTTTCCATCTTCACCGGGTGTGCCATGCAGGCCAACCAGCACCGCATCAAATTTTATTTTAGCGCCGTTAATAGCAATAGAGAAATCATTTTTATCAACGGGTACCTGCGGCCCTTCCGGGGCCATATAGAACCAACCTTTGGGATTGATATCAATCTTATAACATTCCCATTTTTCAGCATCAATATTTTTTTCAATGGCAATGGCACTTTTATAGGAGATAACGGCTTCGCCAGAATAGCCGCCGGTAATGAGTGCAATCTTTTTCTTCATCCTGTATTAAGATAGTTGGTGTCAGGGACAAATATAGTTTACTATTTATGATTTACTATTTGCAGCCTTAATATTATCGTTTCTTTATAAAAATCTTTAAATGGGTTGCAAATTTGACGCCAGTTCATTGATCTAAACACTACTCTGTTTGTTCACCCAGGCCTTCGTTACCGCTGTCAAGCACAAATTTCCAGGAGCCGTCAGATTGTTTTTTCCAGATACTGATATAAGTGCCGTAGATAGCCGTGTCTTTTCCCTTCGGCTTTAAGGCATACAAACCATAAGTGTAGCCCAGCTCGCCGGATGCTGCAACTGCTCCATATTTTGGCTGCCATTCCAGGGTATAGGAACTATCATTTAGCTGGCTTAGGTAATCTATTGCATCGGCGCCAAGAATGGGATAACGGCCCGGTTTAAGCAACACCCCATTACTGTCGATATATTCTAAAAAAGCGTGCTTCATACCCTTTTCTATACTCATTGCAGAAAAAGACCTGTCTGCTTCCATCATTTTCTGTTTGTCTTCAGGGCCTGTAATTTTTTTTGTGCCGGTAAAAAGATTACAGGAAGAAAGCGAAATGATCAGTACAAAAAGTAAAAATTTATGCATGCAGCAAATAATTGTTTTGATACAAAAAGGCGAAAGTATTAAAAAATACCCTCGCCATTGTAGCAGGAAATATCACCTGCCCGTAAAAGGCATTCAAGCCTTGTAAAAATATTTATATCGTGAGCAAAACCTATAAGGTTTTTAAAACCTTATAGGTTTATTCAAAGATCGCTCACGCCAAATGCATTTTATCTTTCTTAGCCAATAACTCGTCCACAGTCTCTTTATACATTTCATCAGGAACACAGCAATCAACCGGGCAAACTGCCGCACATTGCGGTTCTTCATGAAAGCCCTGGCATTCTGTACATTTATTGGGAGTGATATAATATATATCTGAACTCACCGGTGCATTTCTTTGATCAGCATCCACCTGTGTGCCATCAAGCAAGGTGAACATTCCTTTTACAGTAGTGCCATCAGAAATCGCCCACTCTACTCCACCTTCATAAATCGCGTTGTTAGGACATTCGGGTTCGCAGGCACCGCAGTTAATACATTCGTCTGTAATTTTTATTGCCATCTTCTATCGTAATTTTGGGTTATTAAAAGCTACCTTTCGGTTATAAGTGCAATTTAATAATAACAACATGAATTTACAAAATAGAATTGAATTATTACAAAAATTAAAAAATTACCTTTTAGAGAATAATAGTGAATGGCAGGAAGTAAAAGCCAAAGCGGCAGCGCACAATGGTTGGTACATTCCTGAATTTATCAACATGGCTATAGAAAATATCTGTACGGGGTTTTTACCGGCAGAAAAGCTGGAAGCCTGGGCTGACCATTATCACCTCGATGACAATATCCGGGGCAAGAATATAGGCATTGTGATGGCAGGTAATATTGCCCTGGTTGGTTTCCATGATTTTTTATCGGTGTTCATTAGCGGGTATAATCAAACTATAAAATTATCTTCCAAAGATGATGTATTATTAAAACACCTGCTGCAGAAATTGTACAGTTGGGATATCAGTGTACAAAACAATGTCTCATTGGCAGAAATGCTTAAAGGATGCGACGCTTATATTGCAACAGGCAGCAATAACAGTGCAAGGTATTTTGAGCAGTATTTTGCAAAGTATCCCAGCATCATCCGGCGTAACCGCACCTCAGTTGCTATTGTAGACGGCACTGAAACCAGGGAAGAATTAGAACAGCTTGCTGATGATGTACACCTGTATTTTGGATTAGGTTGCCGCAATATCACCAGTATCTTTGTTCCCAAAGATTATGATTTTGTACCCCTGCTCAAAGCTTTTGACAAGTATAGTTATTTCGGGGATCATCATAAATACAAGAATAATTACGACTATCAATTGTCGATTGCCCTGATGAATAATATCTATTACATGACCAATGGTGCTACGCTGCTGATTGAAAGTGAACAGCTCTTTTCAGCTATAAGCCAATTGAATTACAGTTACTATGTAAATGCAGGTGAAGTAACAGCAGCGCTTAAAAAAAACAACGACGTGCAATGTATAGTTGGGCATGGCCATGTTCCATATGGAAAGGCACAGCAACCCGGTTTATTTGATTATGCTGATGGTGTGGATACAATGCAGTTTTTGTTAACTTTATAACCCATCTACGAAGCCCTTCCTAATTAACTGTTAAAGATGGCAGGAAGTAAAACTCAATTTGGCAGTTTGTCGTTATTTTGTATGGTCAGGCATGAGAGTTGATAATTAATCCCTGATCACAAAAAATTATTAAGAACAAAAAATAAAATTTACGTAAGATGAAACTGAAACAAGTCTTTTTTACGGTAACCA
The DNA here is from genome assembly GCA_038205215.1 of Chitinophagales bacterium. Taxonomy (GTDB): domain Bacteria; phylum Bacteroidota; class Bacteroidia; order Chitinophagales; family Chitinophagaceae; genus Ferruginibacter. Next base: position 225,812 of record JBBRCB010000002.1, on the reverse strand, counting down.
TCAGTGCTGTTACCGCCCTGTGTGTGATATGGGGCTATGGTAAATTCCAAAAAAAATACAACAGCTATGCCGGCCAGGAGTCTGGTGTAGTGCCTTCCAATTATAAATACGCGGGCCTGCTGGACGGGGCAACGCCTCCCACAGGTGGGGCCATTGATTTCACTGCGCCTTCTGCTGCTGCTTTGCCTGCTGTAGTACATATAAAAACGAAGACCAATGCCAAATCCGTAAGCAATAGTTTACCCCGTACCAAACAAGCTAATCCATTCGGCGATCTTTTTGACGATGATATCTTCAACCAGTTCTTTGGTGGAAGAGGCGGCGTGATACCTGAGCAAAGAGCCAGCGGTTCCGGGGTAATTATAAGCGAGGATGGTTATATCATTACCAACAACCACGTTGTAGATAAAGCGGATGAATTACTGGTAACACTCAGCAATAAGAAAACTTATAAAGCAAAAGTAATTGGTACAGATCCTGCCTATGACCTGGCTGTAATTAAGATTGAAGCTGCGGGTCTGCCGTTCTTATTATATGGCAACTCTGATGACCTTAAAATTGGGCAGTGGGTTTTAGCAATTGGCTATCCTCTAAATTTAGAAACAACAGTTACTGCAGGTATCGTAAGTGCCAAAGCAAGAAGCCTAGGCCTTAACAGGGATAAAAATGGCAGTGCAGCCTCAGGTGTTGAATCATTCATTCAAACCGATGCAGCTGTTAACCCGGGTAATAGCGGTGGCGCATTGATCAATACTGATGGAAAACTGGTAGGTATCAACTCTGCCATTGCTTCACCAACGGGTTCTTATGCGGGTTATTCTTATGCGATACCAGTGAACATTGCAAAAAAGGTGGTAGATGACCTTATAAAATTTGGTACTGTACAACGTGGTTTTCTCGGCGTACAGTTTGTAAATGCCAGCGATTTCCCTGAAGAAGAAAAGAAAAAAGCAGGTATCCCTTTATCCGCCGAAGGTATCTATGCTTCTGAAGTGCCTACCGATGGCGGTGCTTATGCTGCCGGTATCCGCAAAGGCGATGTCATTAAAAAAATAGATGGTACAGAAGTAAGTAACGGTGCAGAAATGCAGGGACAGATCAGCCGTTTTAAACCAGGTGATAAAGTACCTGTTACCTATTTACGTAATGGCGGAGAAACCACGGTAACGGTAACCCTTAAAAATAAAGCGGGTAATTTTGATATAGTAAAAGCAGACGCGGCAGTAGAATTATTGGGCGCTGATCTTACTACATTAGACAGTAAAAAAGCAAAAGACTATGGCATTAGCGGGGGCGTAATAGTTAAAAAGATACGCGAGGGCGCATTAAATGACCAAACCCGTATGAAAGATGGTTTTGTAATCTTAAAGATCAATGAAAAAGAAGTAAAAAGCGTAGATGAATTAAGAGCAGCGATTGGCAGCAGTAAAAATGTTACCATCAGTGGATTTTATCCAGGTTATGATGGTGTGTATGAGTATCCTATTACGTTAGGCGCTGAATAAGTACTATGTTATAAGTTATAAGTAATAAGTTATAAGTAATAAGCCCCGTAAAATTTACGGGGCTTCTGTTATATTATGCGTTATACTTTATTTACTCATTACTTTATTTACTCATCAATTTATTTACTTTTTTCCAGCACCCTGAAATCCCACGGTTCTAACTCAAAATGTTTATCTATAGTGAAATCTTTTTCTTCTTTACTGAACACATTGGAAAAATGCCCGGTAAAATGGGTATCATTAACGTTAAAACTTATCTTTTGTTTACTGAGATTGATCAGCACGGCCACTTCATCACTCCCGTTTTTGCGTATATAAGCTAATATATTCTTATCGGCAGTAGTTGCCAATACAAAACTGTTAACCGCAGCATCTCCCGCCCTTAGTGCAGGATTATTTTTTTTGACGAGTAACAGGGTTTTATAAAAATCATGCAACTGGTATTTACCATTCCATTCGATGGGATCCTTGTCAAAAAATTTCAACCGCTTCATATTGGGGAGTTCCTGGCCGCTGTAGATCATCGGCATTCCATTCCATGTAAAGCTGAACACCGATAATGCGTTGGCCATATTACCATACTTCTCATATTCTGTCCCGTTCCAGCTATTCTCATCATGATTGGTAGTGAACCAAAGCGGGATATCCGTGGTACTGCAAACAGAATCGTATTGCCGTAATACCGTATCCAAAATATGTTTATCGGGATTCTTTTTATAAAAATCTTCTGTCTTATGCATCCATGTCCAGGTATAACAGGCGTCAAAAGCTTTGAAATAATCCGCATGTTCCAGTGGATCATTTTCAGCGAGCCAAAATAATGTTTTTGTTTTTTCCAGTTCAGCCCTGGCTTCCAGCCAAAAATCAAGCTCCACCCAAAATGCAAGATCGCAACGGTAACCATCTATATCAGCTTCTGTAACCCAGTAACGCATGGCATCAATCATCGCTTTACGCAAAGCTGGATTTTTATAATCCAGCTCAATAATATCATCCATGCCGCTGGCCCTTTTAAAATCATTGGTAGCACTGTCTTTTAAATAGTATTCCGGGTGAATCTTTGTCCATACATGATCCCAGCCGGTATGATTGGCTACCCAATCAATGATCACTTTAAATCCCATGGCATGTGCTTCTTTTACCAGGTTCTTAAAATCTTCAAGGTTACCAAATTCGGGATTGATCGAGGTATAATCACTGCAGGCATAATAGCTGCCCATCGTGCCCTTCATTTCTTTTTTTGAAATGGGGGTGATCGGCATAAACCACAAGGTTTCCACACCCATTTCTTTCAGCCTTGGTAACTCTTTTGCAAAAGCATTAAAAGTGCCTTCCCTGGTATATTGACGAACATTTACTTCGTATACGTTGGTATTATTTATCCAACCTGCTTTTTTAAATCCGCTACTTGTCATTTTTTGATTTGATTGATTGGCATTATTGGTGTCGGGGTTATTACATGCAGCAATTCCTATTGCAACAAGTAAAGGAATTATTTTTTTTATCATGCAATCGCTTTGTTTTGTCAAATGTAAGGAGGGATTGTTAAAAAACTCCAAATCGTTCAAAACACTTACCTCTAAGTGCTTTACGCTGTAATTCCGTTGAGTAAACATTGTACCTTTGCGGTTGTTATTTATTACAATGAAGCAATTTAATGTACCGATAATCTATCGCAGCCCTTTAATAAGCGCTATAAAAAATAAACGCAGGCAGGAGGATAAAATGAAAAAAGATTTTACCCCTGCCCTACTGGATTTTGGCCCGGTGCAGATCTACCTTGCCCGTCATTTTGGATTTTGTTATGGTGTGGAAAATGCGATCGATATTGCTTTCAGGACCATTGAAGAAAATCCCGGCAAACGCATTTTTTTATTGAGTGAAATGATCCATAACCCCCAGGTAAATGCCGACCTGCAACAAAGAGGCGTTCAGTTTTTGCAGGACACTTATGGTAAACAACTGGTGGCTTATGAAACACTTACCAAAGATGACGTAGTAATTATTCCCGCCTTTGGCACTACGCTTGCCATCGAAGAAAAATTAAATGCCATTGGTATACCCATCCAAAAATATAATACCACCTGCCCTTTTGTAGAAAAAGTATGGAACCGCAGTGAACAGATCGCTAAAAAAAATTACACGGTTGTCGTTCATGGCAAACCAAGCCATGAAGAAACAAGGGCCACCTTTTCTCATGCTGCCTATCATACGCCTACCGTTGTTGTAAATGATATGAAAGAAGCTGTTGCCCTAAGTAAGTATATCACCGGCGAAAAATTACACGAAAATTTTTATGCTGAATTTGAAGGAAGGTTTTCTGATGGCTTTGATGCAGCTAAACACCTGCAACGTATCGGTGTGGTCAATCAAACTACCATGCTGGCAAGCGATACACAGGCCATCGCAGATTTTTTGAAACAGGTAATGATCAATGAATTCCATTTAAATGAAGATACTGCAGAAGAAAGATTTGCCGAAACCCGGGATACTCTGTGTTATGCTACTAATGATAACCAATCTGCGGTGTATGGCTTACTGGAAACCGAAGCCGACCTTGCCATTGTTGTTGGTGGATACAATAGCAGCAATACTTCTCACCTCGTGGAATTATGTGAAGAGAAATTACCTACTTATTATATTACTGATGAAGAAAAGATCATATCTCCAACTTTAATCAGTCATTATAATTTTCACAATAAAACAGTCTTAACCACGCCGAATTTTCTTCCTGTAAAAAGCCCGATTAAAATATTGATCACCAGCGGCGCCAGTTGCCCTGATGCTTTGGTGGAAGGCGTAATTGAAAAGATTATTTCTTTTTTCCCTGCAAATAAGTCAATAGAAATGCTCACCGCAGGTTATGCCTGAAGATGTGCCTTGTTGTACTTTGCCGGCCCAGTTTGCCCTATCAAAGGAATTACGGCAGGAGCGCTTTACTGAAGAGGTTTAAAGCGAAAGACAATTGTTCTTCCATGGTGAGGTGGGTATTATCTATTTCCTTCGCATCATCAGCTTTGCGTAAGGGACTTACCTCGCGATGAGAATCAATATAATCCCGCATTTCAAGGTTATGTTGTACTTCTTCAATCGTGGTGTTGGGGTTCTTCTCATACATTTCCCTGAACCTGCGCTCTACCCTTACTGCAATATCCGCTGTCATGAATATTTTCAGTTCCGCATCCGGGAAAACAGTGGTCCCAATATCCCTCCCATCCATCACCACGCCTTTTTTATCCCCCATTTTTTGTTGTTGTGCTACTGCAAAACTGCGGACTTCCTTTATTGTAGCTACATCGCTTACTTTTTCAGCGATCACCAGGTCACGGATAACATATTCTACGTTCTCGCCATTCAACATTATTGCTGACTGCTGTGATTTTTCATTGAACTCAAATTCAATATGGATATCATGCAGTGCCGTGATAACCGCTGCTGTATTGGTCCAGTCAACATGATTTCGTAGAAAATATAATGTAACAGCACGGTACATAGCGCCACTGTCAATATAAACATACTCCAATTCCTTTGCCAGCTGTTTGGCTAAAGTGCTTTTACCGCAGGATGACCAGCCATCGATGGTGATGATAATTTTCTTATTTTCCATTGCAGCACAAAAATGCTGCAAAAAATCGCTAATTCAAAATCGGGTGGAGAATAAAATCTATACTACCGGGAAATCAGGAAAATTTTGGTTAATGATCCTGCGGGATAGGTTGCCCTCGGTGACAGGTTTTGCAATGCACCAGGTTCAAATATTCGGGCCTTATATCTTTGTCAAAATAGAAGTAGGTTTTATTAACGTCAATGACCATGCGCATCATCCCCCTTGCATTTTCTTTCATGGGCTCTGCATCAGAAACATAATCGAGGAGGCTATCAGCTGTATTTTTAATTTTCACATGACAGAAATTACATGTTACGCCTAACGCAACAGTGTAGGCCTGCATGATACTATCCAGCTTTGCATCGCTGATATCTTTGGGTAATACTTTAAGGTTCCTTTCTGTATGAAAAGGCAATGCCATACCCGAAGCAATAAAAGCGCTAATGGCTGCTACAACAATAAATATTTTATTTGCCTGCATTTTTAACCGCATATTTAAAGATATAAAAAAGAGCCATTCACTAAATATTGAATGGCTCCCGCACTTATAAAATCCCGTTAATTATACTTCAGACTCTTTTTCTTTTTTTGTACCCTGCTCTTTCAAGGTAAACTTTATTTTTTCTGCTTCCTTATCCAGCTCTGCTATAAGGATATCCCCATTCTTAACATTCATATTCAATATCTCTTCGGCTAAAGGATCTTCCAGATACTTTTGGATGGCCCTGTGCAAAGGCCTTGCGCCAAACTGAGAGTCGTATCCTTTATCGGCGATGAACTCTTTAGCTTCAGGCGATAATTCCATAGAGAATCCAAGATTGGTCAGGCGTTTCAATACACCTTTCATTAAAATATCAATGATCTCAAAAATATTTTCTTTGGTTAAAGAATTAAATACTACTACATCGTCGATCCTGTTCAGGAACTCGGGGCTGAATGTCCGTTTCAACGCTTTTTCAATAACTGCTTTATTATTTTCATCAGCATTGTCCATTCTTGTAGCAGTAGCAAAACCTACGCCGTCTCCAAAATCTTTCAATTGTCTTGCCCCGATGTTGGACGTCATGATGATGAGCGTATTTTTAAAATCCACTCTACGTCCCATACCGTCTGTCAATTGCCCGTCATCAAGCACCTGCAATAAAATATTGTAGATATCCGGGTGTGCTTTTTCAATTTCATCAAGCAGTATCACGCAATAAGGTTTACGCCTTACTTTTTCTGTTAATTGCCCGCCTTCTTCATAACCCACATAGCCCGGAGGTGCACCGATCAAACGGCTTACGGTGAATTTTTCCATATACTCACTCATATCGATCCTGATCAAAGAATCTTCACTGTCGAACATGTGTTTTGCCAATGACCTTGCCAACTCCGTCTTACCTACACCGGTAGGGCCAAGGAAAATAAATGTACCAATCGGTTTTTTAGGATCTTTCAACCCTACCCTGTTACGCTGAATAGCTTTCACCACTTTTGAGATCGCATTCTCCTGTCCTACCACGGCGCCTTTCAGGTCGTCGGCCATACGGCGCAGCTTTTCTGTTTCGGCCTGCACCATACGTTTTACGGGAATGCCTGTCATCATGTGTACTACTTCAGCAATATCTTCTTCTTCAATAGGAAAACGTTTGTGTTTACTTTCTTCTTCCCAATCGTTCTTTGCTTTTTCCAGTTCTTCCTGCAGGCGCTTTTCAGTATCCCTTAGTGAAGCGGCTTCTTCAAAACGCTGGCTTTTTACCACCTTATTTTTTTCCAGTTTGATATCTTCAATTTTCCTTTCCAGTTCAATGATCTCCGGAGGAACATTAATATTCTTGATATGTTTTCTTGCGCCTACTTCATCCAGTACATCTATTGCTTTATCAGGCAATAAACGATCGGTCATATACCTGTCGCTTAATTTTACACAGGCATCAATGGCTTCCTGGCTATAAGTAACATTATGGTAATCTTCATACTTGCTTTTAATGTTATTCAATATCTGGATCGTTTCGTCTACCGAAGGCTGTTCTACGATCACTTTTTGAAAACGGCGGTCCAATGCACCATCTTTTTCAATATGCATACGGTATTCATCTAAGGTAGAAGCACCAATACATTGTAATTCACCTCTTGCCAAAGCAGGTTTAAAAATATTGCTTGCATCCAGGGAACCACTGGCGCCACCGGCACCAACAATGGTATGGATCTCATCGATAAATAAGATCACGTCCCTGTTCTTTTCCAGTTCGTTCATTATAGCTTTCATCCTTTCTTCAAACTGGCCACGGTATTTTGTTCCTGCCACTAATGCTGCAAGGTCGAGGCTTACCACTCTTTTATCAAACAATACCCTGGAAACTTTACGTTGCACAATGCGCAGGGCCAAACCTTCCACGATTGCAGTTTTACCCACCCCGGGTTCACCAATTAAAATGGGGTTATTCTTTTTACGGCGGGACAAGATCTGCGATACCCTTTCAATTTCTATTTCCCTGCCTACGATAGGATCAAGTGACCCACCTTCAGCCAGGCGGGTGATATCCCTACCAAAATTGTCCAATACAGGCGTTTTCGTTTTAGGCTGGTTGGCTGCACCGCTACGTTGCCCTTTTTGCTGCCCATATTGTTTCCTTTCTTCATCAAATTCCTCATCGCCTTCATCGTTGAATTCGGCGGCAGGAGGTGTACTGGTAACAAAACCCAGTTCATTTTTAAAAACATCATAGTCCACATCAAACTGGTTCAGTATCTGCGTAGCTATATTCTCTTTATTCTTCAATATAGAAAGCATCAGGTGCTCACTCTCCACCAAAGCGCTTTTTTGTGCCTTGGCTTCCAATACTGTAATACGGATCACTTTCTCTGCCTGCTTGGTTAAAGGAAGAGAATTGATATTAGCGATATTTTTACCTGTCTTATCTTTTACCGCCATCTCAATTTCCTTGCGTAATTCAAACAGATCGATATTGAGGGATTTCAAAGTCTTTATTGCTGTATTCTCCCCGTCACGGATCAATCCCAATACCAAATGCTCTGTGCCAATGAAATCATTGCCCAACCTTAATGCTTCCTCACGGCTGTAAGAAATTATTTCCTTTACTTGTGCCGAAAAATTGTTGTCCATTTGCTGATTGATTTAGCTTATACAATAATAACGTTTATTTTGAAGATTAAGTTTAGCAGGAATGCTAAATGTTAATATGTTAAAAAGTTAAAACTTGGGCACACTTCTTTTTTTGACTACTAATTCTTTAACGAAAGAACTGTATTTAAATTTTCCTTTACTTTACAAAAAACAATTATACCGAATCTCCAAGAACTGATTGATGAATGTCAAAATAGATACCAAAGAAAAATTTACTGTTATTACGCCGCAGGAAATGGGTTTAGCTGCTAATATGACAGGCGTTCTGCGTGATATGTTGCTTCCCTACCTGCAAAAAGACATTCCGCATATCGTTTTAAATATGGGTGCAGTGAAAGAGGTGGATGAAATGGCCGGTGAATTTTTAGCGGCTCTTCAGCAACAGTTCTATGAAAATAATTGTTCGTTTGTAATTTGTAATTTGCAGGAGGCCGTAGAAAAATTCCTGGATGAAAAAGGATTGCTGGAGCTCATGAATGTAACACTAACCGAGAGCGAAGCATGGGACATTGTACAGATGGAAGAGATTGAAAGAGAGTTGTTGAGTGGGGAATGATAGGGAGTTTTGAGGTTTAGGAGTTTTGAGGTTTAGGAACGATGATGCAACATTAAATAAATAAAATACTGTTTGAGATTTGAACTCAATAGAAAACTAAAATCAAAATCAATTGCTGGCACTTACCATATTGGGCAATAATTCTGCTATACCTGCATTTGACAGGAACCCTACCGCACAGATCCTGCAAACCAGCGATGAGAGTTACCTGATCGATTGCGGGGAAGGAACCCAATTGCAAATGACCCGCTACAAGATCCGCCGCAGCAAGATCAGCAGGATATTTATTTCTCATTTGCACGGCGACCATTACTTCGGCTTGATCGGGTTGGTGACAAGCATGGGTTTATTAGGGCGTACCCAGGAACTGCACCTGCATGCGCCAGGGCCGCTGGAGGAAATAGTAAGGCTTCAATTAAGTGTTGCCGATACACACCTGCCTTTTGCATTACATTTTCATCCCTTACGAACTGAGGGCATAATTGTTACAGATAAAAAAATTCAGGTAGAATGTTTTAAAGTAAAACACCGGATCGAATGCTGGGGATTTTTGTTCCGGGAAAAAAAGAACCCCCGAAAAGTAAACCCGGAAAGGGCGGCGACTTATGAGATACCTGCGGCATTTTATGAAAAATTACAGCAGGGGCTTGATTATACCACCAAAAAGGGAACCATTGTGCCTAACGATGAAGTAACTGTGGCCGCTGCAAAGCCCAGGAGCTATGCGTACTGCGCCGATACGATCTATGATGAAAGTTTAGTTGATAAAATTAAAGAGGTAGACCTTTTATACCATGAAACCACTTATTTAAAAGACCTGCACGAAAGGGCTGCAAGCCGCTTCCACAGCACCACACACCAGGCTGCCAGCATTGCTAAGCTGGGAAATGTAAAAAAATTATTGATTGGCCATTTTTCGTCAAAATACGAAACGCTGGAAGAATTTTTACCTGAGGCCTGCGCCGTTTTTGAGAATACGGAACTGGCGCTGGAGGGAGCCTGTTACAGGATTTAAGAGTAGGTACAGGCCTCGAGGCCTGTACCTACTCTTCCAATTTTATTACACTATTATATCCATCTGCCATCATCCATTTATAAAATTCGGCGAACCATTTGCGCCAGGCGGTTTCATTATGTTTGCCTTCCGCATCGATTACCGAATAGATCATGGTATTGGAATTAGTACCTAATTTTTCGGCTACTTCAGTCATATTATTTATATGCGTTTCGCCTTCCATTCCTCCAATATAAAAAAAGAATTTACTATCCATTTTCCGGGTCACCGAATCAGTGAGTGTATTCACCTGCGGCGCCGTCCAGAATGAAGGAGAAAAAACACCTGCTTTGCCAAAAACATCCGGGTATTTTATTGCTGCATAATAAGCGATCAATCCGCCCATCGAAGAGCCTGCAATTATAGTATTCTCTTTTGAGGATAGTGTGCGGTATTTTTTATCAATAAAAGGCTTTAGGGTCTTTGTTAAAAAAACAAGGTATTCATTTCCTTCCGGTATAAATATATTGGATGCAGCAGCATCTTTCAATGTAAATTCATAAGGGTTGTATTCATTCATCCTTTTTTCTCCGCCATTATCAATGCCTACTACGATGCAGCCGGGTTTTCCTTTTGCGATTAATGAATCCAGGCATTCATCAACACCCCATTCATTACCTACAGCGCTGGTACGTTCATCAAATAAATTCTGGCCGTCCTGGAGGTACATTACAGGATAATGTTTTTTTGTAGTGGTATAACCCCGCGGCAGGTATATCCATATACGGCGCGTACGGTTTAACTGTGGAATAAAAAAAGCCGTATCCATCACATGAACATTAGCGCTGGCAGTATTCTTTTGTGGTACTACAAAATCGTCTGCCCATCCGCCAATGGAACAACTTATCGTGCTATCTGATGATAGGACAATAACCCTGTTCCCGATGCCAATTCCTTTTTCAGTTGACTCAACTTTTTCCCAATTACCCCGGGTGAATTTAAATTGGTAGGTTGAAGCAGCAAGATTTTTTATTTCTAAAAATGCTTTGCTGTTTTCGCTAATGATAGAAAATTTATTATTACCCGGATCCCAATTATTAAAATTGCCCGCAACATAAATACCCTCATCGCTATGTGATGAGGGTATTGCAGTAATTTCTATTCTTAATGTAAACTGGGCAGGCGAATTAAAAGCAGCGCATAGCAAAAGAAATAAAATATAAATTTTGCCGGGCATGTTTTAAAATTAGGTAAGCGTTATTTTTTCAGGTATTCTTTTATTTTTTTATGAATGCCTTCACTTAAAGGCACTACAGGCAAACGCAATACATTGTCAATTATTCCCAATTCAAATAAAACTGCTTTTACGCCTGCGGGATTATTCTCGGCAAATAACAGGTCGCAACCTTCAAGGCACTTATAATGTAACGGTCTTGCGGCTGAAAAATTGCCTTTTAAACTATAACGGATCATTTCGCTGAAATCTTTTGGAAAACAGTTGGCCGCTACGCTTATCACGCCATCCATACCTAATGCGACCAACGGAAGTGCTAAATGATCATCGCCACTAACCACCAAAAAATCATCCGGCCTGTTGTGCAGGATGTGCATGCACTGTACCATATTACCGCTGGCTTCTTTCATGCCTCCGATATTTTTTTCATTTGCCAAACGTAAAGTAGTTTCAGCAGTCATATTGCTGCCGGTACGGCCAGGCACATTATATAAAATTACAGGCTTCGTTGAAACAGCCGCCAATGCTTTATAATGTTGAAATATACCTTCCTGCGAAGGTTTATTGTAATAAGGGCTCGCGCTTAAAACAGCAGTCGCCTTATCTAACGGATAGCTGGTTAAATCTTCGATCACTCCCCTCGTACTGTTGCCGCCGATACCCACTACAACCGGTACACGGCCGTTTACTTTTTCGTAAGTATAATTTATAATGTCTATCTTTTCCTTTGCCGTCAGTGTAGGCGTTTCACCGGTAGTGCCCAGTGTAATCAGATACTCCACGCCATTGTTGATATCAAAATCGATCAGTTTACCCAATGCATCAAAATCAATTTCGGTATTGGCTTTAAAAGGCGTAACCAATGCCACACCCGTCCCCTGCAATTCTTGTCTCAAACTCATGTATTAAAAAATTTAGGTAAAGTTATTATTATGGATTGATATGATAAAGAAAAATCCCCCGGGAAGGCAGGGGGATTAAGGTATTAATATGTTTACAGGTATTAGCTCTTGTTATAAAAAGCCATCGCCGTCGACTCTCTTAATATTTTAGAATGGATAAAATAATTTTTATTGGGGCTGTAAATAAACAGGCAGGTGCCATTTTTAATTTTATTGATGATGGGTTTGTGCAATTTTTCGGGAACTGCGGGGCACCCCCAGCTTCTGCCAATATATCCCTGTGATTGTATCAGGTCTTCATTTACATACTCGGCACCATGCATCACGATAGCACGGCTGTCGGCATTATCATTGATCCCTTTCTCCAAACCCTGCAGGTGTAAGGAATAACCGTTCTTTCCATTATAGGAATCCATAGTTTCATAAAAACCCAGGCTGCTTTGGTTACTTTCCGGGCGATTGGAAAATTGATCTGCATATTCTTTTCCTGAATTTACACCATGCGCAACGTAAGTATTGAATACAACTTTGTATTGTCCCAGATCAATAACAAATAATCTTTTTTTACAGGAAGGCTGGCTAAAATCCACTATAGAGATTACTTTATCATTCGCGATCTTTCCTCCTTTTGAAAGGTATTCAAAACCCTGCATGGCATATTGGAAAGCCTGTTGTGATAACCCCATCAAGTTAAGGCGAAGGCTGTCATAGATTTTAGTAAACCCATGTCCTCCGGGTGCTTCAACAGTAAACCCATTGGTATTTGCAGGGGCTAGCAGGGCTATTTTATTTTCTGCCGGCTTGCTTTCTTCTTTCGGTTTATTTTTTGCAAATACAAAGGGCATGTGCAATATGAAAATAAATATGGAGGAAAAGAAAAAATAGAATTTTTTAAGGCTTTGTTTCTTCATGTTGAGTAGATATTGATTTTAAAAATACAACCGGGCGATAAAGGTAAACCTGTATACTGTTTTCAGTTTGTTAAAAAGCGGCCATTATTGCCTATTATCCCACGGCAAAAAAAAGAAGGTATTAATAACATTTAAAACCAGTGGTTTACGAATACGAATTATGAAGGCTATTTAATATTTTTTTAAAGCGTCCCCTGCAATATTACCCCATTGTTACACATCCACCGCTTTCCAATCCCCTGAGGAGGATGCGGAAGGGTTTAATATGGAGCAGGTTTCGGTTACCAACAGTGCAAAGGAAACGCGGCGCAACGTTGCGCCTCTATGTGTAAAGCCATTTAATATGCACAGAGATGCAAAAAGGATTTTGCGCAAAGGCGTAAATAAAATGCTATCAAATCTTTGCGGATTTTCTCACTTAACGACTTTGCGTGAAAAATAAATTTTGTTTTGCAGGGTATTACTGTACAGCTAAATGGTAGCCTGCAAGATCAATATTGACCTAATAGCGGGTATCCCTTGTGTTTATACGACAGAATAAAGATTGGAATAAATTGAAAATGATTACTCATCCCAGAAACCCATTTTACCAAATTTCTCAATACGCTGGTTGATTCTTTCCTGTGCAGGTATTTTTTTAAGTTCGGCAATAACGGGTAATAAATAATGTTTTAATATCTGTGCCGCTTCATCATAATCCCAATGGCTGCCTCCCAACGGTTCAGGGATTACACCATCAACGAGCCCGAATTCAAGCATATTTTCTCCTGTTAATTTTAGTTGATCCGCGGCGGTTTCCTTTTTATCCCAGGTACGCCAAAGAATACTGCTGCAGCTTTCGGGAGAAATAACGGTGTACCAGGTATTTTCCAGCATAAATACTTTATCGCCCACACCAATTCCTAAAGCGCCGCCACTAGCACCCTCACCAATAATTACGCATATCACCGGTACTTTCAACCTTATCATTTCATAAATATTCCGGGCAATAGCTTCCCCCTGCCCCCTTTCTTCTGCTTCAAGGCCAGGGTAAGCCCCCGGAGTATCAATCAGTGTGATAATGGGTTTGTTGAATTTTTCTGCCAGCCTCATCAGGCGTAAAGCCTTCCTGTAGCCTTCGGGATTGGCCATACCGAAATTTCTTAACTGCCGCATTTTTGTATTGACGCCCTTCTGCTGGCCGATCATCATAACTGTTTCGCCATCGAGCTGTGCAAACCCACCCACCATGGCCTTATCATCTTTTACATTCCTGTCGCCGTGCAGCTCAATAAAATTGCTGCACATTTTATCTATGTATTTAAGGGTATAAGGCCTGTCGGGATGCCGGCTTAATTGCACTCTTTGCCAGGGGGTGAGGTTATCCGTTAATTCTTTTTTGGTTTCTGTAATCCTTTGTTCCAGCCTGGCGATAGTGCCTGTAGCATCTATCTTACTTTTTTCTGCACTTATCTTCTGCACTTCAATCTCGTCATAAAGGTCTTTTATAGGCTTTTCGAAATCGAGGAACTGGCGGTCTTTTAATTCAGGCATGTAATTTTATACTATTTGGTTTACAATTCGTTTACGGTGAAACGGCTATGCTATTGTAAGATAGACTGTAAAATTAGGGATTACAATATTTTAATAAAAGTTTTGGAAGGAGAAAATCAAAAACCTATCTTTGCCGTCCGAAAAAAGAGCGACAATTCAGAACGCTTTAGCCGGGTAAGAGGATCGGTAGTTCAGTTGGTTAGAATGCTGCCCTGTCACGGCAGAGGTCGCGGGTTCGAGTCCCGTCCGGTCCGCAGAAGTCCAAAATTGCGCAGATCTGAGTAGAAGAGTCACTCTTCAAAAACAAATGCTCACTAAAGCGTTAAAAACGTAACTAAAATGCTCACTACAAAATGGTGAGTTTTTTATTGCTTATACGTTTAAGCCCCTGAGATTAACATCGGGCAAAAGTAAAAATACAGCGATAACCAGTCAAAGGATGTGGTAAATGAGGATGAGTTTATGAAAAATTTGGATAAATGGGTAATCGATTTTGAGGTATTTTTTGCAAAGAAAGGAAAAGTATTACCCGCTAAATAGAGAGTTATTAATTATAAACCTCCACTAATTTATTAAAGGAAGCTACACCAGGTATCTGTTCGCGTATGCTGCGATTTTGAATAACTCCTGAGAACTCTTCTCCGGAAAAACAAAAGGAACCGGGTTTAACAAGGATACAACTTTACATCCGAAAAAAGTGAAGGCGATAAATTACGTGAAAAATGATACATACAATTTTTGATAAAGTAGGTATCCCGATACTGATACTAATTAATCTTCTGCTTCTTTTATTGGAAACTAAGTTTCAATTAAGAAAAAGAATTCAGAAAAAACGTAAAAGAACAATCATTAACACAGTTGTATCCATCCCTGCATTTGCATTTTTAAGATTTGCTTTTTTACCCATAATAGTTTGGATTGCGTATAAAAACCAGGACTGGCAATGGGGGTTAAATTACATTTATAGTTTGCCTTCATGGACAAAGTTGATCATTACCTTTTTAATACTGGATTATGGAAATTATGTATGGCATATTCTAAATCACAAGATCCCTTTTTTATGGCGCTTTCATGTAATGCATCATACAGATCTGGACATGGATATTACCACTGCTTTCCGTTTTCATTTTGGAGAATTGATTGGCGCTGTTTTCTTCCACGGTGCGGTTACTTTACTAAGTGGTGCATCACCAATGCTTGTTTTAGTGTATGAGATTATTTTTGAAACTGCTACACAATTTCATCACAGCAACTGGAGATTACCTTTAACGTTTGAGAGAATATTAAATAAGCTAATTGTTACGCCGAGGATGCATGGCATTCATCATTCTGTGGTTAAACAGGAAGCAGATTCCAACTACTCAGTAATATTTTCATTTTGGGACAGGTTACATCAAACCGCCAGTCTAAATAATCTCAACAATGAAGTTATTGTTGGTGTACCCTCTTACAATAAGCCTGAAGAACTGACGATTGGATTTTTATTAAAACTTCCGTTTACCAAAATACGGTCATGGAAAAACGACCTGAAAAAAAATAGCCGGGAGAATTCAAAGTGGTAGTTCAATTAATCCTCTTTTGATTTATCCTTAATTTTTTTAATCGTTGAATAAACACCATAGGCAACCATCACAGCAATAAAAATATACACCCATACCGGAATATTTTTTCCAGCAATAACCAGGTATAGATAAGCGGATATAAAACATAGCCCGGTTAATAAAACGGGGATTACAAAAGGCTTTTTCTTTCGTATTTTTTTTACCGTCCAGGCGAGGCAAAGAAAAAAAAACGGTATAGCCCCAATATAAATTCCGCCAAATATGTAGGGATTAACGCCATACCTGGTGCCCAGACTTAAAAACCATTCTTTAAATATTTCCCACCATCCCTCCATGTTATTTTTTAATTTAAAATATTATATAAACCGGAAAAGGAATTTCAACAGTTTTTTTAAAAAGCCTGTTAATTGCTTTTCTTTATGTTTTACAATAATCATTTGATTTATACGGGAGGCTACCGGGTATGGATAAATCTTATTGAAAATATCATTTATCCCAAGTCCCTTAATAGTTGCAAGAATTAATTCCTGCACCAGTTCTCCTGCATTAGGTGCAATCATACTGCCACCCAATATTTTTTCTTTTTTTAACAATCCTGCCTTGCTAATGTACAACACTAATTTGCCATATTGGTAACTGTCAACAATGGCCCGATCATCTTCTTCAAAGTTCATTGCCAGTCTTTCAAAGGAAATATTTCTTTTCAATAATACTTCTTCACTCAATCCAAATGTAGCCACTTCAGGATCGGTAAATGTTACCCACGACATATAATCATTATTCAATTTCTTTTTAAATGGAGAAAAGAAATTATTTAGCAATAGCCTGCCTTGCTGCTCAGCAGCATGAGAAAACATCAGCGAACCCGATACATCTCCACAGGTATATACCTGTTTATTGGTAGTTTGTAAATATTGATTCACTACAATTTTATCACCCTTTATTTGTATCCCTGCCTGTTCAAGCCCTAAATCATTTAAAGTAATTTTTCTTCCCGCTGCAACAAAAACCGCATCAAAACTTTGTTTAAAATTGTTCCCATCTTTTTGTTGAATGATAGCTTCATTGGCAGTCGTAAATTCTTTTACTACGGCATTCAAATGAAAAATAATTCCTTCTTCTTTTAATTTTTCCATCAGCATGTTACCCATTTCGGTTGCATCATGTGGAAGGATAACTTCACCCTGATGAATGATGGTGACCGAGATGCCCAAACGGTTTAATGCCTGTCCCATTTCAATACCGATCGGACCACCCCCAACAACCAGCATACTTTCAGGCATATCATTAAGAGTAAAAACATTTTCATTATTAAACTGTTTAACCTTTTCAATTCCAGACACAGTTAAAGCTGCAGGCCTTGAGCCAGTGGCTAATACTATTTTTTTGGCAGTATATATTTCTTCCGTCACCTTTACAGCCGAGGATGAAATAAAATGAGCAGTACCCAAAACAACATCAAGCCCTTCCTTTCGCAAATATTCAGCATTCTCATGCCTGCGTATAATGGCTTGCTTTGACCACACATATTCTAAGGCTTTATTAAAATCAGGTTTGCCGGACATGGTATAACCAAATAACGCTCCCTGTTTAGCCTGGTGCATTAAGCGGGATACATGAATCAACGCTTTGCTGGGTACACATCCGTAATTCAGGCAATCGCCGCCAATGTGTTCATCACTTCTTTCAATTAAAAGGGTTTTAAGGCCAACCTTTGCCATAAAAAGTGATATGCCAAGACCGCCGGAACCCGCACCAATTACAATAATATCGTACTTAATTGTTTTCATGCTTGCTTTTATTTAGCGGCCTTTTGAATAATCAGGATGGCCGGATGAGTTTTTTATAAATGGCTACCAGTTTTTGCTGAGAAGCACCAAAAATATAAGCAAAATAGATGTAGAAAAAAATGCCCTGCATCCTGTAAACACCATTCACCCTGTATTTACGTGCAGAGGTGGTTACATAACCGGCAATAACAGCAAACCTTCCTTTTTTTCGAATGCGGTGAATAATTTCCTGGTCTTCCATAATGGTTAAATCTTCTCTGAAACCTAAAATGGTTTCAAAAACTGATTTGCGAACAAATAAACTTTGGTCACCAAAACGAACTGCATTTACATTGAACCGGGTAAACCAGGCATTGGCCTTTAAAAACCAATGATCATAATCAAATCGCAACCGGTAACAGCCGGCAACATGGCCAGAGTTTATCTTTTCCATTATATCATTAACAAACCCGAAAGGCGGCATTGAGTCGGCATGAAGAAAATAAAGGATATTACCAATGGCATTTTTTGCAGCTGCATTCATTTGCCGTCCTCTTCCGGCCAGTTCACTTACAACAACTTTGGCTCCATACATTTTTGCAATGCTCACTGTATCGTCAGAACTGTTTCCATCGCTCACAATTATTTCAGCAATATTATCCATTCCTGGAACCGAGTTTAAATGGTTTAGCAATAGAGGTAACTGCACTGCTTCATTTTTCGCCGGAATGATAATGCTGATGCTATATTCCGGCATTGTGTGTACAGCTGTTATCTTTCCCTTTTCTCTATTCATTTCCAAAGTTACTTTTAAAATTCGCTATTGTAAGATCATCGACTGCCAGGAAAATTATTGTATGTTGGGAATTCAATTAATGCGGGTATCAGGTAATACGCTAATTCAACTTTTCTATTTTCAGAATAGCTTATTCATTCTTCAGATTCAGACAACTCGGCAGACCATGAATACGGTTCAAATTTAAAGGAATAACCTCCCGCATTTTTTTCAGTTTTTCTTTTATAATTTTTCTTATTTCGTTTTTACGACTTCCAGTATCCGCTAAAATTCTTTTAACAGGGTGATCAAGGTTCATACCGAAATGGTTTTATTACGAAAAGATTGGCCAGGATTGAAAAGTGCCTGTTATGTCGGGCTCCTGATTTAAAGTGGTGAGTAGTATAATGTGGATAGCATGAAATTCTTCCCCGGCCCAGATGAGTTTCAGGAATTCTTTTCCATTCATACCGGTCATATTGATATCAACGAAAATAATACCAGGCAGGTTCGGGTTAAGTATATTGATACATGCTTAGTAATGCGGCGCATGAACGATCTCTGCATCTATCCCTGCTTTTTGCACAGCCCATTCAAACAAAAACGGGTAATCTCCATCGACTTCCAGCTGGAACATGCGCATAAGATTTGTTGACATGAAATAAATGATTGCAGGGAATACGACGGTATTCAATTTTATAACAGGCATTGACGAACCATCTTTCGGGAAAAATGGATCAACCTTTTAATACTAAGTTTCAGCCAGTTGCAATAATCAATTAACTTTGCGCAAACATTTGCCTTTATGCTTAAAGTAGGAATTATCGGTACTGGTCACTTAGGGAAATTCCATTTAAATAACTGGGCAGCAATTGACGGCGTGCAGCTGGTGGGTTTTTGCGACACAGACGATGCCAATGCAAAACTCGTAAGCGAAAAATATAACCTGCCCCGCTATACAGATACTGAAAAACTGATCGATGATTGTGATGCCCTGGACATAGTGGCACCCACCATTTTTCATTTTGAATTGTGCGAAGCAGCCATAAAAAAAGGTAAACATGTGTTTGTTGAAAAACCTCTCGCCAATACCATGGATGAAGCCAGGGCACTGGTGAAACTGGCCAAGGAAGCTAATATAAAATTCCAGGTGGGGCATGTGGAAAGATTTAATCCCGCGTTTTTAGCCCTGCGGGAATATAACCTGCAGCCCATGTTCATTGAAGTACACCGCCTCGCCCAGTTTAATCCCAGGGGTACTGATGTAAGTGTGATACTGGACCTGATGATACATGATATTGATATTATTTTAAGCCTTGTAAAAAGCAATGTGAATTATATCAGCGCCAATGGTGTATCCGTTATGAGCGACACGCCTGATATTGCCAACGTAAGGATCGAGTTTGACAATGGCTGTGTGGCCAACCTTACCAGCAGCAGGATATCGATGAAGAAAATGCGCAAGATGCGCCTGTTTCAAAAAGACGCTTATATTGGTATTGATTTTTTAGAGAAGAAAACAGAGATCATTAAATTGAATACGCCGGGAGATAAAAATGATTTTACGTTTGACATTGAAACCAACAGCGGCAAAAAAACCATTGCCATAGCCAATCCCAATGTACCCGATGTTAATGCCATCAAAATGGAGCTGGAAGAATTCCGTAATGCCATAGTGAACAATACCAACACCCCGGTTAGTGTGGTTGATGGTTTCAGGGCAATGGATGTTGCACACCAGATATTAGAAAAAATCGGCAAAGCCAGCCACAACTGAATGTAACAAGTTTAATTCTTAACCAATTGTAGTATTGATTGAAACAACCCAGGATTCATATTGGATGGTATGCAGCCGGCGACGGTATTGCAGCGATTATAGCCTGGGTCATTTTTTATTTTACCCGCAAACAAATAATCGGCGAAGCATTTTTAGTGGGTCATAAATTTTACCTCGGCTTGCTGCTTTACCCGCTGGCATGGCTGATCTTATACCATCTTTCGGGGAGCTATAAAAATATTTACCACAAATCGAGGTTACTGGAACTCTTAAATACTTTTAATTCCAGTTTCATCGGGAGCATTGTAATCCTTTTTCTTTTTTTATTGTATGATGCCACCGGCGACTATAATATTTATTACAAAGAATTTTTTTCCCTGCTTGGGATACAGGTTTTGATCACGTTTATTTTCCGCATTTTCTTTCTAATTAAAGTAAAACATCAATTGGAAAGTGGCAGGGTATTTTTCAATACCCTTATCATTGGCTCGGGCAGTAATGCCACTTCTTTATATAGCACTATTCTTATTAACAAAGAAAAGACCGGGTACAAAATAACGGGGTTCATTAATACCAATGGTAATCATTTAACCGGCGTTCCTCCGACAGTGACGAATTTTGGGAGTACCGATAATATTACACAGGTGATCAATGAAAATAATATTGAAGAAGTGATCATAGCCGTAGAAAAAAAAGAACGTGAAAAAATTGAAACGGTATTGAGGCAGCTCAGTGATAAGAATGTAAATATTAAAATCACCCCAGACACGGTGGATATTTTAAGCGGCGCACTGCAAACCAGTAACGTGATGGGGGTACCACTCATCGACCTGCATTCGGGGCTACTCTCTTCCTGGCAACAAAACATTAAACGTTTATTGGATATTGTGGTAGCCGTATCGGCAGGTATACTACTCTCCCCTTTAATTATTTTTACTGCTTTACGGGTTATCGCCTCTTCTAAAGGCAGGTTATTCTTTTTACAGGAAAGGATAGGTTATAAAGGCGAAGCTTTTATCATGTATAAATTCCGCAGCATGGTGGAAGATGCCGAAAAAAATGGGCCTCAACTAAGCTTTGATGACGATCCCAGGATAACGAAATGGGGAAGAACAATGCGCAAATGGCGGCTGGATGAATTGCCGCAGCTATGGAATATCATCAGGGGCGAAATGAGCCTGGTAGGCCCAAGGCCGGAAAGAAAATTCTATATCGACCAGGTAATTGAGCTACACCCGGAATACAATTACTTATTTAAAGTAAAACCGGGGCTTAGCAGTTGGGGCATGGTAAAATTCGGCTATGCCTCCTCAATAAAAGAAATGATCGAACGCATGCCTTATGACCTGATGTATATTGAAAACATTTCATTAGCACTGGATTTTAAGATCATGCTGCATACGATCGAGATCATCTTCAGCGGCAAAGGCAAGTAGTTCTCAAAGCTGGTCAACCTGGAAACTTTTTTCATATAATAAAGTTTTACCAAGGTTGACAACCTTGGCCGCAAATGAATTGATTTGTTTATTTTTGGAAAAACCATTTTAGTTTGAAAAGAACGTTTCTCCTCTTTTTACTTTTCTACTCCCACCTAACTCAGGCACAGTCACAGGCAGGTATCAACCGGGACGCTGCATACTGGCAACAGCAGGTTAACTATAAAATTGACGTGAGTTTGAACGATGTTGACAATACTTTGGACGGTTATGTAAAGATGGATTATTTCAACAACTCACCCGATACCCTTTACTTCATCTGGATACATCTTTGGCCCAATGCCTACAAAAATGACCGCACCGCATTTAGTGACCAGTTGCTGGAAAATGGCAGCACCGCATTTTATTTTTCGGATCGTGATAAGCGGGGCTATATCAACCGCCTCAACTTCAGGGTGAATACGGTTAATGCTAAAACAGAAGACCACCCGCAACACCAGGATATCATTAAATTAATTTTGCCCACGCCATTAGCTCCTAAAAGCAATTGTAAAATAGAAACACCGTTCCATGTAAAGCTGCCCTACAATTTTTCAAGAGGCGGCCATGTTGAACAGGCTTACCAGGCAACACAGTGGTATCCCAAACCTGCGGTATATGATCAAAAAGGATGGCATCCCATTCCTTACCTTGACCAGGGCGAATTTTACAGCGAGTTTGGAAACTATGAAGTGCAGATCAGTTTACCTAAAAACTATGTGATAGCCGCAACCGGCGACCTTCAGGAACAGGATGAAAAAGATTGGCTGAAAAAAAGAAAAATATTTTACGGGTATGAAAAAAAGAAAAAAGGAACCACGCACCTGAAAGAAGAAGCAGTGCCATCGGCTAAGGAGATAAAAACACTGCACTATGTTCAAAACAATGTACACGACTTTGCATGGTTTGCAGATAAAACATTTTCTGTGAAAACTGATTCCCTGCAATTACCATCCGGAAGAATAATAACGGTGTATATTTTGTATTATTCCCAAAATGAAGCCATATGGTCAAAGAGTATTGCATTTACCAAACAAGCTATACTTACAAAAAGCAAATGGATCGGCGAATACCCTTACAATGTAGTAACAGTAGTGGAAGATGAACGGGGCGGTGGTGGTATGGAATATCCTACTATAACATTTTTGTCATCAGGAGGAACTGAAAAAAATTTAGACTTTGTGATCAATCATGAAGTAGGGCATAATTGGTTTTACGGAATATTGGCAAGCAATGAGCGCACACATCCCTGGATGGATGAAGGCATGAATACGTATTACGACAACCGTTATGCCGTTCAGCAGTATGGCAAAGTTTCGCTGGAAGTGCCCATTACGCCCGCATTTCTTAAAACCCGCATGCCGGTTGACCTTGAGCAAACCCTTTTGCATTCGCTGATCAAAATAAAAAAAGATCAGCCGATCGAAACCCCATCTGAAAAATTCAGCAGCGCCAATTACAATATGGTGGCTTATATAAAAACGGGGCAATGGATGATGACTATTGAAAATGCATTGGGCACAGCATTATTTGACAGTTGTATAAGAGCATATTACCTGCGCTGGAGTTTTAAGCATCCGTACCCTGATGATTTTAAAAAAATTGTAGAAGAAGTGAGTGGTAAAACCCAGGATGCTGTTTTTTCATTGTTAAATAAAAAAGGTGCTATTGAACAACATCCTGCAAAAAAAGATATTCGCTTTGCGTTTCTTTTTAACTTAAAAGAAACGGATAAACACCATTATGTTTCAATTGCACCTGCTATCGGCTATAATTTTTATGATAAATACATGCCCGGCATAGTATTGCATAACTACAGCTTACCGCCGACGCAATTTAAATTTGTTGTGGTGCCTTTGTTCGCTTCTAAAAGCAAAAAATTCAATGGCATTGGAAGGATGAGTTACTGCTGGTATCCTGGTAATAACGGTAAAAAAGCGGAATTGTCTATAGCAGGCGCGTCATTTACTGCTGATACTTATGCAGATTCCACGAGCAGGCTCAACTACCTTCATTTAACTAAAATTGTTCCTTCATTCAAATTTGTTTTTGCCAATAAAAACCCGCGAAGCAGCCTTACAAAATTTGTGCAATGGAAAACTTTTCTTATTCGCGAACAGCAATTATTATTTACCAGAGATGATATCAGGCAAATAGATATCATTAGCTATCCATACAAATCGCATTACATTAACCAATTACAATTTGTACTGGAAAATTTCCGCGTGTTATATCCTTATAAAGGCGCGCTGCAAATAGAGCAGGGCGATGGTTTTGTACGAACTAATGTTACAGGCAATTATTATTTCAACTATGCTAAGGGCGGTGGCATGAACCTGAGGCTTTTCGCAGGGAAATTCTTTTATACCGCTGATAAAACTTTTGTAAAACAATTTGAAACGGATCCCTATCATTTAAATATGACCGGCCCCAAAGGTTATGAAGATTATACTTACAGTAATTATTTTGTTGGGCGTAATGAATTTGATAAATTATCCTCGCAGCAGATCATGATCCGCGACGGTGGTTTTAAAGTAAGAACAGACCTGTTGAGCAGTAAGGTCGGTAAAACAGACAACTGGCTTGCCGCAGCCAACTTCACTTCGGATGTTCCCAAAAATATAAACCCCCTGCAATTAATGCCATTCAAAATTCCCTTAAAGGCATTTTTGGATATAGGTACTTACGCAGAAGCATGGCAGAAAAACGCGGTTACCGGCAGGTTTATTTATGACGCAGGCCTGCAGCTGTCTATACTTAAAAATATAGTCAATATTTATTTCCCGATCTTATACAGCAAAGTATACAGGGATTATTTTAAATCCACGATCCCTGACAAGATATTTATAAAGAATATTGCTTTCAGCATTGATATTCAAAATTTATCATTGCGCAAACTGTTGCCGCAAATTTATTTTTGATGGAAAGCATAGCATACCTTTTACACCAGGACATCAATAAAAAAAAATGGGATGATTGTATCAGCAATGCAGGTAACAGCCTTATTTATGGCTATTCTTTTTACCTGGATGCCATGGCAAAGCATTGGGATGGTTTAGTAATGAATGACTATGAAGCCGTAATGCCATTGACCTATAATAAAAAATATGGTATCTACTACCTGTACCAGCCGGCTTTCACAGCAGCGTTGGGACTGTTTGGTAAAAATATTTCTGCTCAACTGTTAACCGAATTTTTATCTGCTGTTCCAGCAAAGTTTAAATACTGGGATATTTACCTTAACCACGGCAATTATTTTACCCTCAAGAATTTTGAATTGTACCAACGAATGAATTATGTGTTGCCGCTCGCTAATAATTATGCCGGTATCCATTCCGCTTTCCGCTCTTCTACGCAACGCAACATAAAAAAATTTACACAAACTAACGGGGCAATAAGAACGGCAATTCCAATAAAAGATGTTGTCGCTTTATCCAGCCGGCAATCACAATCATTTTCAACGCTTACCCATGATGATTTTGAAAGAGTAACCAGTTTGTATACACTGCTGTACAAACAAGCTAAAGCAATTACATACGGGGCTTATAATAATGAAGCGCTGGTTGCTTCTGCCGTATTTTTCTTTTCCGGTAACCGTGCTTATTATATTATGGTAGGCAATCATCCCGATGGAAAAACAGCCGGTGCATCTCATGCATTGATTAATGCATTTATTCAGGATAATGCAGGAAAAGATCTATTGCTGGATTTTGAAGGAAGCGATATTCATTCGCTTGCGTTTTTTTACAGCAGTTTTGGAGCCGTGGAAGAAAAATCATGCGGGATAAGATTAAACAGGTTACCGAAGCTGGCGAGACTATTTAAAAAATGAAAAATTTAAGGGCTGTCAACCTTCATAAGGTTGACAGCCCTTTATTTATTCAACCCGCAAGTATTTGTTCTGCAAGTATAAGATCAGCAGGCCTGGTGATCTTAATATTGTTTTCTTCCCCCTCTACCAGTTGCACTTTTAATCCAAATGCTTCCACTACAGTTGCTTCATCGGTAAACCGGTCTTTATAATCAATATTAAAAGCCGGCAACAGTATCTTGCTATGGAAGGTTTGTGGTGTTTGCACTAATTTAACTGAAGAACGTTCGATAGCTGCATTATCTCTCCCCGTAACAATACGAACACTATCATTGCTGTTGACCACGGGGATTGCAGAGCCTGATTCCAGGGCAGCCTCATAACAGCGCTGAATAAGTGCTGTTGTTACTAAACAACGTACCGCATCATGTACAAAAACAATACTTTCCTCTTCAACAAGCGCCAACCCATTTTGTACCGAGTGGAATCGTGTGCGTCCGCCCGTTGTGATCTTTATACGATCGTAATCAAAGAACGCGTCAATGATCTCCTGCCCTGCCGCCACGTGTTCTTCGGGCAATACCAGTATGATCTGCATATCACCATAGGCTTTTAAAAAAGCATCGACGGTGTAAAACAAGACAGGTTTATTCTTCAACAATAAAAATTGTTTGGGCACTGTATTATTCATCCGGGTGCCGGTTCCGCCTGCAACAATTACTGCGATCTTTTTTAGTTGTGCTGTTGCTTCCATTAATGTGAATCCTTTGATTTTAGATGTGCTAAATTACGATGCTATTGCAGTTAAATCAAAACAAATGGAAGTAGTATTATCAAACACCTGTGCTGCTTAGTTGGGGACGGAGATTTTTAATGATGTTTATGATCTATTATGATCTATCCGCGTAAATAATGATCATCTTAAATATCTGCGTTCGGCTATTTATCGCCCCTCCGAAGGAGTCATTTGGGCTGGCGAAATCAATCGTGGTAAATTTTTACCATATCCTCTCCATCACTATTTCGCATACCGCGGTACATACCTGCACTGTTCAACAGCATCGCTACATTTCCAGCAGCATCTACACCTATCATTCCGCCTTCGCCTTCCATTGCGGGTAATTTTTTATTCACTACTTCATCCATTGCATCCTGTAAGCTCATGCCTTTATATTCCATCAAACAACTTACGTCGTGTGCAGCCACTGAGCGTATGAATGGTTCTCCATGGCCGGTGCAACTGATAGCGCAGGTTTTATTATTGGCATAAGTTCCGCAACCGATCAGCGGGCTGTCACCAATGCGTCCATACTTTTTATTGGTCATGCCACCTGTACTTGTTGCTGCAGCAATGTCGCCATTACCATCACAGGCTACTGCACCAACAGTACCGAATTTTTTATCTTTAAATAATTCTTCCAGGCCCTGGTGGGTATGATCAAGAGAATAATTATCGCTGTCCCTTATTGCTTTCCACTGGTCGTAACGGAATTGTGAAAAGAAGAATTCATCGGGTTCTAATTTTATACCCTGTTTGATCGCGAAATCGTTGGCGCCCTTTCCACTTAAGAAAATATGATTGCTGTTGAGCATTACTTCGGCAGCGAGCTCTATCGGGTTGCGTACATTACGAACAGCTGCAACCGCACCGGCTGAAAGGTCTTTACCATTCATAATTGCAGCATCCATTTCCTGCACCCCTTTTTTTGTGAACACAGAACCCCGGCCAGCATTAAACATGAGGTTATCTTCCAAAAGTACGATGGCAGCTTTTACGGCGTTAACTGCTGTGCCGCCTTCTTCCAATACTGCATAACCTGCATTCAATGCATCGGTGAGCCCTTTTAAATAAGCGGCTTCAAGTTCCGCCGTCATGTCTTCTTTTAAAATAGTGCCGGCGCCGCCGTGAATTGCAATCGCTAATTTTTGCATACGTGTTGGTGGGTATTAGTTTTATGTTCAAAAGTATTTAATTTACTGCCACAAAAATTCTACAATTTTAAGCTAATGTTTAAACGTAAGCTAACAATAAACGATTTCCTTTTAATAGTTGTTAATCTGATTCCGTTGTATGGCGTTTGGTTTGAAGACTGGGATGCGAAGCAGGTATTCTTAGTGTATTGCCTGGAGACTGTGATCGTAGGGCTGATCAATGTAATTAAAATGGCTTGCGTAACCATCTTTGTAAAAAAGAAAGATGTTTGGGAAAACGGTGGCAGCACTACAATGCAGAGCGGGTGGTTCTTTATTTTCTTTTTTATTATCCACTATGGATTTTTTGTTTTTATTCAAACACAAATGTTTTTTGGAATAACAGGAATGATCCCTGATGGATCTATGTTAATGCGCTATTCAAAAATACCCGAATTGCTGGGGCCCAATGGAAGGTTATTGCTGATCATATTCATCGCCTATTACACGGTGCAGAACCTGTTTGGTTTTTTTAATTCGGGTTACTATAAAACGGTCAGCATGGGCCGGCTAATGTTTGAACCCTATATGCGCATATTTGTGCAGCAATTTGTAGTAATACTCGGCAGTATATTTTTATCCTTTGGCGCGGGCAGGATTTTTATATTAATATTTGTTATCGCGAAGATCTATTTTGAAATATTTGTGAACATGGAGCGGTACCTGGCCGTTGCAGAAAAGCGCCAACGATTGAAAGAAGAAATGAAAAAAAGAAATTAAACACAATATTGTAGAGCAACCAGGCATTATAAACTTGATTGCTATAAGAAACTCGATTAACTTAAGAGCTGTTTACATTCCGCCAGCAACTTTTCTTTATCAATTGCAACCGTACCCACTTCCTCGCAAACCAACCCGCCGGCAATATTGGCTATTTCAGCCATGAGTTGCACATCTTTTGTGGCGGCATATACCAGGGAGGCTACGGCAATTACAGTATCTCCTGCACCGCTTACATCCGCCACGTTGCGGATATGGGTAGGGATTAATACCGCATCTTTTTCGCTATTATAAAAAACACCTTTTTCTGACAAAGTGATGAAGGAAACCTGATGCTGCAATTGTTGCTGTAATTGTACATGTATATTTTTTAACCCGTTGATATCCATTTCATCGCCAATGATGTTCAATCCTTCTTTTACTTCTTTTAAATTAGGCTTAAAAATATCCACTCCCCGGTAAGAGAAAAAGTTTTTTCGTTTAGGGTCTACCGTAGTTAGAATATTATGCTGTTTACAAAGACTGATGATTTTGGTGATAATATTTTGGGTGAGTACCCCTTTGTTATAATCTTCCATCACTACCACATCAGGTGATTCGGCAGTAATAAAATCTTCAAATGCAAATAATAATTTTTCTTCGTCAGCAGTATTGATATCATTGGTTAGTTCCGCATCGAGGCGCATCATGTGCTGGTTGCGGCTGATGATCCTGATCTTATTGGTAGTAATTCTTTGCTGGCTGTATACGAGGTATTTTGTATTGATATGATCATTTGCCAGCAGTTTAGTCAACTGGTCGCCATCATCGTCTTTACCCAATACACTTAACACGCTTACAGTGGCACCCAATGAACGCAGGTTAAGGGCAACGTTACCTGCACCGCCTATGCGTTGTTCTTTTTTGCTTACCGCTACTACAGGTACCGGCGCTTCCGGAGAAATACGGTCCACCTTTCCCCACCAATAGGTATCCAGCATCACGTCGCCGATAACGGCAACTTTTATTTGAGTAAATTCCTGAAATAATTTTTCGAAATCCATATGCCCCAACCCCCGGATGGCTTTAAACCCTGCGAACTAAAGTTGTTGTTCAAATTGGCTGCAGGGCTGTTTAAAAAATATTGTTATGTTGCTTTTTTGTTTGCTATTGCAATAAAATACAGTGGAATTCCCAATAAAACAATTCCCAAACCCCATCCTGCATATACCGGTTTATACCAAATCAATAATATGCAAAATGCAACTGCCATTAAAATATAAATAACGGGTAATACCGGGTAGCCAAAAGCTTTGTAAGGGCGCTCAGCGTTGGGCCTGTTTTTGCGCAATATAAATATACCGATGATCGTAAGTGCATAAAATAATACGACTACAAAAGATATCATGTCTAACAGGTCGCCATACCTGCCGCTAAGGCATAACAGCGCTGCTACCACTGCTTGTATCCAAAGAGCAAATTCCGGTACAGCACTTTTATTTAAAGTGGCGGCTTTTTTAAAGAATAAACCATCTTTTGCCATGGTGTTATAAACCCTTGCACCTGCCAGTATCAAGCCATTATTACAACCAAAGGTGGATATCATGATCATTACTGCAATAATGTAAGTGCCTATATGCCCAAAAATGGCGTTGCTTGCGCTCACTGCCACCCTATCCTGCGGTGCAGATGCAATTTCCTTTAAAGGCAGTACGGCGGTATACATAACATTGGCAGCTACGTAAATCAACGTTACGATCAGTGTTCCAAAAAATAGACTTAACCCAATATTACGTTTAGGATTTTTTACTTCTCCGGCAATGAATGTTACGTTGTTCCAGGCATCGCTGCTAAAGATAGAGCCCACCATTGATGCGGCAATGGCACCCAGTACAGCACTGCCGGTAACGCCTCCAATAATATTCCCATCTGCATTCCTGCTGGTCATCGTCCATGCATCTGCCCAGTTAGCATTCCATATTGCTGATTTTGCCGCAAGCAAAAAACCAAATACGATCAGCCCAAATAAAGAAAGTAATTTAACTACTGTAAATGTTGTTTGTATAATTTTTCCACCTTTAACGCCTTTGGTATTAATGTAAGTTAAAAAGACAATGAGCGCTATGGATACCAGTTGCGCCGAATATATTTTTAACCCCAGGATCTGTGTGATCACATTTTCATCCTTTAGTTCCAATGCAGGAATAAAGTAACCTGCAAACTTACTAAACGCAACACCCACCGCTGCAATAGTAGCGGTTTGTATCACCGCAAAAAAACTCCAGCCGTATAAAAATCCTGCTAAAGGATTAAAGGCTTCCTTTAAATATACGTACTGGCCACCGGCTTTGGGAAACATGGCGCTTAACTCACCATAACTCAATGCAGCAGTCAATGTCATGAACCCGGTGATGAGCCACACGGCGATCAGCCATCCTGCGCTGCCCACGTTGCGCGTGATGTCCGCGCTCACAATAAAAATACCCGAGCCGATCATACTGCCCGCAACTACCATTGTGGCATCGAATAATCCCAGGCTGGGCTTAAATGATGGCTGGCTTAAATTTTCATTTAATAGATCAGTAGTTTGTTCTGCCATAAAAAATTCCGGTTGGTTATACCGGAACAAGATAAATAATTTTATTGGATTGAGTTACTATTGAGCTACCGGCTTCATAATTTCATTCATGCCTTTTATTACATCTTTGGTTATGTCGAGCGTACTGTCCTTATAAATAAGGTAGTCGATACCGCTACCCGTGGTGAGTATATACTGGTATTGTTTTTCTTTATTATAATCAGCCAGGAATTGTTTTAATTTTTTTTGAATGCTCTCCATTAATTCAAAACTCTTCGTGTTTAATTCCTGTGTTTTCTTTTGCTTCTCTACTTCAATATCCTGCTGCCCCTGGGCCAGTTGTGCTCTTATACCCTGGATCTGTTCGGGGCTTGCATTGGGATTACTTTTTACAAATGCATTTTGTTTTGCTTCCAGGGCTTTGTAATCTGCTGCAATTTTATCTTCTATTTGTTTTTGCTGCAATTCGAGGTCTTTACGTTTTATCTTAAAATAAACGAGGTTCTCATTTAAGGAGTCCAGTTCTACATAAGCGATGCGGTGTTTGGTAGTACAACTGTCTTTAGCAATTTGATTCAAGCCGGTTTTAGCGGCTATACCCTCCTGTTTTTTCGCAGAAAAATTATAATAATACAAATAGCCAATTGCTGCTACCAGTACAATATTTAAAGCAACCGATAACTTATTCATTGCACATTTATTTACAGCGGCAAGATACCGACAAAACCAGATTTTACAATAGGTAGAAGGGAAGTTTTAGGAAAGGGTTAACGGTAGTTAATCGTGAGACATAAATCGTCAGTAAAGAATGGTGAATATCGCAATCTTTTAGCGCTATACAACTGCTTACGCAGGTCTCCCAATCACCGTTGCATTTTCATAAAACTGATGATCTCTTTATAGCGGGGATTTGAGGTATTAAAAAACTGGGTTATCATGGCTACATGCTTTTTACGGGGTTGTAAATGAAAAGCGGGTTGGGGAACGTATTTTTTTAGGGCCGCTACAAATTTTTCATTTCCAGCTGCGATGGAAGGATAGGTTTTACCGCCCTGGTAAATGAGCAACGGCGGCATTGATGCATGTAAAAAATATATTGGGGAAGCTGCTTTCCAAATAACAGGATCATTGGTAAAGGTTTGTAAGTAGGTATTTCCCGGTTCAAAATTTTCTTCTTTCAAATAGCTGTACATATCCAGTCCGGCAGCATCTATTAATATAATTCCTTTCAAAGGATTTTTGATACCAACTGTATCAAAAAAGGCATTATTTATCCCTACTAATCCCGCTAAATGCCCGCCGGCTGAATGGCCCGAAATAAATATTTTACCAGGATCGCCTCCATATTGATCGATATTATTTTGTACCCATTTTACTGCCTGGGCAACAGCCAGCGCCATGTCATTATAGTTTGCTGCCGGGCTTTTAGGATAATCTACAATTACGGTTACCACATTTTTTCTTGCCATCCTGTTACCAAAAAAGCTATACAGTTTTTTCTTTCCTGTGTTCCAGTTGCCGCCGTAGACGAATATAAGCACATCGTTTGATTTTTTATGGTGGGGAGAGAATACATTTAATTGCTGCGCGGTTTTACCAGTTACTGCGTCTGCCTGCTGGTAGCTGATGTTTTTATGCCTGCTTACGCCCCTGAAAGCACAACTTACAAAACTCATAGCTACAAAAAGGCACAGGCATAAAGCACTGGTATATTTTATAAAACTGGTGATCATTATTTTTTCTTATACCTACGCTATAATAGCCCGGCAGGTTTGTTGGAGTAAATAAAAAGGAGCAGGATTTTCATCCCGCTCCCTGTAGTACATTCTTGTAATTCGAATAATTAGTTTATTACTCTTCTTCATCAAAGCTCATCGCTTCTTTGGTAGTCATCAACAATTCGTATTCTTCCTTACTACCCACGATCATATTTTCAAATTCACGTAAACCTGTACCTGCCGGAATATGATGCCCTGTGATAACGTTCTCTTTCAATCCAAGCATTTCATCTGTTTTACCCTGTATGGCAGCAGAAGATAATACTTTGGTAGTTTCCTGGAATGATGCCGCAGATATCCAGCTATGTGTGCCCAACGACGCCTTGGTAATACCCAGCAACAACGGTGAAGAGGTTGCGGGATGAGCATCACGGAATTCAACTAATTTTTTATCTGCTCTTCTTAATACGGAATTTTCCTCACGCACGTCACGCAGTGTAACGATCTGGCCTACTTTCAATTTACCGCTATCACCCGCCTCTGTAATTACTTTCTTATCAAAGATGTAATCATTCTCTCCATTAAAATCGTGCCTGTCTTCTGTATCTCCTTCAAGGAATTTAGTATCACCCGCATCTTCAACAGTTACCTTACGCATCATCTGCCTTACAATAACTTCCACGTGTTTATCATTGATCTTCACACCCTGCAAACGATATACTTCCTGTATCTCATTTACCACGTATTCCTGTACGGCGAACGGTCCTTTAATTGCCAGGATATCCGCAGGAGCTGTTTGTCCGTCACTTAATGCGGCACCGGCTTTTACAAAGTCACCATCCTGTACCAGGATCTGGCGGCTTAATGGCACCAGGTATTTCTTCACCACGCTGTCTTTTGCTTCAACAATGATCTCCCTGTTACCACGTTTGATCGCGCCAAATGCAACTACACCATCAATTTCACAAACTACTGCAGGGTTACTTGGATTACGTGCCTCGAACAATTCTGTTACACGCGGCAGACCACCCGTAATATCTTTCAGTTTGCTTAATATCCTTGGAATTTTAACCAACACCTGGCCGCTCTTTACAGTATCCCCTTCTTCTACAACTACGTGTGAGCCTACCGGTAAGTTATACGTTTTCTTTTCTTTACCTTCTACAATAATAGTAGGTAACTTGGTTTTATCTTTTGTTTCGATAACTACTTTTTCGCGGTGACCGGTTTGCTCATCCGATTCATCACGGTAAGTGATACCATCCAGTAAAGCTTCAAATTTAATTGCACCGCCAATCTCCGCAACGATAACGTTATTGAAAGGATCCCAGGTACAGATCACATCGCCCTTACTAACTTTCTGCCCGTCTTTAACATTCAGCGTAGCACCATAAGGAACGTTATTGGTTATTAATAAACGGTCATTTTTTACATCCATTATCCTCACTTCACCGGTACGGCCGATTACCACGTGTACTTTCTTTCCTTCATTATCTTC
Organism: Chitinophagales bacterium; assembly: GCA_038205215.1. Classification (GTDB taxonomy): domain Bacteria; phylum Bacteroidota; class Bacteroidia; order Chitinophagales; family Chitinophagaceae; genus Ferruginibacter. Next base: position 191,807 of record JBBRCB010000002.1, on the reverse strand, counting down.
AGTAGCCACAGTACGCAAACCGTCAAACTGGATAGTACCATCAAATTTAGCAGGCAGCGTAGACTCAACAGATGCAGAACCCGCAACACCACCCACGTGGAAGGTACGTAAGGTTAACTGCGTACCTGGTTCACCGATAGACTGCGCAGCGATGATACCAACAGCATCACCTCTTTGTGCCAGCATACCAGAAGCCAGGTTCTTACCATAACATTTCACACACACACCACGCTTGCTTTCGCAGGTTAATACAGAGCGTATTTCTACCGTTTCAATACCGCTTTCATCAATTCTTTTCGCCATATCCGCACTGATCTCTTCGCCTGCGTTGATCAATAACTCTTCTGTTGAAGGATGGAATACGTCGTGTAAAGACATACGTCCTTCAATCCTGTCGCTCAATGGTTCAATAATATCTTCATTATCTTTTAATGCAGAAGTTGCAATACCACGCAATGTGCCGCAATCTTCTTCGTTGATAACAACGTCTTGAGAAACGTCCACCAGCCTACGTGTTAAGTAACCGGCATCCGCTGTTTTCAAAGCCGTATCCGCCAAGCCTTTACGGGCACCATGTGTAGAGATAAAGTACTCCAATACACTTAAGCCATCTTTAAAATTTGCAAGGATCGGGTTCTCAATAATTTCACTTCCTGAGGAACCTGATTTACGTGGCTTAGCCATCAATCCCCTCAAACCTGCCAGCTGCTTAATCTGTTGCTTACTACCACGGGCACCCGAATCCAGCATCATGTAAACAGAGTTGAACCCTTGCTTATCATTTGCCAGTTCACGGATCAATGTTTCTGTAACTTTCGTATCCACACGGCTCCAGATATCAATAATTTGGTTGTAACGTTCATTATTGGTAATTAAACCCATATTGTAGTTTTCCCAAACCTCGCCTACTTCACCCTGTGCGTTTTCAATCATTTCTTCTTTAACATCAGGAATGATCAGGTCATTAATATTGAATGATAATCCACCACGGAATGCCATACGGTATCCCAATGTTTTAATATCATCAAGGAATTTTGCAGTAACCGGAACGTTGGTCCATTTCAAAATATCACCTACAATTTCACGCAATGCTTTTTTAGTTAACAGTGCATTTATGAAACCTACAGTTTTAGGTACATGCTGGTTGAAGATTACACGGCCTACGGTGGTTTCAATTAATTTGTTAGTTAAGGTTCCATCGGGGTTACGGAAATCCGCTTTTACTTTTATATTGGCATGAAGGTCGATCATCTTTTCGTTGTAAGCGATGATCACTTCTTCGGCAGAATAAAATGCCTTACCTTCTCCTTTCACTTTTTCTGTAGCCGTTGATTTTTTGCCCTTGGTGATATAATACAAACCAAGCACCATGTCCTGTGAAGGAAGGGTTATCGGCGTACCATTCTGAGGGTTCAAAATATTATGAGAAGACAACATTAATAATTGTGCTTCCAACACTGCTGCATTGCTTAAAGGTACGTGTACCGCCATCTGGTCACCATCGAAATCGGCGTTAAAAGAAGTGGTAACCAACGGATGCAATTGTATCGCTTTACCTTCGATCAATTTTGGCTGGAAAGCCTGGATGGACAAACGGTGCAATGTTGGAGCCCTGTTCAGCATTACGGGGTGGCCCTTCAAAATATTTTCAAGGATATCCCAGATGATCGCTTCTTTCTTGTCTACTAATTTACGGGCACTCTTCACCGTTTTTACAATACCTCTTTCGATAAGCTTACGGATAATAAACGGTTTGAATAATTCCGCAGCCATATCTTTTGGTAAACCACACTCGTGCATTTTTAATTCCGGTCCTACCACAATTACAGAACGGCCGGAGTAATCTACCCGTTTACCCAATAAGTTCTGGCGGAAACGGCCCTGTTTACCTTTCAGTACATCGCTCAATGATTTCAATGCACGTCCACCTTCCGCTTTTACAGCATTTGATTTACGGCTGTTATCAAATAAACTATCTATCGCTTCCTGCAGCATCCTTTTTTCATTACGAAGGATCACTTCCGGCGCTTTAATTTCCAATAATCTTTTTAAACGGTTATTACGGATTATAACACGGCGGTAAAGGTCATTCAGATCAGAAGAAGCAAAACGGCCGCCGTCCAGCGGAACCAATGGACGTAATTCGGGTGGAATTACAGGAATGTATTGCATTACCATCCATTCGGGTCGGTTGTTGATCCTTGTATTCGCATCACGGAAACCTTCTACAACGCTTAAACGCTTTAAGGCATCTGCTTTACGTTGTTGAGATGTTTCGTTAGCAGCGGAGTGGCGCAGGTCAAAACTCAATTGATCCAAATCGATGCGCTGTAACATATCATGCACAGCCTGTGCACCCATCTTGGCAATGAATTTATTGGGATCTTCATCAGGTAAGTGCTGGTTATCCTTTGGTAATGTATCCAGGATATCGAGGTATTCTTCTTCCGTTAAAAGATCGCTATAGTTTTGTCCTTTATCGGTACGGATACCGGCCTGGATCACCACGAACCTTTCATAGTATACAATGCTCTCCAATTTCTTAGAGCTCATGCCTAATAAATAACCAATTTTGTTGGGTAAAGATTTAAAGTACCAGATATGTACTACAGGAACCACCAGTTTAATGTGGCCCATTCTTTCGCGGCGTACTTTCTTTTCTGTTACTTCCACACCGCAACGGTCGCACACGATACCTTTGTAGCGGATACGTTTATACTTTCCGCAGGCACATTCATAATCCTTTACCGGCCCAAAGATCCTTTCGCAAAACAAACCATCTCTTTCGGGTTTGTATGTACGGTAGTTGATCGTTTCAGGCTTTAATATTTCCCCGTAGCTTTTTTCTAAAATACTGTCCGGCGAAGCCAAACCAATAGTGATTTGTGAAAAAGTTGCCCTCGGACGGTTTTCTTTTTTGAATGCCATATTTTTAATTGATGGCCTCCCTAAACCCCTCCCAAGGAGGGACTTTGAAGACTCTGTTTAATTTAAAATCTTTTTGTTAATCGAACTACCCTTTCGTTCTCCCTTTCCTTTGGAGAGGGGTTGGGGAGAGGCCTTTATTCGAATTTCAAATCAAGACCCAATCCTCTTAATTCATGAACCAGTACGTTGAATGATTCAGGAATACCGGCTCTTGGTACGTTATCACCTTTTACAATCGCTTCGTATGTTTTAGCCCTTCCGATGATATCATCAGATTTAAGCGTCAACAATTCCTGCAATATATTAGATGCACCATATGCTTCCAGTGCCCAAACTTCCATTTCACCAAAACGCTGACCACCAAACTGTGCTTTACCACCCAACGGCTGTTGGGTAATTAAACTGTATGGCCCAATCGAACGTGCGTGCATCTTATCATCCACCATATGGTGCAACTTGATGATATAAATGATACCCACCGTTGCTTTCTGATCAAAACGTTCACCGGTTTCTCCATCATACAGGTAAGTATGACCGAATTTAGGTAAGCCTGCTTCATCAATTTTTTCAGCGATTTCATTTACTGAGGCACCATCAAAGATCGGTGTTGCAAAACGAACACCCAATTTTTCACCTGCCCAGCCTAATGCTGTTTCATAGATCTGTCCAAGGTTCATACGACTAGGCACACCCAATGGATTCAACACGATATCAACCGGTGTTCCGTCTTCAAGGAAAGGCATATCTTCCTGGCGAACGATCTTGGCAACAATACCTTTGTTACCGTGGCGACCCGCCATTTTATCACCTACCTTAAGCTTACGCTTAACCGCTAAGTATACTTTTGCCAATTTCAACACACCAGCAGGTAATTCATCACCAATTGAAATGTTGAATTTCTCTCTCTTATACCTTCCTAACTCTTCGTTATACTTAATGTTGTAGTTGTGTAATAAAACGTTGATCAGTTCATCTGTTTTACCATCACCTGTCCAACCTAATGGGTTTACGTTCTGGTAGTCGATATTGGCCAGGTTCTTTGCATTGAACTTAGCACCTTTACCAATCAATACTTCACCGAAGTTATTACTGACACCCGCGCTGCTCTTCTCTTTCAACAAGGTCTGCAGTTTATTGATCAACAATTCTAACAGGTCTGTTTCATTCTTCTCGTGTGTTTTCTCGATCTTATCCAGCTGTGCTTTTTCCCTAACCTTTGCATTCTTATCTTTTTTAGCCCTCTGGAATAGTTTCTTATCAATAACCACACCTTCAGTTCCGCTTGGTGCTTTCAATGAAGCATCTTTAGCATCACCGGCTTTATCGCCAAAGATGGCACGCAACAACTTCTCTTCAGGAGTTGGGTCGCTTTCACCTTTTGGTGTTATTTTACCAATGATGATGTCGCCCTCTTTAATATGAGCACCGATACGGATAATACCGTTCTGGTCAAGGTCTTTGGTAGCTTCTTCGCTTACGTTAGGAATATCGGGTGTTAATTCTTCTTCTCCCAATTTAGTATCCCGCACTTCAATTTCAAATTCGCTGATATGGATAGACGTAAACAAATCTTCTTTAACTACTTTCTCAGAAATTACGATCGCATCTTCAAAATTGTATCCCTTCCATGGCATGAAAGCCACTTTCATATTTCTACCGAGGGCCAATTCACCACCTTTGGTGGCATAACCTTCAGTTAAGAAATCACCTTCGCCTACTTTTTGTCCTTTTACCACGGCAGGGCGCAGGTTGATACAGGTTTCCTGGTTGGTACGAACGAACTTGGTTAAACGATATATTACTAAATCTTCTTCAAAAGAAACCAATTGCTGTATTTCGTTCCGCTTATACCTTACATGAATTTCATTAGCATCTACGAATTCGATCACACCATCCCCATCTGCATGGATCTGGATCCTGGCATCACGGGCAGCCTTACCTTCCAAACCAGTACCAACGATCGGCACTTCAGGTTTGATCAATGGTACCGCCTGGCGTTGCATGTTCGATCCCATCAATGCACGGTTGGCATCATCATGTTCCAGGAACGGAATTAATGAAGCACTCAAACCAACGATCTGGTTAGGCGCCACATCCATATATTCCACTTCACCTTTGTCAAGAATCGGGAAGTCACCGGTTTGGCGGCTCTTGATCTTATCCTCAACAAAGTTTCCTTTTTCATCAATATCAATATTTGCCTGTGCGATCTTCGCGGTATCTTCTTCTTCGGCGCTCAGGAAAGTGATCTTCTTCATGTCTACTTTACCGTCAGTTACTTTACGGTAAGGTGTTTCGATGAAGCCCATGTCGTTGATCTTTGCGTGTACGCATAATGTTGAGATCAGACCAATGTTTGGTCCTTCCGGCGTTTCAATAGTACACAAACGGCCATAGTGAGAGTAGTGAACGTCACGTACCTCGAAACCTGCACGCTCCCTGCTTAAACCACCGGGTCCAAGCGCGGAGATACGGCGCTTATGCGTGATCTCGCTCAATGGATTGGTTTGATCTAAGAATTGACTCAACTGTGATGTACCAAAGAAGGAGTTGATAACAGAAGACAATGTTCTTGCATTGATCAAATCAACAGGAGTGAACACCTCGTTATCACGTACGTTCATTCTTTCACGAATGGTACGGGCCATACGGGCCAAACCAACACCAAACTGTGCATATAACTGTTCGCCTACCGTACGTACACGACGGTTGCTCAGGTGATCAATATCGTCGATCTCACTCTTACCATTGGTTAATAACACCAGGGTTTTAATGATGGCAATAATATCATCTTTGGTTAATACTTTTTTCTCGATAGGGAAGTTCAAACCAAGGCGGCGGTTAATTTTATAACGGCCAACTTCACCCAGGTCATAACGCTTATCGCTGAAAAATAATTTATCAATGATACCACGTGCAGTTTCATCATCAGGGGCATCAGCACCACGCAATTGCTTGTAGATATGCTGTACCGCTTCCAGTTCACTGTTAGAAGTATCTTTATTCAATGTATTATAAATGATCGCATAATCACCACTCACTTCTTCTTTCTGGATGAACACGCTCTTCACATCCATTCCCAGGATCATAGCAATGTTCGATTCATCCAGAAGGGTATCCCTTTCCAGTACGATTTCATTTCTTTCGATAGAAACTACTTCACCGGTATCTTCATCCACAAAATCTTCTACCCATGTACGTAATACACGTGCTGCAAGGCGTTTACCGATATAATGCGCTAAAGTTTTTTTATCTGCTTTTACTTCATCGGCCATCCCGAATAATTCCAGGATGTCTTTATCAGTTTCAAAACCGATAGAACGTAATAAAGTAGTTACCGGGAATTTTTTCTTACGGTCGATGTAAGCATACATGACGTTGTTGATATCAGTAGCAAATTCCATCCAGGCTCCTTTGAAAGGAATTACCCTTGCAGAGTATATTTTTGTACCGTTTGGATGAATAGACTGTCCGAAGAATACACCAGGTGAACGGTGTAACTGGCTAACCACAACCCTTTCGGCACCATTAATAACAAAAGTACCGCGTGGGGTCATGTAAGGGATATTACCCAGGAACACATCCTGGACAATAGTTTGGAAGTCCACATGCTCTTCATCGTTGCAACTTAACCGCAGCTTTGCTTTTAATGGCACAGCGTAAGTGAGTCCCCTTTCGATACACTCTTCAATAGTATAACGTGGCGGATCTACGAAGTAATCCAAAAATTCAAGCACGAAGATGTTACGGGTATCAGTAATTGGAAAATTTTCCTTGAATACACGAAACAATCCTTCCACGTTCCTTTTATCGGGCGTGGTTTCCAACTGGAAAAAGTCTCTGAAAGATTGGATCTGGATTCCGAGCAAATCGGGTTGTTCTGCTATGAGTTCAACTTTTCCGAAATTGATACGCTTAGCAGCGGGTGTTTTTGTTGCAGACATATTGTAATTAAGACGTTTAAGTGTGCAGAAGAATCCTTTTAAATTTAGTCAAGAAACGATTAACGCCACGAAGCCTAAATTAAAGGAGGGCAAAGGTAGGGAATATTTTCTGATTTTTAATTTACCAAATCCGATTTTTTACGATTTTGGAAGGGTTTTTGTGGATAAGGGCAATTTTTAACTTTTTTCGGGCTTTTTACAGAAAAAAGCCGGCTGCAAAATGCAAACCGGCTTTTAAAGCTATTTTAGAAACTACTAAAAATTACGCAATTTCAACATCAGCACCGGCTTCAGTTAATTTTGTCTTTAATTCTTCAGCTGTTGCTTTATCAACGCCTTCTTTAACTGGTTTTGGAGCACCATCTACTAAATCTTTAGCTTCTTTCAATCCTAAACCGGTTAATTCTTTAACGATCTTAACGATCGCCAATTTATTAGCACCTGCAGCTTTCAAAATAACATTGAATGATGTTTTTTCTTCAACAGCAGCAGCTTCGCCGCCACCACTACTAACTACAACTGCAGCAGCAGCTGGTTCGATGCCGTACTCTGATTTTAAGAATTCAGCTAATTCCTGCACTTCTTTAACTGTTAAGCTTACTAATGATTCAGCTAATACTTTTACGTCTGCCATAATGATTAAATTTTTTCCGCCTTCATTGTTTTTGACTCCGGCGGAGATTAAAAAAATTTGTTATCCCCATTCCCTTTGCGCAGCATCCTGCGGAAAAAGGGAGTTATTTAAACGCTCTTACAAACCGGGGAAGTTAATAAAAGCTACAATCAAAATTAACCTTCTACCGGCACAGCAGCTGCAATTTCAGCAGCAGCTTCAGGCCTGTTTTGCAACGCACCGATAACACGTTGTATAGGGGATTGCAGTAAGCCGATTACTTCACCGATCAATTCATTCTTGGTTTTGATCTTCGTTAATGCTACCAACTGGTTATCGCCAACGAATATATCTCCATTGATGAATGCTGCTTTCAGCTCAGGCTTTTCAGCTTTGCTTTCTTTACGGAAACTGGTTAAAATGACAGCCGGTTCCTTAGGGTTTTCGCTGAATAACAAAGCCGTTACCTTATGTAAAGAATCGTACACGCCTGCATACTTCTCCGCATCAATACTCTCCAAAGCTTTCTTGATCAAAGTGTTCTTAGCCACTTTCATTTCTACCTGCTTATCAAAGCAAACACGGCGCAGTTTGGTTATCTGCGCAACAGATAAGTTTTCTGTATCAGTGATGTAGAAATTGTTGTACTGATTAAATTTCCCTTTGAGAAATTCTATCACTTCATTTTTTTCCTGTTTTGTCATATCAAATATTTTTTGAAGAATTGCCACGGCTTAAGCCCGGGGCAATTCATTAGTTTTGAACAGATTTAGTGTCAATTGCAATACCCGGGCTCATAGAGCTTGCCATACTAACGCCTTTTAAATAAATACCTTTCGATGAAGAAGGTTTTAATCTCATGATGGCATTAATTAATTCCTGGCTGTTCTCTGCGATCTTCTCAGAAGCAAAACTTACACGGCCGATAGAAGCGTGGATGATACCCACTTTATCTACCTTAAATGCAATCTTACCACCTTTCAAATCATTGATCGCACCGGTTACATCATTGGTTACCGTACCGGTCTTAGGATTGGGCATTAAGTTACGTGGACCTAATACTTTACCCAGCTTACCAATCTTAGGCATTACTGATGGAGTGGCAACGATAACATCGATATCTGTCCAGCCACCTTCAATCTTGGTGATGAATTCTTCCAGTCCAACAAAGTCGGCACCGGCAGCAGTTGCTTCGGCTACCTTGTCAGGGGTACACAATACCAATACACGTTTTGTTTTACCTGTGCCGTGCGGTAATGAAACTGTACCCCGGATCGCCTGGTCTGCTTTCTTAGGGTCAACACCCAATTTTATATGCAGGTCAACAGAACTATCAAATTTTGTGGTGTTTACTTCTTTAACTAAAGTTGATGCTTCCTTAAGGGAATAAGCTTTATTAATATCAACCTTAGTATTTGCTACTTTTCTTTTTTTCGTAATCATTTCTTACAAATTTTTCGGTTAATAATTAATTTTCCCAGGGGGCTTTTCCATCAACAGTTAATCCCATGCTGCGGGCAGTACCAGCCACCATGCTCATGGCGCTGTTTAAAGTAAAGGCGTTAAGATCAGCCATTTTATCTTTAGCGATCTCTTCTACCTGTGCCCAGGTAACTTTACCTACTTTAACACGGTTGGGTTCTTTACTGCCGCTCTGTAATTTACTGGCTTCTAAAAGCTGTACTGCAGCGGGAGGAGTTTTAATGATAAAGTCGAAAGACTTATCAGCATACACTGTAATTAATACGGGAAGTACTTTTCCTGGTTTATCCTGGGTTCTTGCATTAAATTGCTTACAGAACTCCATGATGTTTACACCCTTGGAACCTAAGGCAGGCCCGATTGGCGGTGCTGGATTGGCTTGTCCTCCTTTGCATTGGAGTTTAACATAGCCTGTAATTTCTTTAGCCATTGTTTACATTTTTTGGTGATAGCGTCCGGGCATTTTACCAGGACTCCCAAGTCAATAATATTCCTTAAGAACTATTTTGGGACGGCGAAGGTAGGGATTTATTTTAGATTTTAGATGACAGATTTTAGATTTTTTTAGTACCGGGGATTTAGAAAGAAGGTTCTCCTGCCGGGAAGGCAGTAAGCCGTTTTCGACTTTGCGCTTTCCGGGCATATTTATTTTACTCTTTTCAGGTCAAGATCCTGGAAATCAAAACTAAAATCAGTTAATGGAGAAATGGCAGCCATTTTAAACCCGGAAGCTTTGCCATTCTCATCCAGGTCAAATTTTACGTAGGCATCCGCATCCATACTGCGGTCGTTCCATTTGGCTACAAAAGTATTGCCTTTGTAAGGCAACAATACGCCCGTAAGTTTTGGAGAATGCTTACTGTCGAACCAGGGTTGCCCGTTCTTTATAGAAATCGTGACTTCTCCAAACCATTGATCGCTATAGGTCCCAATAAAATTATTGATATTAGCTTTTGGCGCATTACTTTTTTGTTGCGCAGTGATACCTGACCATATGGTGTCGGTTATCTTTTTGGCATCTGCTTCATTTTTTATAACACGGTCGTGCTGTTGCTTTACACGGTCAAATCCCTTTACGCCAAGATAGCTGTCTTTAATAGTATTGGTGATGGCCGTGAAAGCAGCGCCGGATTGCTGGTTGGTCAATACAATAATACCCAGTTTTAACTCCGGTATCAAAGTGATCTGGGTAACTATACCTGCCAATCCACCGGTATGGGTTACCTGCTTATATCCTTTTACGTCGCTTAAGAACCAACCAAGGCCATAGGCTGCAAAATGCGTATTATAAGGCGAAGGCCCACGCACATCGATAATGGTTTGTGGCGACCAGAAATCTTCATGCACTGCTTCGCTGAATAATCTTTTACCTTCTCCATATTTTCCATTATCCATTTGCATGATGAGCCATTTGCTGAGGTCGGTGATATTACTTACTATTCCGCCGGCGGCGTTGGCATCTTCATCCCACTCAATATCGATGGTGGTTATTTTGCCGTTAACCGGCGCATGAGGCATTACAATATTATTCCTGTTTGCCAGCCTTGATATTGATGCTTTACTGGCTGTCATGCCCAATGGCTGCATGATGCGTTGCTCAATAAAATCTTCCCAGCTTATGCCACTTACTCTTGCCACTACTTCCCCTGCAACGATGTACAGGTTATTATCATAATCATATTTTGTTCTAAAGGCTGATACCGGTTTTAAATACCGCAGGTTATGAATAATATCTTTTTTAGTAAAATTATTGGAGTCGGGAAACATCATCAGGTCGCCTGAACCTAATCCCAAACCGCTGCGGTGTGTCAGCAGGTCCCTGATGGTGAATGCATCCGTAACATAAGGATCGTACATTTTAAATTCAGGGATATAGTCGGTTACTTTATCATCCCATTTTAATTTGCCTTCATCCGCCAGCATTCCTAAAGCTGCGCTGGTAAAAGCCTTACTATTGGAAGCGATACCAAACAGCGTTTTTTCATCTACCTTTTGCATGGTACGTAATGATTTTACGCCGTAGCCTTTTGCATGAATCAACTTACCATCTTTTATAACGCCTACGGCTATGCCAGGCACGTCAAATGTTTTTAAAGTGAGTTCTGCCAGAGAATCTATTTGTGCAGAAGTAATTAACTGTGATTGAGAGGTGAATGTTATGATCAACAAGATTATTGCAAGGGTAATTTTTTTCATGACTGACGATTTTTGATGGAAATGTTTTGGGGATTCAAATGTAAAGGATTTTTCCATGTTAGTTTTAAGCGGTGTTTTTGATGGCGTTTGTTATTTACTTTTTTTCTTGACAAAAAAAGTAACAATAAAATCAAGGCAGCTCCCCCCGAACGTACTGTTTGGCAAGGGAGGGAATTCCAGCCCTTTTATGCCAAAAAGCTTTATTGAGCTTTTGTACTACTATAACTGCTGGAGTAGTTCTTTACCCTTAAATTCAAGTTAGATTAAAAAAAGAAACGGTTTTAATTTTTTTCTCTTCTTTATCGCGCCACATAAAAAATCCCAGCCTGGGCCGGGATTATTAATAAATATCTTTATTTTCTACAACACCAAAATTCCTTTAGCCTGTAAAATAATTTCTTTCTTAGGTTCTTTTATAGCACCAATCTCTTCTTTACTTTTTCCGGTATCTTCCGCGTAATGTTTTAACATTTCTACTGAAGTTTCTTTTAATTCTGCTGTGCCGTCTGCAACAATGGTTTTACCATTTAATGCCAGGGGAACCATAAAAGCATGGTCTTTCATTTTGATCAGCATGGGGCCACCAGCTGTTTCCATGCGTATCCAGCAACCTTCCGCTTTACATACTTCCACCACTTTACCTTTTACTTTTACATCCGCGGTGGTTTTACCTTCCAGTACATTGGTTAATTCATTTGCCGCAACCGCGCCATCAACAGATGTTTTAGCGCCGAAATGCATGCCTTTTTTAGCGGGGCCTTTTGGTGGCTGGGCCAGCAGGCTTAAGCTGATCATCATCACTGTAAGTAAAGCGTATAATTTTTTCATACTGCAAAAATTTTATGATTAAAAAAAGCCACGAAAAGTGGCTTAAATATTTTATGCTAATTTTTCTACCTGCATATAACTTAATTCTACCGGTGTTGCACGGCCGAAGATCTTTACCTGTACTTTCAGCTTTTTCTTTTCATCATTTACCTCTTCTATCACACCATTAAAATCGTTGAACGGACCGTCGATGATCTTCACTGTTTCGCCAATAATGAAAGGCTCGCTCATGGTAACACCGCCCACATCGCTCAGTTCATCTACTTTACCCAACATTTTATTTACTTCTGCTTTACGCAATGAAATAATATTGCCTTTAGATCCCTTTCCGTCGGTTAAAAAGTGCATCACATTGCTCACATTGCTCATGCTCTGAATCATATCATCATGCAATTTGCCATCCGCAACTTCAATCATGATATAACCAGGGTAAAAATTCCTTTCCCTCATTACTTTTTTACCGGCTTGCACTTTATATACTTTTTCTACCGGTAAAAAAACCTGTTTTACTATATTGCCCCAGCCATTGCGGATAATATCTTTATCCAGGTATTCTTTTACCTTACGTTCTTTACCACTAACTACACGAAGTACATACCACTTACTCTCTTTCTCCGGCTTCTCTGCTTTTTCTACAATTGCTGTTGTTTCTTCCATGATTATTTAAATAAAGAGTAAATAAATTTCAATGAGTTATTGGCTACAAGGTCCATTACCCATACCATGGCGGTTATTACGAGTGTTGCACCTAACACAATCATTGTGGATTGCTGCAGCTGATCAAATGAAGGCCAGGTTACTTTTTGCACCAGCTCCTTATAAGAGTCGCTGATGTATGCGGTTAATTTGTTCATAATTAAATAGTTTAAACTTCAAAGTTCAACATTGAAAGTTAGCAAAGCGTTGAATCAACTTTTAACTTTCAACTGATGTTAGCACGGGCACTAGGATTCGAACCCAGATCAAAGGTTTTGGAGACCCGTATGCTACCGTTGCACCATGCCCGTATACTTTTGAACACTGTACCCCGCAACCTGCGGGGCCATGCCCGTATGCTTTTGAACACTGTACCCCGCGACCTGCGGGGCCATGCCCGTATACTTTTGAGCACCGTACCCCGCAACCTGCGGGGCCATGCCCGTATGCTTTTGAACACCGTACCCCGCGACCTGCGGGGCCATGCCCGTATAAAAGCTAAAAGCTATCTAGCCCAAGGCAAGACAGCTTTTAGAATATGTTGCAAATATATAATTATTTGCTTAAAGCTAAAAGCTTTTCGCTTTAAGCTTATTTGATAATTTCAGTCACCTGACCAGCACCTACTGTACGGCCACCTTCACGGATCGCAAATTTCAAACCTTTTTCCATTGCAATCGGTTGGATCAAAGTAACAGTTAAGTTAGTGTTATCACCCGGCATCACCATTTCAGTGCCTGCTGCTAAGGTAACTTCGCCAGTTACGTCAGTAGTACGGAAATAGAACTGGGGACGGTATTTATTGAAGAATGGAGTATGACGTCCGCCTTCTTCTTTACTTAATACATAAACCTCGCCTTTAAATTCAGTGTGCGGAGTGATAGAACCTGGTTTGCAAAGCACCATACCACGACGGATCTGGGTTTTTTCAATACCACGTAATAAAAGACCTGCATTATCACCAGCTTCACCTTCGTCCAATAATTTTTTGAACATTTCAACACCAGTACAGGTTGAAGTCAACGGTTTTTCCATTAAACCTACGATCTCAATTGCTTCGCCCACTTTGATACGGCCTCTTTCGATACGACCGGTAGCAACAGTACCACGACCGGTGATAGAAAATACATCCTCAACACTCATCAGGAATGGTAAATCAACTAAACGCGGAGGTAAAGGAATGTAGCTATCAACAGCATCCATCAAGTCATTAATTTTCTGGATCCATTTTTCGTCACCGGCTAAAGCACCAGTAGCAGAACCCTGGATGATCGGTGTGTTATCACCATCAAAACCGTAAGAAGTTAACAACTCACGAATTTCCATTTCAACCAATTCCAATAATTCAGGATCATCTACCAAATCAACTTTGTTCATAAAAACAACGATCTGGGGTACGCCTACCTGGCGGGCCAACAGGATGTGTTCTTTAGTTTGTGGCATTGGGCCGTCGGTAGCCGCAACCACCAAAATAGCACCGTCCATCTGGGCAGCACCGGTGATCATGTTTTTCACATAATCAGCATGACCCGGGCAATCTACGTGAGCGTAGTGACGGGTATTGGTTGCGTACTCAACGTGGGCAGTATTAATTGTAATACCCCTTTCTTTTTCCTCAGGAGCACCATCAATATCATCATAATTTTTTTTCTCCGCTAAACCTCTTTTTGACAAAACATCGGTTATAGCGGCTGTAAGTGTTGTTTTACCGTGATCCACGTGACCAATAGTACCAACGTTTAAATGGGGTTTATCCCTTTTGAAAGATTCTTTTGCCATTGTTTAAATTTTAATATTTGTTTTGAAAATTGGTTTTCATTTTAAGTCTGTAAACCGTGGACTTTTATAATATTTTATTTTGCGCCGCACTTTACTACGTTATACCAATACTGTTATTATGAGCCATCAGTGAGAATCGAACTCACGACCCCTTCCCTACCAAGGAAGTGCTCTACCCCTGAGCTACGACGGCTTAATAAACCTTATAGGTTTTAAAACCTATAAGGTTTTGCAGAGCACTGAGCGGAAGACCGGGCTCGAACCGGCCACCTGAAGCTTGGAAGGCTACCGCTCTACCAAATGAGCTACTTCCGCTAATAAATAAACATTGAAAATTGATAGTTGAATATTGAAAATTACTTTATAATGCTCAATACTCAATGTTCAATACTCAAGAATCAAAGAACTACCACCTTCGTTAAAACTAGGGTGGGTAAAGTGGGCAGAGTAGGTTTCGAACCTACGTACTCCGGAGAGAACAGATTTACAGTCTGTCGCCTTTAACCACTCGGCCATCTGCCCAAACCAAAGAGCCGAAGAAGGGAGTCGAACCCCCGACCTGCTGATTACAAATCAGCTGCTCTACCAACTGAGCTACTTCGGCCTATTTTCAAGAACTTTTCAAATAATTTAGTCCACACTAAAGCAGCCCTATTTTTTTCGGAAGGCAAAGGTAAGAGAAAATGATTAATACAAAAAGTTTGAAAAGGAATTTTTTACAAGTGATTTATAAAATGTGAATAACCCCTAAAAAAAAGATCCCGTGTGGCCTTAGGCGAAACGGGATCTTGTTGTTGTAAGCGGCTTATGCTGCCTGTTTATCTTTTTTTCGTTTGATTTGAGTGATTACTGAATCTAGTGCTACATCAAAGCTTTCTTCGAATGACTTGGAGGATTGCTTTACAAAAAACTCGTAGCGTGGAATGTGCACTTTTATTTCGGCTATTTTGTCTTTAATGGTGTGTACTACATTGTCTAATTTTAAATACACATCTACCTTGGTAATCCTGTCGTGAAACTGTGAAATCTTGGAAATCTTTTTTTCGATATAAGATACCAACTTTGCGTCTGCGTCAAAATGCACAGTTTGAATGTTTACGTTCATACTTCTGATTTTAATCTGTGAAAAATAATGTGAAAGAACTTATTTAGGTACACTTAAATCATAGGCAATATTTGGGGTTTTTTAGTGGTTAAATTTCACTTAATGAAGTTAACATTTGAAACGTATTTTACAAAATAAAATTTTATAGGCGGTATGTTAATTCCAGGAAGATTGCCGCTCAAAGAAGATTTATTTATACAGCGGATTTTATTTCCTAAAGCCGTAAGTACCGCAGGCGTTAATCAGGCTTTAGGGTGTGCCTTTTTATGAATGTCCTTCAGCTTTTCTATTGAATTATGGGTATAAACCTGCGTGGCCGCGAGGCTGCTATGGCCCAGCAGTTCTTTGACAGCGTTGAGGTCTGCACCATTATTCATCAGATGAGTGGCGAAAGTATGCCTTAACACGTGCGGGCTTTTTTTGTTGATCGTCGTTATTTTACTGAGGTATTTTTTTACAGCTGTATACACGTATTTGGGGTACAATTTTTTCCCTTTGTTATTTACCAGCAAAACCCCGCTGTCAAATTCCTCCAACCGCTTCCTTTTTTCAGCCATATACCCCTTTAATGATCCTAATAATTCAGCGCTTATGGGGATGATCCGTTCTTTGTTCCCTTTACCTAATACCTTTATTGAATTTTTATACCCATCAACCTGGTTCTCTTTTAATGAGACCAGTTCTGCCTGTCTTATGCCGGTATTGTATAATAACTGGAGCAGCAGCCTGTGGGTCCTCCCCTCCCAATCATCCGGAAATTCTACATGGGAGAAAAGTGTATTGATATCCGCTTTTTCTACGAACTGTGGCAATCTTTTACCCGTTTTGGGTGAAATGATCGTACCCATCGGACTAACTTTTACCAACCCTTCTTTGAGCTGGTACTTAAAAAAAGATTTGAGGGAAGAAATTTTGCGGTTGATAGACCTGGCCTCCATGCCTTGTTCTTTTAAACTCGCCAGCCATGTTCGCACAAAAGATGCTTTTATTTCAGGCAAAGCCGTCTTACCAAATGTAATCTCGATAAAATCAAGAAAGGTTACCAGGTCATTTTCATAAGATAGGATAGTGTGTTGAGAATACCTTTTTTGAAACTTAAGGTAGTCGATGAAATGCTGCAATGCCGTTGGGGTGGTTATGGACATAAAAAAACTGATACCCGAAGTTACAATAACCGGGTATCAGTTCAATATAATGTTTGGTCGCTTTTTTAATCGAATTTACCAGCTGTTACCTGGTCCTTGTAAATTGCTTTCAGCACTTCTTTACGGCGCCTTACAGATGGCTTGGTGAAAGCCTGCCTGTCTCTTAATTGCAATAAGATCTTGCTTTTCTCAAATTTCTTCTTGTACTTCTTAAGCGCTTTGTCAATGTTTTCGCAATCTTTTGAATCAATAATTAACATATAAAATATACCTCCTTTACGTGATTTAAATACTGCCTTTACTTATGCAGGGCCGCAAAGATAACAGAAATATTTAAAAAATGAAAATCTTGTAACAAATTCCGAAATTTGAGCCATGTTTACAGGAATTATTGAAAATACAGGGATAGTGAAAGATATCCTACGCAACGGCAGCAACAAAACATTTTGGATCGCTTCCCCCCTTTCGCATGAATTAAAAATTGATCAAAGCCTTAGCCACAGCGGCGTTTGCCTTACGGTGGAAGAGATAAAGGATGGCATGCACCGGGTTACGGCTATAGATGAAACCCTTACAAAAACTAATTTAGGACAATTGCGATTGGGTATTGCGGTAAACCTGGAAAGATGCATGCAGTTAAATGGCAGGCTCGACGGTCATATTGTACAGGGCCATGTTGATACCGTTGCTGAATGCACCACTGTCATTGAAAAAGACGGTAGCTGGGAATACAGCTTCGCATTTCCCCCGCAATTTGGATCTTTGATAATTGAAAAAGGGTCGGTTAGTTTAAATGGAATAAGCCTTACTGTTTTCAATGTGGGCGCTGGTGCTTTCACGGTAGCAATCATTCCTTATACCTATCAGCATACCAATATGAACAGTTTAAAAAAAGCTGACACCGTTAATATCGAGTTTGATATGGTAGGAAAATATGTGCACCGGTTCATGCAATTGAAGTAATTCATTTTTGAACTAACCAGGTATCCTGTTTTCCGTGAATGCTGGCTTTTTCGCCCCCTTCAATAAATTGTATTACGCCAAAATCTTTTAATAAAAATTCCATGAATTTTTTTGGCTGAAATGCCGCAAATACCCTGTGGCCTTCCTGCTGCGAATCCCTTACCAACAATTCGCCGTTCTTGAATATTGCCAGTTCTTCAGGCAATAATTTTTCTTTAAACTGGCTGCCCTGGCAAGTGATCAGCAACAATCCTCCCGGTTTCAATATTCTTCTTAATTCAGCTATCCACGCGAAATGGTTTTTGGCTGATAAGTGCGTAATAACAGATAAACCGTAGATCCCATCAAATGAATCGCCGGCAAATGAAGTGGGTGGCACTAATTCATTTTTCACAAACGAAATGTCCAAAAGATTTTTACTGCACCAGCCAATATAAGCGGGATTATAATCACATCCGTAAATTGTATGCCTGCCCTGCAATAACCCGGGGAAATGCCTTACTACCCTACCGGGCCCGCAACCCCAATCGAGCAATGCTTTGCCGGGCTCTTTAAAGTTTATATAAGGTTGCAGCAGGGAAACAATTTCAGCAGCTGTTTGAAGGCCGTCATTATAATAGTCAGTATAATTAATCGCATAGGTTTCGTATAAAAAATACGGCGGCGGTAAAACGATTCCGGGATTTGATAATAAAAATTTTTTATTCGCAAAATAATTTCTGCAGTATTGCCTGTAAAAGCGTAGCTTATCAGCGGCAGCAGCAAGATTTGATCTACGGATAAATTTATTTAAATATTTTTTTAAGTGCATTTTTTTCCGCCTTGATTTAATTTAATGGAGATGCCCGGAAATATAAAATTTATTTCTATTTTTAAATTAATCTTCAAGGTACAAACTTAAGCAATGAAATTACTTAGTATCATAATTCCTGTTTATAACGAAGCTGAAAATATAGCCCCGTTGTATGCAGCTTTAAACAGCTATTGTAAAGACGGCTATGAAGTGATATTTGTTGATGATGGCAGTACCGACAATACGCTTGCAGCCATTGAAGCCATTTCCAAAACAGACAAACATTATAAATGTATTTCCCTCAGTAGGAATTTTGGACACCAGAATGCTTTGATGGCAGGTATGAATCATGTTAGCGGCGATTCCATAATAATTATGGATGGCGATTTGCAGCACCCGCCTTCCCTGATACCAACGATGCTTAAGAAGCTGGATGAAGGCTATGACCTGGTAATAACAAAAAGAACAACCACGGCAAATATCGGGTTTGTAAAAAAAATGCTGGCCGCTATTTTTTATTATTTCATCAATATCATTTCGGACACAAAAATAGAACCGAATGTTGCAGACTTCAAAGCCTTTAACCGCAAAGTGCTGCAAAGTATTTTGCAATTCAAAGAACGCGAACTTTTTCTAAGAGGCATATTTAGCTGGATCGGTTATAATACGGCTACCATTGAATTTGATGCACCTGCGAGGAGGTATGGCAAAACAAAATATTCTTTTGCAAAAATGCTGAAGCTGGCGTTGAAAGGCACTACTTCCTTTAGTTTTAAACCCCTCCGGATGGCATTATTGATCGGGTGTTTTATTTCTCTTGCGGCTTTTGGATTTGGCATATTTGCACTGGTGTCGTACTATAAAGGCAATACTATTCCGGGATGGGCCTCATTAATTATTGCAGTGATGTTTTTAGGAGGAACACAATTGTTGGCCATCGGTTTGCTGGGAGAATATATTGCCAGTTTATTTACAGAAACAAAAAACCGGCCGCTTTACCTGGTGAACAAAAAGATCAACTTTATCGATCAAGATTAACTTGCTTTTTTTTGATAGCCCGGATAAAATACTGCCCTCCTAAAGGCATCCACTGTAAATATTTTTCCAAAAAGATCAATTTCGAAAGCAATCCCTTTCGCGGAAAAAAGATAATGAAATTGTTATCCTTTATTTGCAGCTGGCTTCGTGTTACGATCCTCTTTGCATACACATTGCCCAGCAATTTTGCATCCTTATCAAAGCTGCAGGTGTTTACCAGGTACCTGGTGAGCGGGTTTAACGGATTGTGTTCAAAAAGATACAACCTTCCACCTGCTTTTAAAACACGGGCCACTTCCCGCAGGATGGTTTGATGCAATATAAAATCAACATGATGTAAAACACCTGCAATAAAAACAATGTCAAAATCTCCATCGGCAAAAGGAATATCGGTACCATTGTACACCGTAAAATCAACAGCATTTAAATTCTTTGCCGTTGCCATGGCAATACTTTTTTCCGAAACATCGATAGCGTATACCCGCCATTGAGGAAAGTATTGCCGGATAAATAATTCGGTTGCACCATCGCCGCAACCAATATCCAATATTTTTAAAGGCAGGTTAGTTTCATACTGCTGCAGTAACCGCACTTTCATTTCTGCAAAATAAAAACTATCGGCTCCCGACAGCTTTATATTTTCCGTATGAACAGCCCGGTAGTCATTCGCATACGCATCAAAATCATCAAAAGTTCTTTCGCCCATTTTTTAAGAATAGTGTATTTTTATTCTATGCAAGTTTACGCAAATTCAAACAGGCTTTCATTAAATACCCTCCTGTTTTTTGTTATTGTTTTGATTGTTGCCTTTTTACCTGTTTCCACTTTCCTGTTTTTTTTAAAGAACGATGCATTTAATGGCTATTTCCCTCCCAAATTTTTTATGAGCGAGAGTATCCATGCCGGTTACCTGCCTTTATGGAATCCTTATATCAATTTTGGCATACCTCAATATGGCGATATGAGCAGCGGTTACTGGAGCCCGGTTACCTGGTTTATTGCCAGTACGGTTGGTTACAATGCCTATACGCTAACCATCGAAGTACTTTTTTATATACTGCTGGGCGGCATTGGCATGTACATACTTACCGGTATATGGAAATTAGATAAGCGGGTACGCTTTATTGCAGGTATTGCTTTTATGTGTTGCGGTTATAATACGGGGCACCTGCAACATTTTAACTGGCTGGCTGGCGCAGCTTTTTTACCCTGGTGTTTTTGGAGTTACCTGCGGCTGCTGCAAAATGCCACATGGAAGAATTCCATTGCAGCTGCATTAATTTTTTATATGATGGCAGCATCTGCTCACCCCGGCATTACTATTTGTGCTGTATATTTTTTTATCGGCGTACTCATTTTTTATTTTCTAAAAAATGAATATGCGCTTCCCCTTAAAACAAGGATAAAAAACATAGGCAAAGGTAACGGCGTATTTTTATTACTGCTTTTAATTATAAGTGCCGGGATGATCGCCGGTTACCTGGATATACTACCTCATTTTATTAGGGGCGAAAAGATCAGCCTTTCCGATTCCCTTTCTAACCCCACTAACCTGCAAAGCTGGATCAGTGCCCTTTTCCCATTTGCTACTGTAAAGAATGACAGCCTTTACAATACTGATATCAGCATGCGCAACAGCTATTTCAGCCTTGCTCTTTTACTATTTTTTCTTTTGGCCATTGTTGGCAAAAAGAGCAGCTGGCAAAAAATCTTATTCGTTGCAGGAATAATTTTTGCGCTATTATCATCCGGCGGCGTCTTCAAAACATTTGCCTACCACTTTATACCATTTATTGGCTATGTGCGGTTAAATGGTGAGTTCAGGATATTTACCATCTTATGCTTTATCATCATCGCTGCAATTGAACTGAATAGGTTTATACAACAACAAAACAAGTTTGAAGGGCATATCAAATGGATCTATTATATCCTTGAAATAATTGTGATTGCCAGTATCTGCTTCGGCATGTACAAGGCTTTCGCAGGTAAAGAAATTATTGTATACAAACTGCAACAGCTAAGCAATGTAAATGGCTTTGCATTGAAATTAAAAACACTGATCGACTCACTTAGTTTTTATGATACTATATGGATACAGGGCATCATACAATTATTCATTTTATGGGCAATTAAATGGTGTTTAAAATTCAGTAACTGGAACCTGCTGCAAAAAATTGTTGTTGCAGATATGATCATTGCATGCCTGCTTAATATTCCTTTTACCGGCGTGGGTAAAGCGTCGGTTGCGCAGGTACAGGCCGTATTAAATAAATCACCCAAAGGAATTCCTGTTCCGCCTCTGCAATCTTTATTGCTGAATGATACCTTGAGTACCGGGGAAGAAAACCTGGTAGGCAACTGGAGCATGTACAATAAACAGATCGGTACAAAACAAAAAGTGGCCTACCCGATCATTTTAAAAAACATGAACGCTTATTTTGAAAAGACCGTTGTTCAGCCTGGGGTAATGTTTGCAGAGAAGCCTTTTATTTTTACTGCTGATACCGCAATAAATAATATAACGATAAAATCTTTTTCGCCAAACAGGATAATGATAAATGTGAACGCTGATACAGTATCCGCGATCATACTAAAACAAAATTTTTATCCACACTGGTATTACAATACAACAGGTACCGAAAAGAAAGTGATGGAAAAGTTTGGTATCAATTTCATGAGTGCTCCCATAATAAAACCAGGTGCCGGAATTATTTTCAGTTTCGATCCCGGCCTTGTAAAATATGCTATGCTGTTAAGTTTATTGGCCTTTATTATATACTGTATACTTTTAGTAGTGTTAAAAACTAAACAGCCCGGCCCTTCATAGCCATAGCCACAGATTGATCCATGATACGTTCTGCGTAAGGCCTTGAAATAGTATTTAGTTCTTCTGTTTTAGACTGTATCAAATTTTTATCTTCCATATCCATCGACAATTGCAAAGCCTGCATAGCTAAAGATGTTTCATTGATCTCCCGCGGCGTTAACGCCGCCATATTCTTTTGAATGAATTGCTCTGTTGTTTGCAGCAATTGTTCCGCTTCCGTTTTTGCTTCTGTCAATGCCCTTGTTGCAATATCCTTCTCTGCATTTTCCATGGAATCCAGCAACATTTTTTCTACATCTTCATCAGTTAATTCGTATTGTGGTTTTACCTGTATAGCCTGTTCAATACCACTGCGTAACTCTTTTGCCTTTACCACCAATATCCCGTCAGCGTTGATCAAAAAACTTACTTCCACTTTTGGAAATCCTGCAGGCATGCCCGGTATACCCGAAAGGTTAAACGCTGCCAGCTTACGGTTATCCTGTACCATATCTCTTTCTCCCTGGTAAACTGCTATCTTCATCCCGCTTTGGCCGTCTTTATAGGTAGTGTATTGCCTGGCGGCTTTTGCAGGAATTTTGGAATTTCGCGGCAACAGCACATCCATCAATCCTCCCATGGTTTCCAGTCCCAGTGATAATGGTGTGATGTCGAGCAATAAAAGATCTTTCGTATTGCCGGCTAAAATATCCGCCTGTATCGCTGCACCCAATGCTACCACTTCATCAGGATTTACCGTATCGTTCACGGGTTTACCAAAAAAATCACCAACCATTTTCTTTACCAATGGCGTTCTTGTACTTCCTCCAACCATGATTACTTCATCAATATCTTTTTTTGCTACACCGGAATCTTTCAATGCATTGCTGCAACAACTTATTGTTTTATCAATGATGGGTTGTATGATGTTTTCAAATTCTTTTTTTGCCAGGCTGATATCTTTACCCCCGAACGCTGTTGTAAAAATATCGTTTGATGATAAGTGCTTTTTTGCTTCTTCAGCTTTTAATCTTAGCTGCTGCCTTATTTCCTTTTCTGCTCCGTTAAAAGCATTTTTATTCATCCAGTGATCAACAACAGCCATATCAAGGTCATCGCCTCCTAAAAAGGTATCCCCATTCGTTGACAATACTTCAAATATCCCATTGTTGATCGTAAGTATAGAAATATCAAAAGTGCCGCCCCCAAGATCATATACCGCGATCGTTTTTACTTCCTCTTTATTGATACCAAAACCATAGGCCAGGCTTGCAGCTGTAGGTTCATTGATTATTCTTAAAACATCCAGCCCTGCCAGTTTTCCGGCATCCCTTGTTGCCTGGCGTTGCGCATCATTAAAATAGGCCGGCACGGTAATGACGGCTTTATTCACCGTGGTTTTTAAAATGTGTTCCGCTTTATTTTTCAACTCTTTTAAAATAAGGGCGGAAAGATCAACCGGGGAATAGAATTTGTCATCCACCTGCACCTTAACCAATTTTCCTTCATCATCAATGATAGTATATCCTAAGGAAGAAGTGCTACCAGCGATATCATTATAGGTTTTGCCCATGAGGCGCTTTGCAGAAAATATAGTCCGGGCTGCATCGGTTACCAGGTATTGTTTTGCCTCATCGCCTACCACCAATTCACTGTTGTTGCCAAAATGGATTACCGAAGGCACCAATGAACTGGCATTATGTTCTTTTAATGCAACCGGTTTTTTGCTTTCGGGGTGAATGATCGCCACGAGGCTGTTGGTAGTGCCCAGGTCGATCCCCACGATCATTTCGTTTTGCTGTAAACTGCCTGTTGCTATATTGATAGCTATTTTAGCCATGTATTTTTTTTGCAAAGTTAACAAATAAAAAAGGCTGCCCGTTAAGACAGCCTTACCAAATATTTTTAATGATGTTATCTTATGATCACCATCTTGCCATAGCCCCTGTTAAAGTATTGATCGGTTTTATCGCCTTTCTCTTTATACTTTTCCAGTGACTGCCCGTTTAAATTGGTGATCACCCTGTACAGGTAAACACCGTTACCTAATTTCTGGCCATAACTATCTGTACCATCCCACTTAAATTCCGTGATATTCCTTCCAATATGGATCGGGCCTAATTCATCTTTCGTTATTTCCTTTACTATCTTTCCGCTGATGGTTAATATCTGTATACGCATGTTCTGCGGCACTTCACTACCCGTAATTGTAAATACAAATGCAGTGGAGGTTGTAAATGGATTAGGGTAGTTCAGCAGGTTCGATATCATGGGCTTATTGATAACACTGAACAGCACATGATATTCTAACGCACCTGCTTTATTGCCCACGATATCTTTACCCGACACGATGAGTTCGTAATCGCCGTCAAGCTGGAAGTAAGGCATGAAATCAATGCTGGCACTGTTTTCGCCACTGGCCAGGTTAGCAGGATTAAAGCGCATGGTATCCCCAAAATTATAATTGTGTACAGTATTATCGGGATAACGTACCTGTACTTTAAGCAAAGAAGTATCACTCAAAGCAAGGAAATGGCTTTCATCTTTAAGTTTTACATAAATGTGTGGCTTAGACGCTACAATATCCTTATTTAAAATGTGTACGCCATCAAAAGTTACATCAAGCAGTGGATTAAAATTATCCGGCCTTACATAAAAATCCTTGAACAGTACATTATTGAAATGTGATTGTTCGGGCTGATCATTATTAGGATTCACATCTACAAACAAGGTATTATTACCCGGGTAATCCTTGGTATCAATTTTATATTGTACCACCAATGTATCCCCGGCAAGCAGTATTTTTCCTCTAGCCAGGTTAATGGGATGCGGCAAATTATCTTTATCAGTAATGGTGAATTTCAAAAGCATTGCACTGTCGAAAGCAGCAGGACTGATATTTTTAAATGCCACTTTAAAGTCAATAACCTCACCCTGCTCCACAGTGTCCTTCATTTTAAAAAGGATATTGGGTGCAATTGTACCTTCCGGCACAGGGGTATAATTCAGCCTCCAGTACCTTAGCTGGTAAGGAGTGGCATTCACCCTGTCTTCGCTATACATCTTCACTTTGAGATAAGGATATTGGTTTGCATTGATAGCCGATATATCAAAATCTTGCTTCGAAGAATCCAGGGTATAAATGGTGGCTTCACTGCCGGCCGGCGTTATCCCGATGATTTGGAAATTAATGGAATCTGTAGATGCAGTTTCCGCACTTGCTCCCCTGTAATGGAATTGGCTCCATGTTTTTGCAGGGCCAAAGGTGGGTGAAGTAACAGCACCAGTAACGGATTTAGAGCCCAGTGATATTGATTCGGTAATATAGGAATCAGCGCTCAATCCCATGTCCTGAACGGGCGCAAAGGTTGTTGGGCCCTTTTGGAAGAAGAATACAAAAGGCAGGTTCTTATAAAAACTGTCGATCTGGGTGAAACCAAGATTTTTAAGTTTATGGTACAAAGAATTGCCCGCTCCCAATGTTGCCTGGTCCGCCTGCCAATCGGCAATAAAACTGGTATTAGGTGTCCAGCCAAGGTTATTAATGGCAACATAATTACCGGCAGGAATACTGTCAATAAAATCCATGGCTTTTTTCCTGTTAGCCGCATCGGTATAAGGAAATTCAAAAAACTTACGGGTGGGCCCTTCATGCGCTACGTCGCAGGTTGGCGGCCAGCTGCCAAATCTTCCCAAACCAGGGCTCACTAAATAATTCTTCCATGGTTCCAATGTCTTCGAATCAAAAACATAGAACTGTAAAGACCCGTATTTGCATCCGTATTTTTCTATAGTAACATTTTCCAGTTGCACATTGATTGTTTCACCAACAAATGCAGGGTAAATGCCGGAATTGAGGGCGATGGTTTTTGTAACTGTATTAAAATCGAAATAGCGGTTTTGGTAATTGATATTAGTGAACTGGCTCTTCTGGTGCTGGAAATTATGGGACTGGTTGAAGCCTCCGCTGCCTGAAGCCAGGTATACAAAGGAATAATTATTCCAGATCACAGGCGTACTATTAACAGGCACCATTGATGTACGCCAGTAATACACTGTGCTGTCTGTAAAGCTGAGGTTGCCTGGTTTAAATTCTATTACGCCACCATTACCTACTACTGTATACGCTTTTTTCACCGGCGAATTGAATAATTCCGTGGTATCTATCTCCATATTATATTGCCGTTGCTGCGTCAGTGGGTTTGCCGTACTCGCGATAAAAGAGATACTTTGCTGGTTTATTATGCTAAGGTTATAAGGGTATACCGGGCGTAATTCGTCTTCATAAATATAAAATTCTTTTTCAGCACTGTTGTTGGATTCAGAAAGTTCAGCAACCCTGTTGTCTACGTCAACCGTTACTATTATTTTATTAAGCCCTTTATCGGTAATAGGATTGATCGGCACAACCATCACTACGGAATCGCTGTATTTGATCGCGGGAATAACCTGGTTAAACAAAACCCTGATACTGTCATTAGGTAATTTGCGTTTAACCGTAACCCTTATAGAATCATTAATGGCCATCCCGATATTCAGCATTTTTACGTTAAGGTTAAAACCCGGATCAGCAACAGTTATAATTGAAGGGCTGATTTTTATCAGCTGCTCTTCCATGATGTAATCCGGTTTCGCATGCCAGTTGAGTTTTAAAGCGGGATCACCCTGCAGCGTTAATTCTTCCAGGTGTATCCTTGTATAGTAATCCAGTGACTGCGGGTTGCTGCCAATATTCTGGATCACTTTTTTAAGCTGGTCGCCCACCGAACCACCATAATTATTCTTGCAGAATTCATTGTAAAAATTAGTATTGTAATAATTTAGGAATGGCTCAATACCAAAATGCGTATCCGCCAAAAACGCGATACTTCCCTTTTGGCTGGAGAAGACATATTTTTCGGATAATGACATATTACCCGCGATACGGGTAGGATCGAAATTAAAGAAGTTACCTGCGCTACACCCGCTTACATTAATAAAGGGGTATTTACCCTGGTTCTGGTAAATATCGGGATTGCTAAGGTTGAATGCTAAAGTGCTGGCAGAAGAGTGTCCGAAATAACTTATAAAACTTACACCTTCTTTAAAAAGCTGGTCTATACGGGCACTGCTCGCCTCCTGTACGGCGCCTGAACCTGACTTCGCAAACGTTTCTACATGCGCACCAAACAAAGTATCTTCTGCTATTAATTTATATTGATCCAGGTGAGCTTCAAAACTTGAAGTTTCTGTACTGTCTGCACCGCCGGAAATATGAATGATATTTTTCATCCAGGCCTTATCAGCAATTGTTTGACTGGTTGATTTTTGCGCCAGTTCATACTGCTTCATTTTTTCGAGATAGTTGCCGACTTCATTTCCGGTAACTGCGCCTATCCTGCCCACAGGAACAATCGGTATAAGTGTGCCGGGTTCGCTCACCAGCAACACATCCGATGCGGGCCATCCAAAAGTTGGAACCAACGCCAGTTTGTTCACATCTGGATTTGCTTCATAATTTTTATATTCAAGATAAGTTACTCCCCTGCCGATGATAAAAACAAATTTTGGTTTCCCGGAAAATTGTTGATTGGCATAGCGCACAAAATCCCTTACCGCGGCCGGATGTTTATTAATTCCAAAACCAAATTGCTCGGTAAGTTCATTGATGTCGTATACTTTGGCATTATAACTTCCGCCAGCAACGGAGTTTCGGTATTGCCTGTATTGCTCTACATAGTTAACACCGCTGCCATTATTAAAAAGCACGGGGTTACTTATAATTATGTAATCGCCCTGGTTAGCTGCAAGGGAAAGATTTAAAAAAGTTTTACTGGTTAATGCAGGAACAGTATAATAATTCGCTGCGTCCTGGCTCACCAGGTTGAATCTGCGAACTGGGTCTGTTGATGCAGGCAAGGCAAATTTTACCTGGCCCGGCGTACTGATATCCCCCGTATAGCGGCGGCCGTTATTAATATCATACAATGCCGGTGGCACCCCATTATTATTAAAATTATTGATCACCAAAAAATTGCCTGTGGCTGAAGCCGCCAGTTCAAAATAAAAATTTGTGAGTGCATTAAAATTAAAAGTAGCCGGGTAAGTAACAGAAAAACAGGCTACCACGATACGGTCATTGGTTGGATTAGAAGAGTTGGCTGGCTTTATGGCCACCCCCACAAATGAGGGGCTGGTAAGAATGGATAATGGCAGGTTACGTACCGTATCTTTATGGTAAGAAAAATAAGGCATTGGATTTAAAGCCGGTAAGGCGTTGGTACCATTTAAGCTGGCAAACAGGTTCCTGGTGTATAAAGCATTACCAAATGCAGCTGTGGTAAAGGTTACACTGTTGGCAGGCCCCGCCGCATATTTATTAATGCCATAAATCACTTCGCTCAAAGCGCAGCAGGAATTGATTTCACCGCTGGTCCAGCCTTCCCCCATGTCAAACGCGGAAGAATACACGCTTTCACCCAGTATTGCGGCATAGCCCCTGTTGATCTGGCCCTTGTAATGTGTTTCCACCCTCCTCATAAAATAAGGGTCTGCCGGCAACACATTTCCAGCTACGGGATTAGCCGTTTGTGTATAGCGGAGATTGGCAGCTGCAGCATTTACGGTTAAATAATAAGAAGCGGTGTCTGAAAATAAACTGTATTTATCATCCAGCTGAAAATCGGGGTCCCTGAATAAGGTCTTATCAGCCTTACCATCATTCATCTCTCCCCAGAATTCAATGTAATCTGTTGCGCTTAAAATACCGCTGGGCACAGAAGTATAGATTCTTACTTCTTTTCCATTGCGCCAGAGCTGGAAATTTTGAGCAGGCGTACTCACCAGGCCCGCAGCGGCTAAAGTTGGCTGGTAAATCCGGCAAAGGCTGTCTTTTGTGATCTTAAATCTAAAATAAGTTTTGCTATAGTCGATCCAGCTGTTGTTTAATTGCGAAAAGCCTGTAGAAACAAGCAGTACAGTAATGACGGTAAATAAAAATTTCTTCATAAAACGGCGTTTATATTTTATTCATTTTCTTTTTTTACCAAATTGATACGTAAAGAAAATATATGGGTATATAATGGATTAGACTGATTGGCGAGATTGGTAAAAGCATAGTCAAGCATCACATTTTTTATTTTAAACCCCGCACCAACACTGGGTTGATAGATCCATACTTTTTTTTGATTCAGTGTATCCCCATCAGCAAGCGCTTTTTGAAAATTGGTAATGCCTCCCCTCACAAAAAATACATCTTTGATGTTTGCTTCCAGTCCAAAATGCGGATCAATGCTTATTGGATCACTGCTGAATACTGTATTTCTTCTGCCATCGAATGTCATGTCGATATTTGCTTCCGCCATAAGATTTACTGCCTTGCCTAAACGAAAATTATAACCACCACCTATAGCGAGGCGTGGTGCAGTAAGTTCAGTTGACTTCACCGGTATTTCGTTTTTAGTAAGGTATAAAACTTCTTTTTCTTTATCGGTAAAATGAAAAGACCACGCATTGAAAGTGGTAGTAAGGTCTTTTACCACAATACCAAAATGCGCCCGCCTGCCATGCATCTGTAAGCCGGCATCCAGGCCAAAACCCCAGGCCGTAGCAAAGCTTCCAACTTTGCGGTAGATCACTTTTGCATTGGCTCCGAAACTTATACTTTTATTTTCCGTTGTTTTAATATTTTGTGCAAACGATAAAAGAAATGCCCAGTCTGCTGAGGAAAAGGTTTTGATGTTATTATAGTTGATGCTTCCGTCAGGCTCTACCAGGTATAAAGTATTAGGGATATCATCCACGGCAAAACGTAAAACGGAAAGCCCGATCGTTCTTTTATTATCATTTACAGGGATGGCCAAAGCAGCATAATCATATTTCGCGATGCCGGCAAAGTACTCCGCATGCATCAGGTTCAGGTTAGCATGATCTTTTACACCGACCAATCCTGCAGGGTTCCAGTAACCTGCGGTAGCATCATTTGCTGAAGCCACCTGGGCGCTGCCCATTGCAAGCCCTCTTGCTCCGGCACCTATATTCAAAAACTCGTTGGAATATTTTCTAAACTGGGCAAAACATGCTGCAGCAGGGCCCAGTAAGAACAATAGCAAAATTGTTTTTATATGAATTCTCATAATTTCGTTAGGGGTTGAACAGAATTTAAAGGGCACAATCTATAAAACGTAATAATACTTGGTAAATTGTGCCCATATCCTAATTAAAATTAGTCAATGTATGCCTATCAATTACAATATATTTTGAAACCGCCTGCCGCTTTCTTTTAAAGACTCCTTTACAATGAAAAGGGATGCTTGGGCCAGCTAAATTCCCTGCTTTATACCCGGCACGAGGTTTTATCATTTTTTATAAGCATTTTTGCCAATTATACGGCACCAGTTACGGCATTGAGGTACCGTAAGTTTTATAAATGTTTTTTATGGAAGATCTGATTGAAGAATTACAATGGAGGGGCATGATCCAGGATATCATGCCGGGTACTAAAGAACAGTTGGCCAAAGAAATGACCACGGCTTATATTGGGTTTGACCCAACGGCTGACAGCCTGCACATCGGCAGCCTGGTCCCCATCATTTTGCTCATCCATTTACAAAAAGCCGGGCATAAACCCATTGCATTGGTAGGCGGCGCTACCGGAATGGTAGGCGACCCCAGTGGTAAAAGCGAAGAGAGAAATTTACTCAGCGAAGATATTTTGAACCACAATGTTGCAGGTGTAAAAGCACAACTCGAAAAATTCCTGGACTTTGATGCCGCCAAACCTAATGCTGCAGAAATGGCCAACAATTACAACTGGTTCAAAGATTTTTCTTTTTTAAATTTTATTCGTGAAGTAGGCAAACATATCACCGTTAACTACATGATGGCGAAAGACAGTGTGAAGAAAAGGCTGGATGGAGAAACCGGCATGAGTTTTACTGAATTCACTTACCAGTTAGTGCAGGGTTATGATTTCTACTGGCTCTATAAAAATAAAAACTGCAAGCTGCAAATGGGTGGCAGTGATCAGTGGGGAAATATTGTAACCGGTACCGAACTGATCAGGAGAAAAGATGGCGGGGAAGCATTTGCTTTTACCTGCCCGCTGATAAAAAAAGCGGATGGCGGTAAGTTTGGTAAAACAGAAAAAGGCAATATCTGGCTGGACGCCAATAAAACAACGCCTTACCAGTTTTATCAATTCTGGTTAAATGCCAATGACATTGATGCAGTAGGCTGGATAAAAATATTTACTTTCCTGGATAGACCCGCGATTGACAATTTAATTGCCGAACACCACAAGGATGCGGCTAAAAGAATTTTACAAAGGGCCCTTGCAAAAGAGATCACTGTTTTTGTACACGGGGAAAATGAGTATAACAAAGCTATCGGGACCACCGAAAAATTATTTGCCGATCAAAATGCTGCAGTTGAAGACCTCAGCGAAGATGACCTGAATAATATGGAAGGTATAATGAAGGTTGAATATAGTATGGCTAAAATCGCTGTTGGCATTGACATAGTTTCATTACTTGCAGAAACACATATTTTTGCCAGTAAAGGTGAGGCAAGAAAAATGCTGCTGGGCGGTGGCGTTAGTGTCAATCGAAAAAAGATCGAAACGGCAGATGTACAACTTGAGCGGGCACAATTATTACACGGGAAATATTTATTGATACAAAAAGGTAAGAAGAATTACTATTTGATAAAAGCAGTTTAATCCGTTTTAATTAATTGCCACATTTCATCAGCTACCAATTGATTGCCTTTGGCATTTAAATGCACCCCATCGGTGGTGAGTATACCTTTGGTTTTATTCTCGGGGTTATTGGTAATGTTATAGATAACAAATAATTTCCGAAGGTCAATAATCGGTAAACTATTTTTTACCGCCAGTCTTCGGATGGTTTTACTGTACTCGTTTAGGTCGCCGTCCTGTTGATTGCTGAAATCATTCTTCTCTCCTATTGTTGCCGGTGTACACAATACCACTTTGATATTTTTATCCAGGAGTCTTTTTAGGATGGCGGAATAAAATTTTTCAAATTTATCCAGGTCAGTTCCTGTACCTGAAGTACTTTTATGCCAAACATCATTTACACCGATATAAATAAAAACTTTATCGGGGTTCTTTGCCAACACATCATCCTCCATACGTAAATACAGGTCATATATTTTATTGCCACTGACGCCTGCGCCGATAAACTCATAACTTTCTTTTAACCCTTCTTTGGTACACATGCTATCTATTCGCATGATATAACCACCCGCGTTAGTGCCGGCCTGCGTAATAGAATCGCCGAAGAAAATGACCCGCTGCTTTTTTTGTTTGGGCATAAATGCAGTAATAGTTAATGCAGTTAAAATAATGAATACATATTTCATGATGCCAGTTTGATGGTACCTGGAAACTCCAGTTTCCAGTGGTTGTTTTTATTCGCAAGCTGGAGCTTGCAGGCTACGTTACCAAATAAGTCCACTTCCAGTCTTCCAATTTTTTACCAGGCCTGCTTTTACCGGGTTTTACAAAATGTAATTTACAATATTATCCCATTCCCCGGGCCTTACAATATGATCATAAGATTCCGTTTCCCAAAATGGACCACTTCGTTTTAAAATAGCGTTATATTTTTTTGCAGTAAAGCTTTTATGTAACTGCATTATTTTAAATAGGTCATTATCATTCTCGATTGAAAATAATGCCTGTACATGATTGCTCATTATTGTAAAACATACCGAATTGATTTCTTTACCATCAAGGTGCAAAAGCGAATCGTTTACTATTTGTGCAATTTGAGCTTGTTGCAGCCAATAAGGATCATTTAAGTTAGTATCTAAAAAAGAATCAAATTGAGCAACGTATTTTCTTTGAAGTTTATATTCATTACTCGTTGTGAATTGTTTATGCTGAACCAGTTCTTTTAAAGACCATTCGCACGCCTCTTTTAATTGTTGAAATATAGAAATAGGTATAGAACCTGCCAACCTATACGTTACAAAATACGAAGCGTTATAAGATTGCTTATGAGGAAGTTTTTGCCTGTAGAAAGGCTTTTTCATTTGTTTGTACGCCGAAGCTCCGGCTTCAAGCAATTTAATTGTACGAATTATTAATCAGGGTGGAAGCTGGAGCTTCCAGTTACTCCACATCCACCTGTTTCTTCACCACCGCGCCTTCAGAAACTTCGGGAATAAATTTTCTTTCATTTACCAAATACCCATTCCCTTTTTCACAAATATGCACTTTCAAATTTTCCAAACTGTAAGGATTTCCATCAGGGATATCTGCAATATTGCTGAAGCTTACATCATGGCCATCGATGATGATCACACAACCGCTGCCGATAGCTTCCATCTTATTGCCTTCGGTGATCAGCATGCCGGTATCCTCGCCTAAGCCAATGCCAATACAGCTGGGGTTACACGCTACTGCCTGCGCCAGCCTGCCAAACCTCCCGCGTTTTTCAAAATGAGAATCAATGATCACGGAATCCAAAAATCCCAATCCCGTAGTCATCTTTACTTCACCTTTTAAATGCGCTCTTGCTGCATTGCCTTCATAGATCATCGTATTGCTCATCGCCATCGCACCGGCAGACGTTCCGGCGATCACAAATTTTTCTTCTTTATAGCGTCTTTTAATGATCGATAAGAATTCAGTGCCGCCATCTGTTACGCTCAGGCGTAGCTGGTTTCCGCCGCTGAACAGTACTGCATCACATGCTTTTATGCGTTTTAAATAACCGCTGTCATTCGTATCCTTACGGTTACGGATATGCATCAACCCAATATTGGTGCAACCGATCTTTCCAAACGCATTCAGGTAATTATCGCCCACTTCATGGGGAATGGTACTGGCGGTGGTGATCACTTCTATACGGCTGAGGGGGCCGCCGGCTTCCTCCACGATCCTGCGGAGAATGCCTAATTCAAAAAAGTTGAGGTTGTTGCGGTTAAAATCGTCGTCCTTGTCAAGTACAGTCCCTTTATCTTCTGCCCCACCTATCGCAATCAATTTTCCTTTGGCAAATTGCATTTATTCTTTTTTGTTATTAACGCAAAAATAAGGGAAATCGTGTTTTATTATGGTTGACTACTTGTACACTCCTGTTGATTACCTGCAAATCAGCCCCTGGCAAAACTTTCAATGCCTTCTACCAGGCGGTCTAAATTTTTGGTACTCGTATATACATTGGGTGTAACCCGTACGCCACTGATATTTTCCCAAACAATGCCTACCGTATGAATTTTATAATTGCTCCAGAGATAGCTATCCAGTTCCGCAGGTGTTTTTCCTTCCATAGCCACCAGGCCGATTGCACAACCAAATTCTTTTTTCAAAGAAGTATGGATCTTTACTTTTGGTATATCTTTTACTTTACTCATCCAGTAGTTTTTAAGATACAGCAGTCTTTCTTCTTTACGTTTTGCCCCGATCATATCAAAAAAATCGATGGCTTTATCAATGGCTTCTTCTATAAAAAATGGCCTGGTGCCGAGATGTTCGAACTTGCGGATATTGTCTTCTTCCTTTTCTCCTGCACCAAACAACGGCCAGATATTTTTTATTTTTTCTTTTCGGATATATAACATGCCCGTGCCGATTGGTGCGCCAAGCCATTTATGAAGGCTGGTGCCAAAATAATCGCAGTTGAGATCAGGAATTAAAAATTCAAATTGCGCAAAAGTATGAGCGCCATCTACCAGCACCTCAATATTTTTTTTCCTGGCGGCATCGGCGATTTTTTTTACCGGCATTTTTTGACCGATCCAGTTGATCATATGGGTCACCTGCACTATTTTTGTTTTAGCAGTGAATGCATCGGTGTATTGCTTCACCAAATAATTTTCGTCTTCGCTGGGTAATTCCAAATTGATCCAGACCAGCTTTATGCCTTCTCTTTTTTCCCGCTGCTTCCATGCTCCGATCATATTGGGGTAATCCTGTTTAGTCAAAACCACTTCATCACCGGGTTTCAGGTCAATACCAAAGATCACTGCTTCCAATGCCTCCGATGCGTTGCGTACCATGGCGATCTCTTCTTTATCACATCCTGCCAGTTGCGCCAAATTTTTTCTTAACGGTTCTCTTCCCTGGTCGATCACGCGCCACATAAAATAACTGGGAGCTTCGTTGCTGATATCATAATACCTTTTCATAGCATCAGCCACCACTTTAGGTGCAGGTGCAACACCACCGTTGTTTAAATTGATAAAGCCCGATGAGATGGTGTAGGACTGCTGCACATAATACCAGAACTCGTCATCAGTAGCCAGGTCACCAGGCGCAACATTTTCGGCATCTTTTATTGCTGCTTTTAAATTGCGGCTCCAGGCGGGCTGAAAAATATTTGCCGATAGGGCTGAAGCGGATAACAATCCAACTTTGTTGAGGAAAGAACGACGGTTTGCCATGCTTTTAATTTTAATGATACAATTTACTGATTTTGTTTTTTGCAAAGCAAGATGATTTCGCTAATTTCCATTTTATGAGGTAACGGAGCCAGAGAGAACAAGGAGGAACAAAGATGCACAAACTGATCTTTGTAAACCTCTTTTACTTTGACCATCTCCTCACAATAAAATCTAAAAACATCACAAAGAACAGAGAACTGCTGCATTACATGAACAGTTTTATGGAACGCCGCGAACACGCTGCGTATCTCTGTGCCAGCCAAAAATGCATTTATGAATATTCTTGAAATTAAAGTATTGAAAGGCCCTAATTACTGGAGCATTCGCCGCTCCAAACTCATCCAGATGAAACTGGACCTGGAAGAAAAAGAACAAATGCCTACCAATAGTATCCCGGGTTTCAGGGAAAGGCTGGAAGCCTTGCTGCCTTCCCTGGTTGAACACCGTTGCAGCGTGGGCACCCGTGGGGGCTTTTTTGAAAGGGTGGATGAAGGCACCTGGATGGGGCATGTGATCGAACATATTGCACTGGAGATACAGACCCTTGCCGGGATGGACACAGGCTTTGGCCGTACAAGAGGCACGGGCAAAGAAGGTGAATATTATGTATGCTTCAGTTATATGGAAGAAGATGCAGGCGTGTATGCCGCCAAAGCTGCCGTGCGTATTGCACATGCGTTAATATTTAATGAACCTTATAACATTGATGAGGATATCCAGCAAATGAGGGAGATCAGGGAAGATACCCGGCTGGGCCCCAGTACGGGTTGCATCGTGGATGAAGCGGCAAAAAGAGGTATCCCGTTTATCCGTTTAAATAAACACAGCCTGGTACAACTTGGTTACGGTGTGCATCAAAAAAGAATAAGAGCTACCATTGCCAGCACTACGGGAAATATCGCAGTAGATATTGCCTGTGATAAGGAAGAAACGAAAAATCTTTTGGGCGCAGCAGAGATCCCGGTTCCCAAGGGTGACGTGGTAAGGACTGAAGAAGGCTTGTTAAATGCTATTGAAAGAATTGGTTATCCCTGCGTGATAAAACCCATTGATGGCAATCATGGTAAAGGCAACACCACCAATATCACCGACTGGGAAATGGCATTGAGGGCTTTTGAAGCGGCAAAAGTTTATGGCCGCAGCGTGATCATCGAAAAATATATTACGGGCTTTGATTTCCGCATACTGGTGATCAATTATAAATTTATCTGTGCAGCATTGCGTACACCCGCCAGTGTGGTAGGCGATGGCAAAAACACCATTCAGTACTTACTGGATGAAACCAATAAAGACCCCAGGCGTGGCTACGGCCATGAAAAAGTATTGACACAGATCACGATCGACCAGTTCACCCAGAAAATGCTTGACGAAAAGAATTATACATTAGCAACTATTCCTGCAAAAGGTGAACTCGTATTACTAAAGCCTACTGCTAACTTAAGTACCGGCGGTACATCCACCGATGTTACTGATGAAGTGCACCCTGCAAATATCTTCATGTGCGAACGCATTGCAAAGATCATTGGACTGGATATCTGCGGTATTGATATTATGGCGACCGACCTGCGTACACCCGTAACAGAGAATGGCGGCTGCATATTAGAAGTGAATGCAGCGCCGGGCTTTCGCATGCATATTGAACCTTCGGTTGGGCTGGCACGTAATGTGGCAGAGCCTGTAGTGGACATGCTTTTTCCGAAAGGAAGTGCAGGTAATATTCCAATCATTGCAATAACCGGCACCAACGGCAAAACCACTACAACAAGGTTAACTGCCCATATTGCAAAAACAGCTGGTTATAAAGTGGGTTATACTACCAGTGACGGCGTGTACATTCAAAACCAGATGATGATGAAGGGAGACTGCACCGGCCCGTTATCTTCGCAGTTTGTTTTAAAAGATCCCACCGTTGATTTCGCGGTGCTGGAATGTGCAAGGGGAGGCATCTTAAAAAGCGGATTAGCCTTCCAGCATTGCGATGTTGCCGTGGTGACCAATATCAGCGCCGATCATATTGGATTGGGTGGTATAGATTCGATGGAACAGATGGCAAAAGTAAAAGCAGTAGTTCCGGAAACCGTTTTTAAACATGGCTATGCCATTTTAAATGCTGAAGATGACCTGGTGTATGCCATGAAACAAAACCTGGAATGCAACGTCGCGTTATTCAGTATGGATGAGCACAATAAACGTATTGTTGAACATTGCAAAAAAGGCGGCTATGCGGCAGTGTTTGAAAACGGTTATATCACGATCATGAAAGGTACCTGGAAGATCCGCGTGGTAAAAGTTGCAGAAGTACCGATTACCTATGGAGGCAAAGCCGTGCATAATATCATGAATTGCCTGCCGGCCGTACTCTCCACTTATTTCTGGAGAAATATTTCGATTGATGATATTAAACTGGCTTTACAAACATTCGTCCCCTCCCCCTCCCAAACACCGGGCAGGTTGAATATGTTCCAGTTTAAACAATTTAAATTTCTGGTGGACTTTGCCCATAACCCCGCGGGGCTGGAACTGTTGTGTGATTTTATCGGCAAGATGGAGGGCAATCCTAAAGTAGGTATCATCAGCGGCACCGGCGACAGGCGGGATGATGATATCAAGGAATTAGGAAGGATCTCGGGGAGAAATTTTGATGAGATCATTATACGGCAGGATAAACACCTGCGTGGCCGCACTGCGGAAGAGATCGTAAACCTTTTGGTGGAAGGCATTAATGAAACTAAAACAAAAGATATTCCCATCAAGATCATTTACAATGAAAAGGAAGCCATCATGTATGCTTACGATAATGCAAAACAGGGTTCATTGATAACGATCATGTGTGATGTAGTGGCGGAGGCACTGGACCTGATAAAAAATCTAAAAGAAAAAGAAGACCTTGAATAATTTTAGATCAGCATCCACACCGCGAATAAAATGTACTCCGCGAAAAAGAATACCCAAAAACGCAGGTAGAATTTTTTAATGGAATTTTTATCGGTGAGTTGTACAGAAAAATAATTAAGGAGGAAGAAAATAAATAATAACCCGTGGCAAATAACCAAAAACCATGGGTTTTTTATTGCATAGAAAAAACTCCATAATAATACAGCTACATAAGCCATCCCCACCATTAATGTTCCACCCGACAAAGCATTTTTTTTAGAGTACAGCACTGCTAAAGTTCGCACGTGAAATTTTTCATCGCCTTCGGTATCCGGCAGGTCTTTGAACCAGGCAATAGCAATACTGAAGGCCATGATAAAAAGAGCGAGGCACCACACATAACCCGGCACTTGATAATTACCGTTGATGGCTTTTTGAAAATGCAGGAATATCCCTACGTTCACCAAAAATCCTCTTACTAAAGTGATCGCCAGCGCCGCGGGTAAATGATGCTGCTTTAAATATAAAGGTGGCAATGAGTAGGCGATGCCGATTAAAAGTATGATAACAATGAGTACAAAATAAAACAGCGATGCAATAAAAGCAACGGCCAGTGCGATTACCAAAGCAGTATATACAATCGCCAGGGCATTTTTGCGGGAAAGTGTGCCGGCAGCCAGCGGCAAATAGGGCTTATTGATCTTATCCATTTCCACATCAGCAAGCTGGTTAATGCCTACGATAAAAATGTTACAGGCCAATGCGGCAATTAAAGTTGTAAGGTATAACCAGGGGTGTTGCAACAGCCCCTTTCCACTGCAGGCAATAATATACAAAGCAGTAATGCTGCATACAGAACCGATGATCGTATGTGGCCTGCTGAATTGCCAGAGTATTTTTAATGCTTTCATGTATGAACCGGACCTCCTTTTATGTAAACAACATCACCCTTCCAATTATTTACGGTATTTACTGTAATACTATACGACTGGTTTGAAATATGCTGTAAAAGATCACTGTATTCTTTTCCCGTCTTTGACCTAAGTACAGAAATAATGCCATCATAAGTTACGGTAAAAAGGTTAACCGGGATGATATACGTAAAAAATAACCTGGGCAGTGAAAAAGGTTTTACAAAAGCTGCGGTTAGCAATTGAAGGAAGGTTGTGGTAAAAATTATCTTAACCAGGTTGCGCCATCCCGGTGTTAAGATCTCCGCAATTAAAAAAACAGCGTTATGTTCTGCCATTTTTTTTACCAGCGCTTTTTGTTGCACCGGCGAAAAATGATGGAATGCATTGTACATCGTATAAATTATATTTTCTGACGGCAGCATCTCCAAAACATCAACAGTATTTAAGGAATAAGTAATACCAGGTTTTATTTCAAAATCTAAAGCCGGATATTTATCCGTAAGCAGCAGGGGAATTTTTACAGCCAGGTGTTCGCGAACATAAATGGCCGGCCTACCGCTCCCACTGCAGTTATCCTGTAAAGAAAAAATTTTATTGCTGTTGATCATTTGCTGCAAAACCGGTGCTAACGGTTGATATAGTTTTGTCCATATACTAACGCTGCCCACAAATGCCAGTTGCCAGCGGCGGAGTGCTGCAGGAAACCAATTATAATCTTCCAGTTCTTTTATCATTGTTTAAATTACAGCATCAATTTACAATAAATGCTTTTATCACAACATGATATTTTTACCGGGTCCATTGCGATGGGGGC
This sequence comes from Chitinophagales bacterium, assembly GCA_038205215.1. Classification (GTDB taxonomy): domain Bacteria; phylum Bacteroidota; class Bacteroidia; order Chitinophagales; family Chitinophagaceae; genus Ferruginibacter. The sequence goes on along the minus strand of JBBRCB010000002.1, from coordinate 151,497 downwards.
CATTGCCGTAGTATTGGTTGCTATAGAATTTTCTGTAAAAAATAAATTACTTACAAAATTTTTAGGCAGGAAACTATTACACGCTTCAACTATTTGTACGGTTGCATGGGCCATTCATCGTTTTGAGAACAGGGTCATGCTTGCTTACCTATTCCTGGTCTTCTTTGTTATACTGCTGGCAGTGATTCGCAGGGAATGGATGCAGGTGAATACTAACAAAACTTATGGCATTGCATTATTCCCATTAGCCTTTGCGATATTATTATTTATCCCATTATTCAATACAGCAGTTATAGTATATGCTGCGCTGCTTTTGGCACTCAGCGATGCATTGGCGGGAATTGCCGGCTATTATTTTGCCAAAGAAAAAATTAGATTTCTTTTTGAAGACAAGTCCCGGGTAGGTTTTATATCGTTTTATATTTCCGCCTTTATCATTTCATTACTGTATTTTAATGAGTTTTCTTTTCATGGCATATTACTTTGTATGCTGCTGGCTTTATTGCCCGCGCTTACCGAGCTGTTCAGCTGGCGCGGAAGCGATAACCTAACCCTTCCATTATTTACCGCTGCATGGGTTGTGTTGATCATGCATTACAGCAGCCCGCAACTCGAGATCCTTTTATTATCAGTAATCGCATTTACCCTCCTGGCCGCATATGCTACCCACAAAAAATGGTTGACTACCAGCGGCGCAACGGCTGCCTGCTGGATGGCACTCTTGCTTTTTTCTACAGGAGGATACCAGGCTTTTATCGCTCCTGGTATCTTTTTGATCAGCGGCAGCCTTTTGTCAAAACTCAATCCTTCTCAAAAAGAAAAAGATGGAAGGGATGCGGTACAGGTGTTTGCCAATGGTATTCCGGGTATCCTGTTCATGATAGGCTATGGAATCACCAATTACCCTGCCTATTTACTTACAGCCATTGCTTCTTTTTGTATCAGCATGTCCGATAGTACAAGTTCGGAATTGGGTGTTTATTTTAAAGGGGCTACCTATGATATTTTATCGCTAAAAAAGATACCACCGGGCGTGTCTGGTGGCATTTCTTTACAAGGCACTGCCGCAGGGCTTGCAGGCGCCGCGTTCCTTTCTGTTGTAACCATTTACTGTTATGATTTTTATTTACGGGTTTTTATAGGGGTAAGTCTTGCAGGATTCGCCGGCATGCTTGTGGACAGCATTTTAGGAAGTTTGCTGCAAATACAATACAAAACAGCAGCCGGAATACTTACTGATGATGCGTTTGCCGGGACTCAAAAAGTAAAAGGGTTTAAATGGTGCAATAATGATATGGTCAACATGCTGAGTAATTTGCTCGTTACATTGCTGTTTTTTTACATCTTTTATAAATAACCTAAAATCCTTTTGGCTAAAAAGGGTTGAAACCTTATTTTTGCACTCCAAATTCTGAGCATAGGGAAGAAAGATTGGGTTATAGTGTAATGGTAGCACTACAGATTTTGATTCTGTCCGTCTAGGTTCGAATCCTAGTAACCCAACAATATAGGACAAGCCCGATTTTTCGGCGTTTGTCCTTTTTTTATTTTCGCTGAAACCCTCGTCCACACTGTATATTAGATGGGCGACCTCATTGACTCTTGTGGTTCGAAGTCGAAATCCGTCAAAAGTTTATTTTTCAGGAAAAATCGAGCCAGTTACCTTCCTTTTCTGTTCCATGTCTCCAGTTTCATATTGGACATTGCCAAAAGAAACCGATTTGACTTGGTGGATATCAAATTTGTTTTTACTAATTTATCCCTTATTTTTTATAGCAAAATTAATGCATGGAAAGAATCATTCTTTCAAGTTCATTTAATTCTTTTTCTGTAATGGGTTGATTATTTTGTATCCGGTGAATGGTAATGTGGGTCTGATTTTCCCTTATGAATTTTTATATTCTTTTGCAATATGGCTCAAGACTCATTTCACCAAGTAGAAATTCTTCTTTTTGAATATTAGCAGTAAACTCGTCTTCGAAATTGGTATAGAGTATTGGTTTATTATTTTTATCTTTAAACTTAATCAATTCCCTCAATGCTAATCTGTGCTGATATAGTGCAACCACAGATACTGTTTCCCAATATTCATCTACCGCCATCACTTCTATCAATGTTGTTGTATTCTTATTACAGGGATTGTCATCTTAGGCAAAAGGCCAGAAACCAGGGATTGTACGATTTTCTGATAATATATCTGCTTTGGTAAATTGAATACCTTCTAAATTTTATTGATCTTTCACACATCTAAACCCAGTATGCTCCAAACCTGTATCCTGGCTACTTTTCATTCTTCTTGCAACCCTGTATCCGCTGCAATAACTATCATTACAAAGAAAACTGCCACCACGCAAACTTCTTTTTTTTGCATAAGGTTCATCAGGATCAAAACTTTTATCGGCTCCTGCAGGATTTACTGAAATGGTATTAGATATGGTTTTATAATAATCGGCATTGTACCAGTCACTGCACCACTCCCAAACATTACCAGCCATATCATACAATCCATACCCGTTAGCAGAATAAGATTTTACAGGTGCTGCCGTAATATATCCGTCTTTCTTTTCATTCAGGTATGGAAATTTTCCCTCCCAAATGTTTGCTTTTGGTTTACCCGTATTTACATTTTCATTTCCCCAGGGATATATATTATTTGTAAGCCCACCCCTTGCAGCAAACTCCCATTCTGCTTCTGTTGGCAAACGTTTGCCTACCCACTTACAATAAGCCATAGCATCATCCCAACTTACCTGCACAACCGGATAATTTTCTTTGCCAACAATAGTACTTCCTGGTCCCTGAGGATGTTTCCAGTCAGCACCTTTAACCCAGACCCACCATTGGCTGTAATCATTTAGGTTTACAGGACCCACAGTTTGCCTGAATACCAGGGAAGCCGCCATCATTACACTATCAGGTGGCCTTATAGTACCTGGAGGCACCGTTTTTTTTAACTCTTCCCAATCAGGTTTTTTCTCAGCGGTAGTTATATATCCGGTAGCCCTAACAAATTTTTTGAATTGAAGGTTAGTAACTTCCGTTATATCTATATAAAAGGAGGATACCTGCACTTTATGTTTAGGGTATTCGTCGGCACTTGCCTGTTCGTTATCTCCTCCCATTTCAAATATTCCTCCATTGATAAAAACCATACCTGCAACAGATGTATCACCATTGAATTTTATAAGGCTACTATCTGTATTACCTGCAAACCTGTTTGGCACATTCATACAGGAGTGTACGCTATCTTTTTTTAATTGGCCTTCATCAGCAGATTTTATATTGTGGCAGGATAAAAAAATACATACCCCAAACAGAAGACCTGCATCATTAAGTGTTTTTCTTTTCATTATCATTTGAAGTATAAGTTACCAAACAATATTTTATCCAGCTTGACAACTACTACCAAAATTTTGCATAAATCAATGATATCAACAATAAAATTACTACAATCAGAACTGTATGCGATGGTTGTATTTTGAACATGCTTCTATCTATCTCCAACCCCTTTGGATTAAACTTAGGGCCAAATAAACTAATAATAACCATTATTGCAACTGCAAAAAAGAAGCTATAACCCATATTAAGCAGGAATGGTATTTCGTAAAATCCCTGGCCATTCCTAAATGCAGAGTAAAGCCAGGTTTGGTTTCCAAAAACACCAGGCGCATAATTCATAAAAAATAATGAAAATAAAAATCCAGATATAAGACCGGCAATAGCAGCAGCTCCCGTAGTACGCTTCCAGAAAAAACCAAGAATAAACATGGCAAACACACCAGGACTGATCAGCCCGGTATATTTCTGTATGAAAATAAATCCACCTTCGCTGCTTATTCCCAGCAGGTCATTCCACGTGAAGCAAATGGCTAAGGCCATCGCTATCGCAATAACTAACCTGCCCAGCCACACCATCTTTTTTTCCGTTGCTTCTTTATTAATATATTTTTTATAAATGTCCAGTGTGAAAATGGTGGAGATACTATTTACTTTTCCGGCAAGTGATGCAACAATAGCAGCAGTAAGAGCAGCGATTGATAAGCCTTTTAATCCATTTGGTAAGTAAGCAAGAATTGCAGGGTATGCATTGTCTGCACTTACTTTTCCGTTAACCAGCATCTCTGCCTGTAAGCCCCCGTTTTTGTGCAATACAAATGCTGCAATACCTGGGAGCATTACAATAACTGGCATCAAAATCTTTAGAAACCCTGCAAAGAAAATACCGGTACGGGCAGTTTTTAAATCGGCGCCCAAAGCTCTTTGAGTTATATATTGATTGCACCCCCAGTAATTCAAATTCGCAATCCATTGTCCGGCAGCATACATAGCAATACCCGGAAGCGCCAGGTAATTATTAACTTCAGCCTGTGAAGCCTTTTCACCAGGCTTATCGAATATCATTCTGAAATGTTCAGGTGCATCATCCATTAGCTTATTAAAGCCCGCCAAAATATTTTTTCCCATACCAAAATGCTCACTCACTAATGTAAGTGCTACATAAGACGTTACCAATCCACCTATGATAAGTACCACTACCTGTATAACGTCAGTATATCCTATTACCTTCATACCCCCCAATGTAATAAAGAGTGCAAAGCATGCCAGTAAAATCATAATCAGGTGAAAATGTTCTCCACCACTCAGGTTATTAATGGCCAAGGCACCAAGAAAGAGAATAGAAGTGAGGTTTACAAATATGTAGAGAAATAACCAGAATACAGCCATAATTAAACTTACCGATTCATTATACCGCTGTTTTAAAAACTGCGGCATGGTGAATATTTTATTTTTTAAATAAATAGGCATGAACCATATTGCAATAATGATAAGGGCAATTGCTGCAATCCATTCGTAAGCAGCAATAGCTATACCCATGGTAAACCCCGCCCCGCTCATCCCGATAAATTGTTCAGCAGAAATATTGGATGCGATTAATGATGCACCAATTGCCCACCAGGTAAGTGAACCCTCGGCAAGAAAAAAATCTTTTGTATCGATTTCTTTTTTCTTTTTTTTCTTATAAATCCAGATACCGTAAGAAGTTACCAGCAGGAAATAAAAAATGAAAACAAGATAATCGGCTGTTACTAAACTGTTCATAAGCTAGGTGTTTGGTTATTTACAATTTGTGTTTATTTATAAATTTTATTATGACTTTAAATGATTGTTTTACTGGTTTAATTCTGCAACATTTTGCTCCCATCTCCATGCATCTATTACCATATCCTTCAAATTTTTTTCTGCTTTCCATTGCAAAATTTTATTTGCTTTGGCAACATCTGCATATAATTCCGGGGCATCACCATGCCTGCGGTCGCCAATATTGTAATTTAATTTTACAGCATTCATACTTTCAAATTCCTGTATTAATTCCAACACAGATATTCCATTTCCTGTACCCACATTAAAAGTTTCATATTGATCTGACGCTATATCTTCAATAAGCCTTTCACAACTTTTTACATGCGCTTTTGCTAAATCAACTACATGTATATAGTCCCGCAGGCAACTGCCATCCGGTGTAGCATAGTTATTGCCAAAAACAGTCAATTTTTTTTGTTTGCCAATAGCAGCTTGTGTTAAATAGGGCATCAGGTTATTAGGTACACCAATTGGTAATTCGCCAATCAAACCAGATTCATGTGCACCAACCGGATTAAAATAACGCAATGCTATTGCCTTAATATAACCCACTGCACATAGTTTCTCAATCATATCTTCTCCAAACTGCTTAGTACTTCCATAAGCTGAGAGTGCTTTTTTAAAAGCTGCTGCTTCTTTAACCGGTAATTCATCAGGGAAACCATATACCGTAGCTGACGATGAGAATACGAGTTTGTTACAACCCGCAGCAGGCATACAATCTAACAGGTTCATTAATGATGAAAGATTGTTTTGAAAATATTTCAAAGGCTCTTTTACCGATTCACCTACAGCTTTTAATGCTGCAAAATGTATAACAACATCAAATGGTTTTTCTTTTTTAAACACATCAATCAGTTTTATTTTATCACACATATCTGTTTGATAAAATACGGGCTTTTGTCCTGCTATCATTTCAATCCTGTCCAGGATAAAAGCCTGTGAATTGCATAGATTATCAATAATAATAACTTCAAAATCTGCCTGTAACAATTCCACTACGGTATGAGAACCGATGAAACCCAGGCCGCCTGTTACCATAATACGCTTCATACACTTTTTATTGATTAATGATACTGTAATGCACCACAGGTAAACTTCTTAATTTTTCTGCCGCTATTTCCGGCGTAATATCGCGTTGGGGATTTGCCAGCATTTCGTAACCAACCATAAATTTCTTTATTGCAGCACTTCTTAATAACGGCGGATAAAAATGCATATGCCAATGCCAGGCCGCTTGCCCGCCTTCATTTACAGGCGCCTGGTGCATCCCGGCAGAATACGGAAAAGAAATATTAAAAAGGTTGTCGTATTTAATAGTAAGCTCTTTAAGAATAGTTGCAAAGGCCTTTTTTTCCTGTTCATTAAATTGAATAATATTCTGAACATGGCGCTTACTTACAATCATTACCTCGTAAGGCCAAACAGCCCAAAAAGGAACCAGCGCAACGAAGTATTCATTGTCTAAAATAATTCTTTCCTGCTTTTGTAATTCTAATTTTATATAAGCAGATAAGAGACTGATTCCATGCTGCTGATAATAATTATTTTGCTGTATTGTTTCTTTCGAAATTTCGAATGGTATAGATGATGAAGCCCAGATTTGTCCATGAGGATGAGGATTACTGCAACCCATTATTTCACCTTTGTTCTCAAAAATCTGAATGTATTTAACAGATGAGTTTACTGATAGCATTTCGTATTCCCTCTGCCATAAATTAATTACATCCCCTATTTCACTAATACTCATTTGAGGCAATGTAAGGTTGTGTTGTGGTGAGAAACAAATTACTTTACACATACCACTTTCGCTTTTAGCAATCAGTAAATCACATTCATCATAAACTCCTGAAGGTACGTCCACTAACAAAGCTGAATAATCGTTTACAAAAGCAAATGGTTTTTTATAATCGGGATTAATAGTACCATCCGCCCTTTTATTACCCGGACATAAATAACACTGAGAATCATATGCAGGCCTTTCATCTTTTGGTAAATCTTCTGTTTTACCCTGCCAGGGACGCTTCATCCTGTGTGGGGAAACTAAAATCCAGTCCCCTGTTAAAATATTCAACCGTGTATGCGAATGTTCTTTTAAATCAAACATAGTTTAGGAGATTATTTCGGTTCCGTTTTCAATTGATGCAACGTAATAAGTTAATGGCAAACCCATTTCCTTTTCGTAGGCTGGTTTTAGTAATTCAATTAATTCATCAATAGCATTTTCTTTTACAAGATTGATTGTACAACCACCAAATCCACCACCCATCATCCGGGCTCCAATAACAGCATTGTTATTTCGAACAAAGTCAACCAGATAATCCAGTTCTTTACAACTCACTGCATACATTTTACTGAGGCCATCATGTGTTGCAAACATCTTTTTACCCAACGCATTAATATCTCCTTTTTCTAAATCAGCACAGCCTTGCAGTAGCCTATTTATTTCCTGTACAATAAATCGGCTTCGCATGTCTATCAAAGCATCTTTGGGTAACACATATTCATCCAGCATAAACTCCGTAGCATCCCTTAATGAATGTACTTCCGGGTGATATTCTTTTATCCACGCAACAGCCTGCTCACATTCCTGCCTGCGGGTATTGTATTCTGACGATGCCAGCGAATGCTTCACATTTGTATTCAACAGTAAAATTTTGATACCCTCTAATTTAAATGGTACGTATTCATATTCCATTGAACGACAATCTAATTTTATAACATGGTCATGCTTTCCCATCACGGAAGCAAACTGATCCATAATGCCACAGAGCACACCAGCATATTGATGCTCTGCTTTTTGAGCCATAAGCACCATTTCAATTTTACCCAGATTGGTTTGCAATAATTCATTTAATGCAAAAACAGTAGCACATTCCACTGCGGCTGATGAAGAAAGACCGGCACCTATAGGAACATCACTGGTAAGGATTGCATTAAATCCCCTGAGCGGAATATTTTTTTTCTGAAACTGTGCCACAGCACCTAGTATATAATTAGGCCAGCTTGTATCACCTACGGGCTTCAGATCTTTAATAGATGTTGAAAAAGTCTCGTTAAGATCTTGTGCCATTAAATGTATTTCATCATCATGTCTCAAACTCATAGCTATATATGCCGCTTTATCAATAGCCGCAGGCAAAACAAATCCATCATTATAATCAGTATGTTCACCTATAATATTTACACGACCAGGGGATCTAACTATTACAGGATCTGTTGTACTACCAAAAAGTTCTTTAAATGCTTCAACTATTTTTGTTGCAATAATATTTTGCATAACTATATTTTGATATTAAGCAAGTTTGTAATTAGTGTGATAATAGGTTAAATGTACAGTAACTATAGAAAAATTGCAGGGTTATACTAGGTTTAAAAAAGGGGGCAGATGCGTCATTTTAAAAAACAACTTGATTACACCAAACTCAGTTGATTCAATTCTTTTATTTTAATACAAATGCATGTGGTAATGATGTTTTACTATCTGACTAAATAATTTTTAATCATATCCCATTTCTATCAAAAATTAATAATAGTTTGCTAACCAACATGATTAATAAACAGCAACATAATTTTAGGACGACAGTTGGTAGCGATTTTATTGTTTCGCATTTTTGTTTTTGGCAGCGGCTATCTTATCATAAACTGATAACAGGTCGTTCGATTTCCCATCATTATCAAAAAATTTTTCCCAGGTACTAAGCGGTTCCCAAATGCAGGTGCCTTTTCCTTTGCCACCCGGCACACTACTTACAATTTTATTCACCTCCTCTTTCAGTGCTGAGTATTCTACTACTATTACATCTTTATTATAACGGCGAACAAGATCGTTAAGATTATTTTCAAGATCGGCCAATGTGCCATGCCACTTGGGATAATACGACTGGCCAATTACATCGAAATGTACTCCACGTGCCAGCATGTTGTCAATAAAGAAAACTGACTCATTGTTTTGGCCGCCTAAGGCCACATGCATCATCATTTGTACAGTTGGGTCCACTGCTTTTACTGCCGCTGTTCCGGCACAAAGCAATTGTGCTGTTTGATCAATATTAGCCACATTGCCATCGGGCCATAAAATGCCATGATTGATCTCGTTGCCTACCTGCACCATATCCGGTGTGGTGGCTTGTGCTTTCAGTTCCTGCATTACCATTTTGGTATAATCGTATAATGCTTTTTTTAATTCTTCAAAAGAAAGATTACGCCATGCTGCTGGTTTAAATTGCTTGCCTGGGTCGGCCCAGTAATCGCTGTAATGGAAATCGAGCAGGAGTTTTAGGCCCGCTGCCTTTACACGTTTGGCCATTTGTTTGGTATGTTCCAGGTCGCAGAAACCTTTTGCTGGTGAATAGCCGCTATCCTGTGCCGGGTTGTTGAAAATTCGTAAACGTATATAATTGAACCCATGGTCTTTTAAAATTTCAAGGGCATCTTTTGTTGTGCCTTTATCAGAAAATTTCATGCCCCTTGCTTCCAGCTGGGGCAAAAAAGAAATATCCGCACCCAGTATTTGATCTACCTGTCTTGGCTTGGCTCCTTCGCCACTCAGTTTATAGGTGGCATCCACAGTAACAGTATTTATTTTTTCTGGTGCCACTGTAATCACATCAGTTGATCCCCTTTGCAATCCAATGGCACTTGCTACAAACTTAATGCTACCGGGCCTGGTGCCTGCCTGTAGTATTACCTGGCACTTGCCATTGAACAAGCTGCGCCGCCATGCACCATCCGCACATTTATCCGGCTCATGACTGCTGGGGTCGCCATTGGCAACACCAATAATTTTTGCATCACCATTTATTTTAAATTGAATCAGGTTATCAGCATCCGGCACTTCCATGCCTTCCTTATCAACTACTGTAACATTTATTACCGTTACATCTTTACCATCGGCAAGCACCGTTGTTTTATAGGGTGTTAATATTACTTCAAAGGCCTGACCTGTTGTCTCAATTTTGGAGGTAAGCTTTTTTCCTTTTTTATTGGCTATCGCTTCCAGTTTTCCCGGTTCAAACTCCACCTTCCATTGCAGGTGGCCATTGCGGGGCATATTTTTCTTGCCTAAGCTTTTACCATTTAAAAACAACTCCACATCATCGGCATTACTATTTACCCAAACATCAATTTGTTTTTTCGGTTGCCCCCATTCGTTATGATAGTTCCAGTGTGGTGAAATATGTAATACATCCTTATCTGTCCACCAGCTTTGATAATAGTAGTATAGGTTTTTTGGGAAGCCACACATATCCATAACGCCAAAATGAGAATTGATATTCGGCCATTTGAAAGGTGTGGGTTCTCCACGATAATCAAAACCTGTCCAGATAAAACCACCGAGCCAATAATCATTTGTGGCAGCCAGTTTCCACCAGGTTTCGGCGGTGCTGGCCCACCATGGTGCGGTAATATCCTGGTCGGGCAGGTAGCCACGTATGGAATCTCTTTCCAATATGCCACGGGTACTAACTGTGCTACCCATCTCGGTTCCAAGAATGGGCTGGTTGGGATGATCCCTGTGATAATCGGCCACAGCAAACTGGCGGTAATTAAAGCTGCGTACTGGTATCACTTCGTTTACACCTTTAAAAACATTTGCCACATCGGCGGCATAAGTGCAGGTACGTGTAGGGTCTAGTTGTTTTAATTTACTGATGAAAGTTTCGGCAATGCGTTTGCCATATGTATTGGTGTGGATCAATCCTTCTTCGTTTCCAATGCTCCATATAAAAACCGAAGTACGGCTGCGATCCCTTTTTACCAAACGCTGAAACTGATCCATATATTCGGCACCGCTGTTGAGTAACCGCTGCTCATCCAATACCAGCATACCAAGGCTATCACAGGCATCCAGTAATTCTGGTGTAGGTGCATGGTGGCTGGTGCGGTAGGCATTGGCACCAAATTCTTTTAATAAACCAATGCGATAGTATTGCAGGTAATCGGGCAAAGCACTACCCACGCCACCATGATCCTGATGATTATTGGTGCCTAATATTTTTACATACTTTCCGTTAAGAAAAACACCGTTTTTTTTTATTTCAATGGTGCGGAAACCAAAGCGAAGTCTTTTACTGTCAACAACCAAACCGTCTTTTTTTAAATCCACCACAACCCTGTACAGATAAGGGTTTACTAACGACCAAAGTGTTGGGTTTACAACATTGATGAGTTGTTTTGTTGTCTTCTCTTCGTTTGTATTTATTGTTAATGCTGTTTCGTTTGCAGCAGTTATTTTTACTCCGTTGCGGTCGGTTACATAAGTGTTTACAGAATAGTTGCCGGCACTGCCGTATTCATTGGCAATGGTTGTTTCCACATTAAGGGTTGCCTTATTACCATTGATGCTTGCATAAGCAAATACGCCATCAGTGGCAATATGCGTGTTGGCATAGGTGTTAAGCCATACATGCCGGTAAATGCCTGCGCCTTCGTAAAACCAGCCTTCGTACTGCGTAGCATCCACCCTTACAGTTATCACATTGTTTTTATCGTAATTAATAAAGTCGGTGATGTCGTAATTAACACCCACATAACCACTCTGATTATTGCCAAGATAAAAACCATTGACCCATACCTGTGCATCGCGGAATATACCATCGAACTGTAACTGAAAACGACGGCCCGAATCGGTTTGAGGTATGGTAAAATTTTTGCGGTACCAGCCAATACTTGTTGCAGGAAATAATCCACCCACTGGTTTGTACCCATGACTCTCCACATCAAAATTGTCAACGTATACAAAAGGCAATTCTACCGCCCAATCATGAGGCAGATCAAGTGTTCGCCAACTACTATCATTATATCGTGGATCAATGGCCGTACCTCCGGCTCCACCCGATTTTGAGAAAATAGTTTTTGTACTGTAATTAAAATCTTTATCCGGATTGGCCGCATGACCAAATGCAAATTTCCAATTGTTATCGATATTAACCTGTTTGCGCTGTGCAAATGAACAGATGCCTGCTAGCATTGCTAATGTAAAAATTGTAATTACTCTTTGTTTCATTCTGATTTTTTTCCCTGCAATGATTGAATTGTATATTATTTCTATATTCGTTAAAGTATTAAGTTTCTAAGTATTTAAAACTACTAATATATTTTACAAAATCAATTTTTTAAACCGTAACTATTTAATAGTATTTAAACAAAAAAAACCTTGAATTACTTTAAATACTTTAATAGAACACTAACCCAAAGATTATATCCCTCTTCTGTTAAATGAACACCATCATTCGTTAATTCTTTTTTTATAAGATCATTTTCATCTGAAAAAAAAGAATGCAGGTCAATCAATGTATAAGTCTTGAAGCCTGCATTACTCTTAAGTTGGTCATTCACAGCTTTTATTTTTGCTACTAATTTTTGATTGGATGTAGGCAGTATCGTTTGCACATATAATTTAGAATGTGGCGATTCTTTATGAATTGCAGCAGCAATTTTAATATTATTACCGGCTATATATTCGGAACTTAAAGAGTCATGAAACATATCATTTATGCCAATCAGAATAAAAACAGCCGTTGGTTTGTAAAAACATATTTCACCTAATCTAAGTAACACACCATAAGTAACATCACCGGCAATGCCACGGTTTTTTACATTAGGAAGGTTTAAACGACTGCCCCAATCACCACCTTTTTCAGTTATGCTGTTACCTAAAAAAACAATATCTCCAACCACAAGGGGATGTTTTTTAAATTCTATAATCCTTTCCGGGTAATGTTTCTTAGTCCAATCAGAATGGTAAGAAACAACTAAATCCGGAGATGGGTACAAATTTTCAGTTGGCGTTTGAATGAAGGTGGTGGATTGCTTTTGATGTAAACTTTTTGAGGAACTACTGCAACTCATATAAATTAACATACTTATTATAGAAATTATGTTCATGCTCTTTTTCATTGAAAATTATTGATTAATTATTAAACTTAAACGCTTTTAATGAGGGTAGTGCATGCCCGTTAAAATCAAAAACAGTGGTATTAGAAACTACATTGGGTGCCCCAAGTTCCCATCCTACGCCAGGTACGGCAATCATAACAGGATCCCAGTAAATATCTCCAATAACTCTTCCCCCATTTGCCTGTTTAATGCCGTTAAACAGTTCGTACATAAAATTCCGCTGCCCTTCGGGAGATGATGGATAGATAGTTTGATAAGGCCCGTTATTTGAAAGTTGGCCTGAAGCGCCTGATGGCAATGTTGCATTCCAGTTATAACCCGATTCCATAATAATAATATCGGTGTTGTATTTTGTTGAAATCGTATTGGCCCATTCACGCATTTGACTTACTGTTTTGTTCGTCCAAAATGGATAATACGAAGTTCCAATGATATCAAATTTTCCACCGGCTGCTTTTAATGCATCAAAATACCAGTTGTACTTATCGTAGTTCCCTGCATCATCTAAATGAATAATCACTTTTGAATTGGGCGAAACTGCTTTTACTGCTTCGTAGCCTTTATTATACAATTCTGCCATTTGCGGAAAGTGATTATAATCCCCATCGGGAAACAGCAGGCCGCCTGCAGTTTCATTGCCCAACGAAACATACTCAGGAGTAGTTCCCTGAGCTTTCATCTGGGTCATAAAATTAAAAGTGAAATCATATACTGCTTGCTTTAACTGGGCATAATTTAATGTTGACCAGTCATGCGGTTTAGTTTGTGTGCTTCCATTTGTCCAATAATCGCTATAATGAAAAGTTAATTGAATCTGCATGCCTGCGGCCTTAGCCCTGGAAGCAAGTATGAGTATATCAGCTGGGTTTTGAATGCCAGCGGGCAAATGATTGGATGGTGTGAACAAAGGGTTTCCCGGATCATTGTATAATCTTAACCTTGCCATATTTACACCATTATTTTTTAATATGGTAATACAATCATTCTGCACACCATTCTCAAAAAATTTACCGCCCTTTGATTCAATATATGTCAGTTCTGAAATATCGGCTCCCTTAAGAAAAGTGTAAGACTTGTCATCTTTGGTCAATAAAAAATTATCAACACTACACCAGTTGCCTGCGTTGGCATCCGAGCTAATGCCAACTGTACATTCACCGTTGGTTACTTCAATACCTCTTATAAATACTTGTATCCATGTGGATGTAACTGGCAGACTTGTTATTCGTTCACCGGCAAAGGTTTTTGCAGAAAGAAAACAAGATTTTTGATCGCCGCTATTTTGTACCCAGGCAGTTAGTGTATAAAAACCATTGGCAAGCCCGGTTATTTTTTGATATGTGTATACATTATAAGGAGTACTTTTTTTATGCTGCAATGCAAAACTGCTGCTGTTAACACCCGCTGCTGCTGTATAATCCGCATCTGCATCGCCGGCGGTTTGCCACGACGTGGGTGTTTGTGTTGCCGCATCCCTTTCAAAGCCAGCATTTTTAACAACACTCGTATCTGTTGTTACAGGTGGAACAGGGTTGTTTTGCCCATCACTTTTTTTACAGGAACTTGTAAACAACAATACGATTGAAATAATATAAATATTCACTTTCATAAAACTGGGTTTACAATTTTAATTTTTAAATTCAAGTTTCACTGTCTACTCAGGAATGAAGCTTACTTTTTTAACTTCAAGTACTTCACTTTTATTTTTAAAATTGGGCACATCAGCAGGATTAAGGTAAATAGGTTGCCTCTTTCTGCAAAGAACGAAAATAAAATAGCATTTCCTTACGTGCTGCATTGGGATAAAATTTTCTTAACTCTATTTGCAAGGGGATGAATTTATTAAATTCATCGGTTACCAGTTCGCTATCTATAAAACCCATACCGGTATCACCAGTATAATCTATTTGCAGCATTGCATCATTTAATTCACCCAAGGATGCAGGAAGTGAAACAGCATATTTTTTAACGGACAGGTTTTGTTGGGATGCAGCCATCTCTGTTAGCATGGTTAACAACAAAAGTGAACAAATATATCGGGATATTTTTTTAACCCTACATTCAGGAAGATTGGCAACTGATGGCTCCATATTTTTTAAAAAAGTATTTTTTAACATGGTTAAAACAATTATTCATCCTGTAGGATGTTTTTGAAAATGAGTTTATAGAACTGGAAGGCAAGTTTACTCATTTATACGCGGGACAGTAAGCCCATTCTCCCCGTTTAAAAAAATGGGCTACCCATTACCAGATAACCCATTTAACAAAACGACTGCTTGCTATGCTATATGAAAAAAAGTGTTTTAATAACCTGGTGTCTGTGCCATTCCCTGGTCGAGCATATATTGAGGAACCGGAAAAAGACCACCACCTGTACCTGCTACTGGCTTGCCGGCAGCGGTAAGTGCCTGTGTCCATTTACCCATTCTCACCAGGTCAATTCTTCTTTGACCTTCAAAAAATAATTCCCATCCCCTCTCTCTTAAAATGGCATCCCTGAAAGCATCTTTTGAAACAATATCAACACCACCAATATTAGCAATGCCTGCACGGCGGCGTACATCGTTTATCAAACCTTGTGCTTCACTGCTTGGACCAGCTTGTTCATTAATAGCTTCTGCCAACATCAATTTCACGTCTGCATACCTGCACACCGGTATATCGTTTCCCGAGAATGCAGTAGGGTCGTCATCGGGATACTTTGCAATAACTGGCCCAATCATACCGCCAGCCCGTGTAATGGAATAACCAGCAGGAAAACCACTGCTGTTTACTGCATCATAACGATCGAGCAATAAGGTTCTTCTTTTATCTAACGGATCAAATGAATCGTAAAATGACCATGTAGCTGTAAATGCACCGGGCCATGCCCATCCGCCAACTTTTCTTCCACCTACGGATGTTATATTACCAGGGAAATCGGTGGGGAAACAATAGTATGACCAGGCATTCATGTTGCCAAGTTTTTCGCTGCCATCAGCAGTTGGATCACAAGTAACAGCCCAGATAGTTTCTGAATTTTTTTCTGTTACACTTTTAAAAAGACTGGCGTAATCATTTACGAGGCTGTATCCAAGCGGTAAAATTTCCCGTGCAGTTTGTTCTGCTTTCTGCCAATTCTTTTCGTTAAGATAAAGCCTGGTTAAATAGGTTAGCGCACAACCTTTATTAAATCTTCCGTAGTCAGCTGGGGTAACCGGAAGATTATCAGCGGCAAATCTCAAATCACCAGCAATGATTGCAGTGTAAGCTGCTCTGGCGGGTCTTGATAAATCTTTCTCGGCATCTGTTCCAATCTTTGATGGATCTGTTATAACAGGAACGGGTCCATACATCGTTAATAAATAATACATAATGATTCCTCTTGCAGTTTTTACTTCAGCAGAAAACGTTTTTTTTGCGGCATCACTGATGGAGGATTTTTCGATATCATCAATCATCTTAGTGTACTTGGTAATGAAACGGATTTTCTCCAAATGATTCCTGCCACTACCCAATGTTTTCATAAAATTGAAATCTGGTTTGCTGAAACCATCAAAAAAACCACCCCAATTAGGGAAATGAGCGATGAGGTCGGTTG
This sequence comes from Chitinophagales bacterium, assembly GCA_038205215.1. Lineage (GTDB taxonomy): Bacteria > Bacteroidota > Bacteroidia > Chitinophagales > Chitinophagaceae > Ferruginibacter. The sequence goes on along the minus strand of JBBRCB010000002.1, from coordinate 134,873 downwards.
GATAATCATTTAAAAAAAGATTGGAATATTCAACACCAAAAAAAAGATTTCCACTTACACCTCCCACATCTCCATAGTATCCCCATTTTGATCCGAACAATTTATAAACACCGGTGGTGAGCAAATTAAAATCGGCTTCTGTTTTTGGGAAATTAGTTGGGTTTAAAGAGCCATAGATTTTGGCATCTAATCCTTTTTTGCAACTGCTTAAAAGTGCAAAAAAAATGGTTACTATTAAGATTGTCTTTTTCATATCAATAATTTAAAAAATTAAAAATTTGCTTTTATACCAAGTGAATATGTTGTTGCCATTGGGTAAGGAGCCGGACCACCTTTTACACCAAACGCCTGTACCTCCGGGTCAGCAATTCGGTAATTGGTAATAATAAATGGATTTTGTGCGTCAGCATAAATCCGAAGGTTTTTAAAATATTTATTAACAGCAGGTTGGTTAAATGTGTAACCCAGCGTTATGTTACGGCAGCGAACAAAATCAGTTTTTTCCAATCTTGTATCAACTCCTGCAGCAAGTCCTAAAGCATATTCATCATACGCCACACCCGGTAAAGTACCCGAAGTATTAGTGGTGGACCATACATTTTTTATTTCCTGGATACCGCTTTGATTCCCTGAAATAAAGCCTGCTGGTGTTGCCCATGATACCAGGTTATTATAACCCCAGCCACCGACCTGTGCATAGAACAAAACACCCAAATCAAATTGCTTGTATTTAATATTGTTGCCAAAGCCAAAGGTGAGTTTTGGATCGGAATCGTATCTTACAATATCTTTACTATCCAGTATCTTATCGCCATTTACATCAACAAACTTTGGAGCACCTGGCTTTTTTGCATTAGCTGGCTGCCATACAGGGGCAGTTTCTCCAATTTGCAGAATGCCATTTGTTTGAAAAACATAGATTGAATTTACAGGGTCTTTTACATTGCCGCCCTGTGGTATCACTTCAAAAGGAAACCTTTCTTCATGCTTATACAATACATGCGAAACGTTAATGCTGCTGCTCCACTGAAAATCTTTTTTGTTAATATTCTGTGTGCTTAGAGATGTTTCCCATCCCGTTCTTATTCTGTAGGCACCGTTTACAGGCTGTGTTCCCAAAAAACTAAGCGGAGCTGTACTTGCATTGGTAATAAGCCTGGTTATATCGTCCCTGAACCAATCAAACGAACCACTGACTCTGTCTTTAAACAATCCGAAATCAACACCAATATTTTTATTGATTGTTTTTGGCCACTGGAGTTCAGGATGGTCAAGAGACGCCAGTACATAAGGTAAAATCTGTCTGCCGCCACTATTAAAAGAAACCAACGAATTATCTGGAATATAATTCGCATAAGCATAACCAGATGCATCACCTGTTACGCCAATACTTGCACGAAATTTTAACAAGCTGATATAAGTATTATTTTTCAGGAAAGATTCATTGGATACCTTCCATGCAGCAGATGCGGAGGGGAAAGCTGCATATTTATTTTGTGGAAAAAAGTTATTGAAGCCGTCATAACGGTAGATCAATTGTAGAACATATCTGTCAAGAAAATCTAAAGTAGTTCGCGCAAAATAAGAACGTGTTTTTGTAAGTGACTTATAAGAGCTTACGGTTACTGCACCAGTTCCTGCAAAAAGATTAGAAGTACCAATTGCATCCAGCATATCTGCACTGGCTGCACCAAATCCATAGCCGCTGTTTTTATACTGTCCAATACCGCCTACTGCATCAAAATTCAATTTATTGTTCAATAGTTTTTTCTTGTAAGTAAGTGTTGCTTCCATTGTTGTCACATCACGTCTTGAATCATTTAAAGAAGCTCTTGCTCTGTTTAACTGAAAATAAAAAGTAGAGGATGGAACAAAAAAATCTCTTAAAGAGCTTTCGCTGTTATTGCCATAAAGTAAACGGCCGGTTAATTCATTGCCAAGAATTTTTACATCCAGAGAAGCAGTAGTATTTAAAGATGTATACGCTGTTTTATCGTCGATATCCAACAACGATACCGGGTTACCCGTTAATTGAAAAACACTGTATTTTCCATTGGCATCATATAAAGGAACACTTCTGGGATATGCAACTGCAGCCTGCAATGCGCCAAAACCCTGTGCACCCGAACCCCCATTTTGCCAGCCTGCTGTTGAGTTTTTAAAATCCGCTTTTGATCCGCTTACATTGGTATTAAGCGAAAGGAATTTGTTGAGATTATAGGTAATATTAAGTCTGCCTGTATATCTTTTAAGGCCTGATTGTCGCATGGTACCTTCCTGATTAAAATAATTACCGGAAAAAAAGTATACAACTTTATCCGTTCCACCGTTCACATTCAGGTTGTGGTTATCAATTGCGCCCTGTCTTAATACAAGACCGAGCCAGTCTGTTCCTTCTCCTGCATTTTTAATATCGGTTGCACTAAATTTTGGCACAAAGCCGGTAGCCGTATTTGCACCAAAAGGAGCTTGATTATTATCAATTAAATATTTATCCTTTGTCAATTGATTAAAGTAATCCATATAGTCGGTAGCATTCAACGGGTTCAGGTATTTGTTATTCTTAACAACCGACCTACTTCCATCGTAGCTTACTGACTGCCTTCCTGCTTTACCTTTTTTTGTTGTAATTAAAACTACACCATTAGATGCATTCACTCCATAAATGGCAGCACTTCCGTCTTTCAAAAACTCTATTGATTCTATATCATCTGGATTAAGTCCTGCAAAACCGCCACGCCTTACCCCATTCAATTCGTTGGCAATTCCGCTATTACCAGGTTCAAGTTCTCCGTAAGGGGTAACCACACCATCAATTACTACCAATGGGTTACCTCTGCCCCTGATGGAAATATTAATGTTTCCTCCCGGCTCCGCACTCCGCTGAACGGCCTGCACACCTGCAGCTCGTCCAAAAACAAGTTGTGCTATAGAGCTGTTGGCAGCTTGTGGAACTGATTTAGCATCAATTTTTGCAATGGCGGTAGTAAGATTTTTTCTTGCAGTTGTTCCATAACCAACTACCACCACTTCATTCATCAATGAAGTGGTTCTATTGAGCATTACATTTACCAGAGCAGAAGCACCTACTCTGATTTCCTCTGTCTGGTATTGAATAGAAGTGAATACTAGTATATCACCGACAGATGCCTTAATTCTGTATTCTCCTTTATCGTTGGCAGTTACCATAGTTTTAGATTTCCCTTTTACAGCTACTGTCGCTTTTGGAACAGGAGAATCGGAAGTATCAGTTACTTTTCCTGTGACTATATTCTGTGCAGAGACTGCGCCAAACGAAAACAGCACCAAAAGGATGAATAAAGGTTTTAAAAAAGCGTCTAATGACCATTTTTCCTTAATTTTTTTTCTCATACAGATTTTTTTAGAGTTTAAGTAATCGTTGTGAAGATGAGTTACACAGTTTAGTTTTAATTAGATAGCCATTGGCTTGGCCTGGTAATTAGAACAAATCTACACAGCCTTTAGCTTAGAGCTTTATCTCAGCCATCACAAGTTTGTTTCTAATCATCATTCTTTTAGGGACAGTATTTTTGGAACAATCTTTTCGCTAACTTGAACAGAAACAATTACTTTTCAACAGCATTCTATCTTATACCATGTGTCTATTCCCTTTTTTTTTACGTATCATTTGTTTTATTTGCACCTGCATTTTATCTGTTTACAGTTTTGCACAAGCTCCTCTCGTAAACTTTCGGCATATAAAAAGTGAAAACGGACTATCAAATAGTACAATTGAAACAATCCTTCAGGATAGCCGGGGTTTTATGTGGTTTGGAACAAGGGACGGACTTAACCGCTACGATGGATCGCAGATGATTGTTTACCGAAATACTTCAACCGACAGTAACAGCATCAGCGATAATTTTATCACCAGCCTTTACGAAGACCAGCAACATAACCTTTGGGTGGGCACCCGCAATGGCCTCAATCTTTTCAATCCCAGGCTCAATAGTTTTACTCGGTTAAAGACCAAACAGACTGATGAGCTTGTCAGCAATCACATCGCTGCTATTTATGGTGATACAAAAGGGCGTATCTGGATTGGCACTACCGGTGGAGGCATCAGTTTGTACAATGCCGGCAATAAAAGTTTCAAACGGATTATCTGCCATGCCATAGACAATACATCATCGGTACTCAACATCAATATATTTTTAGAAGATAGCCGGGGAAACCTTTGGGCCGGTACCGAAAGTGGCCTCCTTATTTATGAAAATGGAAAAGATGAATTTTCAGCCATCAGTCCTCAACCCATTACGATAGGCACCCATTCTATTCAGTCGATAGCAGAAGGCAAAAACGGTAAACTGCTCTTGTGCATGGAAGATAACGGACTCTTGGTTTTTGATCCAGCTTTTAGAACGTACCAGCAATACCTGCATACAGCATCAGATCCCCTATCCATCAGTAGCAATCTTGTACGAACCGTTTTTATTGGTAAAAAAGGAGAAATATGGGTAGGCACTGTAAATGGCGGACTCGATTGGTTCGATATTTCCTCCGGTAAATTTTACAACTATCACTACCAGCCCGATAACCCCAACAGTTTAAGCCAACGAACCGTTTCTATTTTGTACGAAGACAGACAGGGCAACCTTTGGATCGGCACACACCGGGGCGGCATTAATCTATATACGCCCGACTCCGAAAAATTTAAACGCTACCGGCAAACACCAGCTAACAATAGTTTAAGTTATAACGATGTAAAGTCTTTTTTTGAAGATAAATATGGCAATATCTGGATAGGTACAGATGGCGGTGGCTTAAACTGCTTTGACCGGAAGCAAGGCACTTTTACCCATTATAAATACGATCCGTTTAATCCATTAAGTCTTGGCTCTAATGAGGTGATAGATATTAAGGAAGACAGTGAAGGCAATTTATGGATAGCCACCTGGGGCGGGGGCCTATGCTTGTATGATAGAGCTGCAAATAATTTTATACGCTATCGCACTACCTCACGAACAAGCGGCCATATTAGTTCCGATTATATCCAGTGTATATTCGAAGACAAAAACCTGCAAACATGGATTGGCACCTACTTTGGCGGACTGCAAATGCTGGATAAAAAAACCATGACTTTTACACCAGTAAACAAAAGTAAAACCGGAAAAACATCCTTCACTGGGAATAATATTGTATCCATTGCCCAGGATAAGGAAGGCAATTTGTGGATAGGCACTGATGATGGCGGACTGAATAAACTGGCAGCATCCACCGGTGAGTTTGAACATTATTTTGACCAGGAAGGTAAAAAGCCCGACATAAGGGTTTTGTTTACCGACAGCAAGGGGAATCTGTGGCTTGGGCAGACAGGCTTGTACCTGTATAACAAAGCTGCCAACAACTTTTCTGTTTTTTCAGCTGCCGAAGGACAGTCATCTGTTTTTATCAAGGGAATTGTAGAAGATAACAATGGCTTTCTCTGGATAAGTACTTCAGCAGGACTTAAACAGCTGGATCCCAAAACAAAGATGGTAAGAACCTATAGCATCGGCGATGGTTTGCAGGATATGGAATTTGAGGCCAACGCATTCCTTAAAACAAAAGACGGCCAGATTTATTTTGGTGGCGTTAATGGCTTCAACTCTTTTTACCCCAACGAAATAAAACTCAACACATTTGTTCCGCCTGTTTATGTTACCGATTTTCAGGTGCAGAATATAAAAGTGGTTGGTGGCAATGGCAATGAATTGCTGAAACAGGACATCAGCTTTACCAACAAAATACAACTCACTTATAAGGATGCCACTTTTTCATTTGGTTTTGCTGCACTCAACTATACCGCATCGGAAAATAATCGCTTTGCCTATAAGCTGGAAAACTGGGATAAAGACTGGATCAATGCTGGAAGTGAAAACAGGGTATCCTACACCAATGTAACGCCGGGCACTTATCGGTTCATTATAAAAGCATCTAACAATGATGGGGTGTGGAATCAAAAGGGTCAGATCATTGAAGTAATTATTACACCCCCTTTCTGGCAAACCTGGTGGTTCAGGCTACTGGTGACAGCCGCTCTGTTTGGTGCCGCATTTTATATGTACCGCATCTGGCAAAAGATCCGGTTGCAGCGTTATGAAGAAGAAAAAAAAGAAGAGATACACCAGATGCAGTTGCAGTTCTTCACCAATATATCACATGAATTCCGTACGCCGCTTTCATTGATTACCGGGCCGGTAGAAAAATTATTAAAAGAAAATACTGGTTCTAAAAACAGCCAGGTATACCAGTTAATCCAACGCAATGCAAGCCGGCTGCTACAGCTCATCAACGAACTGATGGACTTCAGAAAAGCAGAATCTGGTGTATTGAAATTGCAGGTAATGCCGGGCAGCATCACATTGTTTATACAGGAAATTGCCGAGGAGCTTAGTGAGCTGGCATTACAAAAAAATATGTCCTTTAAGGTTTCAGGCAACACAGAAATAAGCGAAGTGTGGTTCGACAGGCAGGTGCTTGAAAAGATCATTATCAACTTGCTTAGTAATTCCTTTAAATACACGCAGGATTATGGGCAGGTGCAACTACAGGTTATGGATTCGCTTGAAAATTTTAAACCACAGTTTGAAAACGAACTGTTGATAAAACATAACGACGGACCCGGGCCGTTTATTTATTTCCGCGTAGCAGATAATGGTACAGGTATTTCCGGCGAATCGATGCCGCATTTGTTTGAACGCTACTACCGGGTATCCGACAACCACCTTGGGTCGGGTATAGGGTTGGCATTTGTAAAAACGCTTACCCAATTGCACAAGGGAAATATCTATGTGTATAGCAGCTATAGCAAGGGAACCGAAATTGTGATAGCCATTCCAGTGAGCAAAGCCGACTATAGCAAGAAGGAAAGATGGATGAAAAATAACGAATCGCCTGTTCGTTTAGAAAGCTTGTTAGCACCTCCAGCCCTGCATGCAGCAGCGAGTAGGATAGAACCACTAACTACACAATCGGAAACAAGCCAATCAAAAGAGTACGTCCTTCTTATTGCCGACGATAATGCAGAACTGCGGACCTTTCTGAAGGAATCGCTGGAAAAGCAGTACAGGATTATTGAAGCTGCCGATGGAAAAGAGGCAATGGAAAAATCATTGGAATATTTTCCCGACCTTATCATCAGCGATATCATGATGCCGGTGATGAACGGCATAGATTTTTGCAGGCTAATAAAAACAACACTTGAAACAGCCCATATACCCTTCATTCTGCTCACTGCAAAAGATGGTCTCGAATCCCGGATAGAAGGCACCGAGACAGGTGCTGATTATTATTTTCCCAAGCCACTCAGTATCGACATTTTGCAACTGACGCTGCGAAATATACTGGCACAAAAAGAAAAACTAAAAGAGCATTACCGCAAAGATCAAAATGTCGAAATAAAAGAGCTCGCCCACTCCAGCAGGGACAAGCAATTTATGGAAGACTTACTGGCACTGATAGAAAACCATCTTTCAAAACCAGAGATGGATATTGATTTTGTATGTTCAGAAATTGGTATGAGCCGAACCAAGCTATATAATAAGATAAAGAGCATTACCGGCCAGCCCATCGGCGATTTCATCCGCACCATCCGCCTAAGAAAAGCAGCAGCAATGATTACACAAGGTGAGTTGTCGCTAATAGATATTATGTACAGCGTAGGCATACAAACCCAATCCTATTTCTCCAAAGCATTTAAACAGGAGTTTGGTAAAACACCTACCCAGTATATAAAAGAACAAGAGAAGAAGAAGTAGATGAGCCACCCGGCACTATTTCTTGTCTTAAAAAACCGGAACAATGTAAAATACGGCACCATACCTACAGCATTGTAATAAAGAACGGTAGATAAAAACTAATGCTGGTTAAAACTTTTTGTTCAACAGGATTGATTACTTAGCTTAATCTAATGACCACCTGTCTTTCCAGTAAATAACAGGACTACTATCTTCAAATATAACCGGCAACCAGATGTATTTTCCTTCCGCTGCATTTTCAGGTGTCCACCTGTCTCCTAAATAAATGTATTTATTCTTTTTACCAGCTACCTGCAAAATGTATGTACTCTGTGATTGAAAAGTAGTTGCTTTATCTTCTTCGGTTCCACGCACAGGATTGCCTAATGATTTCCACGGGCCATAAATATTATTGGCAACAAAGGAACGTCCAGAGTTAGGTTTCCATCCCGTTGTACCGGATGTAAATAAATAATACCTGTTATCGTATTTAAAAATTGCAGGAGCTTCGTTGCTTTTACCTGCAAGGATCCGGTAGTACTCACCAGAAAAATCAGTATAGTTTTCATTAAGTTTAGATACGTGCAAAGTCTGGTTATCTTCTGATGAAGCAATGTGATAAGCTGTACCATCGTCATCAACAAACAATGTCATGTCCCTTGCCATCTGTCCTTTTTCAAAATCTCTTCTTACAAACATTCCCTCAATCACTTTTGCATTCCATCCTGTGTCGGCTCTTTTTAATAAAGGATAATCCAATAGACGCTTTTGATCCTGAGGCAGATTTACAGGCCAGATGTTTTGATTAGGTCTTATACTTTTAATGTACTGGTATGGTCCTGCTGGTTTATCAGCAACTGCCAATCCTGCTAAGGCAGCACTATAACCCTGGTTTTTCAACTCATGATGAAACCACATCACGAACTTTTTTGATTTTGCATTATAAATTACTTTAGGCCTTTCTAAGATACAGCCGGGTTGTAACATACTATTCGTATCAGCTATCATCTTTAAAGCCAGTCCTTCATTTTTCCAGTGGGTTAAATCTTTTGAAGAATAACAACTCACACCATCCATCGCAATGTTACCATCTTTGCCCATTCCTTTCACTTCGCCAAACCAATAATAGGTATTGTTATGATAAAGGATACCGCCGCCATGAGCGTTGATCATCCTACCCTCTGTATCATACCAAAGTTTGCCCAGGGGCAAACTTTGTGTAGAGACTGAAACAACAACCAGCTGACTTACAATAAAGAGAAATAATACTTTAAACATGTTGAATTAAAGAGTAACTAAATTAGCCTGATTTTGTTGTTAGTTGATTTTTCAAATTCTTTATTAATATAAATAATTTTCTTTCAATATAACGTATTCCATTACTCGATGTTTACAGGAAAAGAAACAGGAGAAACAATATTATTCCAGTAAGTACCGGCATCAGTCATAACGCCAGCGTTCACAGCAGGTAAGGAGTTTTCAAAGAAATAAGCATATCTTTCTATATAATCAGTTGCATTCATCCAGTCTGTAGAAAGTTTCATAAAATATTTATTTAGCACAACTGATGTTCTTGCGATATTGGCATTATACTCAGTGATCCATATTTTTTGACCCGGGTATACAGTATGAATTTTATCTACATATGTTTTAAACCTGTTGAAAACTGCTTCCGCAGTAAGCGAATCTGTTGCTTGATTATTCGTTTGATTTCCCCAGTCGTACCAATGCAGTGGAATAAAATCAACTCTTAATTGTTGTGCCTGTGCTGCAGCCATAAAATTTGTTCCCCACTTACCGACGCCGGACATCTGGTCTTGCCTGGTTGCAGGAGCACCAAGCCTAATACCGGACTGCAACATAATCTTGTACCTGTCAATTGCTGTATCAATAATTGGGATATTAGATTGCGTGGCATTATCGGGCTCATTGAAGGACAACAAATGATCCACATCAGGCCTTCCTAAAAGATAACCAACATTATCAATAGTTGCTGAACCTTTACCCCAGGTCATAGCAACATACTGAATTGAACCAAGTGAAGGCCGGTTAAAGCTCCACCCATAATACCAGGATGAAGTGTTGAACAATTTAACAGCATTGCTATCGGTTGAAGCAAATCCTTTTTTTAAAGGGTTGGTAACTGGTACATACCTGATAAACGACACTTTCCGTCGCACAGCTGTTGAAAGTGTTGCAGTTATTGCAGATTGTGCAGCAACATAACAGGATGAAGCTCCTGTACCGTCGCTGTTTTCGGCAAATGTAGCCATGTAGCCTTTTGGTAAGTAAAACGAAACAATTAAATCCTCGAAACCTGCGGGGAGCGGAGTGAATTTGTTAAGCCCATTATTAATTGATGAATAAATCGTATCAGGATTCAAGTCTGCCCTTGCTCCCCCCATATCCACAGCTTTGGCAACGGTAAGTTTTGACCCGGGTTGAAATGTACTTGTATTGCTACCACTGGTAACGCTGTCGCTTTTTTTACAGGAAAAAGAAGTAAACACAACTATTCCAAAAAGCAATTTTTGATATATCATATTTCAGTTTTTATTTGAATTGACTAATAAAATGAAAACACCGGTTATAAGTATTTACAAATTGTATGTAAATATGCTGGCCTGGTAAAGAGCCGGAATTTTCATTTATAACTGTTGTTAATCATTACTGCCAAATAGGGTTCTGCACCAGATTTGTGTTTGCATCCAACTCACTTTGCGGAATAGGGAATGTCTCAGATTTTCCACCCCGATAAACTATTCCCGTATAGCCAGCAACGTTATCTGCTAGTGCAGCCTGAAAAGCCTGTTGAACTGTTCCCCATCTTTTCAGGTCAAAAAAGCGTAATCCTTCCATTGCTAACTCCACTCTTCTTTCATGTCTAACTATATTTCTTAAAGCCGCCTGGCTTAAACCTGAACCTTCAACACTTTCAACTGTGGGCATCGTAACCCTTGCCCTAACCTGGTTAACTAAAGAATAAACTCCCGGTAACTGATTCAATTCTACCAGGGCTTCAGCCCGCATTAATAACACATCTGCATAACGAAGTACATAAAAATCCTGTCCCCCCGGATTGAAAACACCTACACCTGCTGCTGAAGTATTCAATGTTCTGAGATATTTTTTAAGCCCGTATGTTGTAGCTGTATTTCCCGTGAATACTTTTGCTATATCTGTAAGGAAAATATCATTTTTAAAGTATACTGAAGCTGCTAAACGGGGATCCCGGTTATTTTTTGGAGTAGCTGCAGTATACAATGGTGATGTAGTAATTGATTTACCATCAGTGCAATAATAATCCTTTACCAAATTAGGCATGGGTTGCTCATCCACCTTAGGCAAACCGTTAAAAGTAGCAGAAAACATTTCTCCGTTAGCTGAAACGCCACCATCCTGAAAAAACCGTACGGAGAAAATAATTTCTTTAGAATTTTCACCTGCCTCGGTGAACAACTGTGTATAACTTGGGTTTAGTGTATACCCCAATGTTAGCATTGTAGCTGTAGCATCCAAAACCCCCTGGTAATCTTTATTGTATAGCTGAAGCCTGGCAAGTAAGCCTAATGCAGCTCCCTTGGTGGCATATCCATATTGAGCGGCTGGATAATTAACAGGGAGTTTATTTGCAGCTTCTTTTAAATCTTTAATAACCTGATCAGAAACTTCCTGGTAGGTATTTTTATTAACATACGCCTCATTTAATGTTTGTGTTTTTAGGATAAGAGGAACATCCTGATAATAAACCGCCAGGTTCATGTAAAAAAGTGATCTGAGGAAAAGTGCCTGCCCCAACAGCGCATTCTTGCTGGCATCAGAAATAACTGATTTCGGCATTTTTTCAATATTTTCTAAAGCCACATTGGCCCTACCAATACCTTTATAACAGGATATCCAGAAAGGGGTAAAAAGGTTTTTTCCTGCATCTGAAGGATCGATGTTTGCCTCCATATAATTACCAGGGCCTTCAAACTTGAAAGAATTATAGCAATTGTCGCCAAAATTGTCATACATAGCTAATCCCGTTGCACCATTTAAAGTACCACTATATAAACTCCTATCCTGCAATACATCATAGACGCCATTAATACCTAAGATTGCATCCTGTTCTGTTTTCCAGAAACTGGTTGCAGCAATTTGCGTAAGCGAGTGCTTGTCTAAAAAATCTTTCGAACAACCTGTTAAGGTCAATACGAGACTTATAATTAATATCTTTCTCATTTTAATTAAAATTTAAGGTTTAAACCGAAAGTATAAACTTTATATAATGGGGTTAATTGATCCGTATTTCCACCTCTAGCTCTTTCCGGATCAAAATTTTTCAGCTTGGTAAACGTTAACATATTTTGACCGCCTGCGTAGATTCTCAATTTTGATACTCCGAATTTTTTTGAAATGGAAATGGATAATGTATAGCCGATTTCTACGGTTTTAAGCCGTAAATAAGAAGCGTCTTCGATATAGAATGAAGAAGCAACCGAGTTATTTGGCCCTCCCAGGCGTGGTAATTTAGTAGATGGATTAGTTGGTGTCCATCTGTTTATCCAATAAGAAAGTGAATTATTTCTGTCACCTTCCATTGGTAATTGACCATTATCATTCAGGAGACGATCCAAACCATTCAGGCCTTCGAAAAGAAAATTCATGTCAAACCCTTTATACCCTATGCTTGCATTGAAATTATAAATCATTTTCGGAAACGGATTTCCAATGACAGTTCTGTCAAAACCATCAACAACGCCATCAGGTATCCCTTTAGGGCCAGACAAATCTGCGTATTGAAAATCACCCGGGCCTGTTTTATTACTACCAAACTGTTTTGGAGCAGCTGTAACATCAGCTGCACTTTGAAAAACACCAAGAACCTTATAACCATAATAAGCGTTGAACGGAACTCCAATTCTAATGATACTTTCTGCATTGATTGTTTCCAAACCCTTATCACCCAATCCTGTTACATTATTATTAGCATATTTGCTTAAACTAGCGCCAACACTATAGCTAAGTGCTTTAATTTTACCTCTGTAATTAAGCGCTAACTCTAATCCGCTATTTACCATAGTTGCTGCGTTTTGTGCTGCCAGGTTGGTTACGCCAATGGTACTTGGTATAGGATAATTACCATATAATAGATCGGAACTGCTGCGTTTAAAATAATCAGCCGTTAGTGATAACCTATTATGAACAAAGCTTGCATCTAAACCAATATCATACTGTTCATTTTTTTCCCACCTGATAGTAGGGTTAGCTAATGCAGTAACGGCAACCGCACCAACAATGGTATTAGTACCCAGGAAGTAATCCAATCCTGCATTATAGGTTTGATCAAAGATGTAATTTCCGATATTATCATTACCTGTAATACCCCAACTACCTCTCAATTTCAAATCTGAAATCCAATTTACTTTACTAAGAAATTTTTCCTGGCTTATTCTCCAACCTGCTGAAGCTGATGGGAAGGTACCATACCGGTTTGTTGCACCGAATTTAGATGACCCATCCCTCCTGACGTTGAACTCGAAAAGATACTTGCCGTTGTAAATATAATTTACCCTTGAGAAAAAGGATTGCACTGCTTCTTCGTTTGCACTACCTGAAACATTGGGGTTTAAAACTCCTCCTGCATTAAACTCCTGCAGTGCATTTGAAGGAAATCCTGATAAAGAGCCATCAAATCCATCATTCCTGTTATAATTTAATGAATGCCCTAACAAAACTGATAAGTCATGCTTTTCGTTAAGATTCTTAGTATAGCGTAAGATATTCTCGTTTAACAACCTATAATTGAAACTGGTACTGTTACTTAGTGTATTCACTGCAGTTGTCCCTACAAGAATTCGATCATAGTCGTAAGTACTATTTGTAGGAGTAAAATTAGAAACATTACCAATGCTCAGGTTCAAGCTACCGCTCGTTTCGAAAGACAAGTCTTTATTAAAATCAATTTTTACTCCAAACCGCTCCGCAACATTAATGTCATCACTTCTATAGTCTCCCAAAAGTCCTTTATTTAATGGATGAGTAATGGGGAAGCTAAAATTTACATTCTGGTAAGATCCGTCAACAATACCATAGTTTCCATTTGAATAATACACAGGTACCGTTGGTGACGATCGCTGAAATTGATTAATGATTCCTGTTTCACCTGTAATGGCATTCGCACCTCCTGTTGGCCCTTTAAACTTTGACCAGGAAGCAGTGGTAACATTTGAAATCGTTGCCCAATCTTTGACCTTTGAATTGAGATTTAAGCCTAAATTAAAACGATCTGCTTTGAATTTACCTTTAACTATTGCTTCCTGGCCCAAGTACCCTAAAGAAATCCTGAAAGTGGTTTTATCGTTACCACCGGAAAAAGCCAAATAATGATTCTGAATAGGCGCTGTTCTGAGAATTTCTTTTGCCCAGTTTGTATTAGCATACCTATCAGCATCCGATCCGTCAATCATGGCTTGAATGTTTGCCGCTGTATATCTTAGGGGTGCATTTGCACCATTTGCATTAATATCTTTTTCATTTTTTAATGTGGCATAGTTAACTGCGTTCAAATACTCAGGTACCACAGTCACTTCCTGGAACCCTTTGTAAGTATTATATATTATACTCATCGCTCCACTCTTACCTTTTTTAGTAGTTACCACAATAACACCATTTGCACCTCTAGCTCCATAAATGGCACTCGCCGATGCATCTTTTAAAACAGAAATGGTTTCAATATCAGAAGGTGCCAAATTATTGAACGCGTCCAAACCTATGTATTGGATATTATCAATTACTACCAAAGGAGAAGTTGACCCAAAAGTTCCTACCCCTCTTATAGTAACAGCAGAGTTGTCAGATCCAGGCAAACCATTACCCTGGGTAAGCTGCACACCAGAAAACTTACCATACATGAGCTGGCCTGCATTGGTAACAGGCTGGTTTACGGCATCATCAAATTTAATTGTCTGGGTTGCACCGGTTTGGTTAATTTTTTTCTGTACACCATAACCAACCACCACCACATCCTGCATTGCTGCAACCACAGGTTCCAGTTTTATTACAACAATGGAGGACCCATTCCAAAGGAGTTTATAGGTTTGAAACCCCACATTACTAAAAAGCAACACCGGTTTGGCTGTTGATACTCTCAAACTGAAAAAACCTTTTTGATCGGTGCTGGTTCCTTTATCAGAACCTTGTTCTATTACCGATACTCCTGCCAAAGCTGTATTATCAACGGCATTAACAACATTGCCTTTAACGGTAATAGTTTGTGAAAATGTGTCAGGGCTTATTAAAAGCAGCAGGCAGAATAAGCCCAAAAATGAAAGCAGTTTTCTTTTTAAAGCAAGCATCGTTTTGGTTTTAATTTATTTAAAAATACTAAAGCAAGTAAGTAATTATATTTTATAAGGCAGGTAGGTAGGTGCTTCAAAAATGTGGTGTATTCAGTTCAACAAAAAAATAAGCGTTAAATGTTGATTGAATCGGAAATTTTTTAATACCATCTTAAACTAAATACCACAACATTACTTAAAATAATTAAATAAAATTGGGATAAAGAACTCTTTAATTAAAAAAATCACTTCTACAATAAAAAATATTTTTTATTGTAGCTTTTCTGTTTTTTATTCGTCTTGTTTTGTTGAGGCAACTTTTGCAGAAGGATTATAACCAGGATTTTTATTTGGCTTTAACGCATTGTTTTCTTGTAGCCAATTTAATAACTTTCTCTTCAACCGATTCACTGTTTCTTTATTTGCAGATGCAATGTTCTTCTTTTCCGAAATATCATTCGTTATGTCATAAAGTTCAATGCTGTCGTCTTCATAATTGTAAATGAGTTTATAATTTCCTTCCAGGATTGATGAGCCTGGTTTACCACCCTGGTTACTGTAATGTGGATAATGCCAGAATAGATTCCTGTTTTGGTACTTACCTGGCTTTGCTAACATTTGGAATATATCTTCTCCATCAATATTTTTATATTTTTTATATTTTTTATTAATAGCTTTTGCTATAGTGGGGAAAAAGTCAGCGGTGTTTACTGGCAAATTTGAAGTTAAACCTGCTGTTGTTTTCCCTTTCCAATAAATAATTAACGGCACTCTTACGCCACCTTCATACAACCATCCCTTTCCAGCTCTTAATGGGCCATTTACGGTAGGGCTTCCTTCAGCTGTACTTAAACCGCCATTATCAGAAGTAAAAATTACCAGGGTATTATCATCCAGGCCAGACTGTTTAAGTTTTTCTATTATTCTACCAATATTCCAATCCATATTTTCAATCATGGCTGCATATACCGGGTTATCCTGAACAACTCTCCGCTTCCAACCGTTTTCAAACTTCATCCAGGCTTCATCTTTTGCAAATCTGACTTTACTTTGTATGGCTAAATTCTTTTGCTTTGCTTCATATTTTTTTATTAGCGAATCAGGTGCCTGCATAGGATTATGCACAGCGTATAAAGAATACATCAGAAAGAATGGAGCCTGTTTATTGTTCTCAATAAACTCAATGCACTCATTAGCCAGCCTGTCGGTAATATATTCACCTGCCGGCCCATCGCTTAATTTTGGATTTTTGTATGGTGTAAAATAACCGCCGGTGCTGTCATTCTTTCTTCCTGTTGGCGAACCTGCACTCCAGCCACCTTTATTAATTTGAAAGCCCTGGTGATCGGGCCAATATTTTTCCTCTTCTCCTAAATGCCATTTGCCGGCAAAAAATGTTTTGTAACCATTATCTAATGCATATTCACCAATTGTTTTTTCTTCAAGTGCCAATTGATAGGCTGTTGGTTGTGCTATTAATTTTTCATAAGGTTGTGCTTTCCCATCAGCCTGTCTACCTCGTATCCAATCGGTAACGCCGGTATTTACCGGGTACTTCCCCGTCATCATACTAGAACGTGTAGGGCTACATACCGGGCAGGTGGCGTAATTCTTTGTAAAACGAATGCCGTTTGAAGCCAACTTATCAAGATTTGGTGTCTCGTAAAAAGTGCTGCCGTAAGAAGCCAGATCTGCCCAGCCAAGATCATCAGCAAATATGACTACAATGTTTGGTTGACGGTTATTATTTTGTGCATATAGATAACAACCAGCAAACAATATCAATAAAAATGTGATGAAGTATCTAAACATGACTGGTGTTTTTAAACCATATAAATAAACTATGAATTTATTTATCCAAATATGATTATAAATTATTCTTCTTATTGCATCCGTAAAAAAGAATTGACCAAATGTTTGCGGATGAAATAACCATGATAGGATGTTATTTCTTTGTTTCAACTTTATCTCCTCTCCATACAAAATTTCTATTCCCCTCGAAAGCGTTTTGTGGTTTCCAGAACCAACTGTTGATATATAATCCCAAACGTGAGCCTTTGGACCTTAAGCTCTCCCGGAAGGTCCATTTATCAGCATTAATTGTATTATCATTAAACCCACCGCTAGAGGGCTGGCGGGTTAATGGTACCAGGTTGAGGCTGTGCCAGTGTTTGCGGATGTACAAAACTGGTTTGTACTACAAGTGAACCTAAAATAATGAGCCAGATAAAATAAAATACTAATTGTTGAAAAATACCTATTGCATTTTTTTGAAAGTAAATTTAACAGCATAACATCATTCATTTTAATGTTAATTAATTTTATGAGTTGAATAAGTTCATCCACTATTTTGACAACACTAATTTAGATATTAAAAATCGGTTGGGCGGGTATAGGTAATGCAAAAAGAAGGTGCTGATCAGTCATATAAACTTGAACCTACTTATTAGTCACTCTCACATCTAATCTACTGTTTTATTCAAGGATCACCCAGGATGAATGTTGAAATAATTTGAGCAGACAATGTAGTTTATTTTTTTCGATCTACGCCCTTGAATGGAGAATACTTGAAAGACTAGCTAGTGTTATGATTTTATAAATTACTTTTTTTATATGAATAATTTTTTCAGCAGCTACTGAAAAACTAAAATAAACAGGTAACCGAATTTTACCCTAAAGTTTTACAATATAGACGCCAGGACACTCTACTTGCTGCTGTTCTAAGCTAGCTTCCAAATTTTTATTTAGAACTGCTATGGGGGCTAGCATATGTTTGAAAAATCTTTTCCCATTTTCATTACGAACAGAGTAGCTTCGTCCTCTTGCAAATAAAAAAGAATTATGCCATGTTTCATCTCCGTTAAGGTACCTGTATGTATTCCATTTTTTACTATTGTACCCTCCTTCCTGAACCTGAGCAACATAGATTTTTTGTGAAGAAAGATTTGAAAAGAAACTGATTTTTAAATTTATTCCTGCAACAAGAAACTCAGCTTCTCCGGTTTGAATAATGATTCCATACGCATTTTTTCCTTTTTCGATAAACTCGATGAAACACTTATATTGTCCCAGTATTACACTCACAGTATCCTCATTATCTTCTTTCAGAATTCCCTTCATTTTTCCCGTACCTTGATACATTGCAATGACCGGAAGTAATTCATCTTTTAGCAGCTTAAAACTTATAGCATAAGCATTATCTGCTATTAAAGATTCAATACCAAAAGGTCCAAAGCCAAGTGCGTCATGTGTTGCGAAAGCATAATAGGCTTTACCGGGATTGGTTCTCTCGCATTCAGGAATAAATAGTGGATTCTTTTTGGAATGCCGGGAATACATGCTGCACACTTCTTTAAAATTGGACAGATAAATGTCCGGAGCTATAAAATCTATAGCTGGTGCAGCAGCCTTATAAATATCCATCACTTTTGATACCGGACCACCGTTAGGAAATTTACCAGGCGACTCTTCCGGATACTGCACAAGCCATGCATTTACATACATGGGTAGGGCAAGTATCGCTTTCCCTTGTTTACACAATTCATTAATATAGCTTGCATAATGCCACGTTAAAAAATAATTTTGAGCAGCATAATTTTTTTCACCAAATAATTCACTCCAATTGCCTTTTTGCTTTTGCCCGTTTTGTTGCCAAGAAATTTTCAAAGATGGTTCAAGATTGTTTTGATTAGCCGAAAGATAATTAACCATCGCTTCCGGCACTTGCTCCTTATATTTTTTTAACGCTATCTCATTATAATCCATTTCCGAAAAAGCACCCACTTCATTTTCAGGCTGCATCATAATGATAGTTCGGTTAACATCTTTCTCTTTTATATACTTCATCAAATTTGAGAATGCTTTTGCATCTGCCATCATTGCCGCTCCGCAAAAAGGAGAAATTGCTGTCATGCTTTCGCCTGCTTTATTTTTAATCCGAAAAAAACGCTGTGCATCTTTTTTCACCCAAAGTGGTACATAAGAAGATTCCCCGTTCTTCCAGGTTGCAAACCAGATTAAAACAACTTTTAATTTCTTTTCATTGGCATTTTTCAGAATAAAGTCAATCAGGGAAAAATCAAATTTCCCTTCCAGCGGTTCAAACTGTTCCCAGGCAACAGAAGCAATGACGGTATTTACATTCATCTCTTTTGCATTTTGCATTGCCTGGCTAAAATATTCTGGGGTAGATGAGGTGGAGTTATGTAATTCACCAGCTACCATTAAAAAGGGCTTTCCATCCACTATTAATTGTGTATGATTTTCTAATGTTCTTAAATAAGGTATCGGGGTTGCAGCAGCTACTTTGGATTGCGCAGCAGTAGCAGTAATTATACATAAAAAGTAAATTATTAAACATACTACAGCTTTGCCCTGAAATGTTTTTTTCATATTTATTTTTTAGGATTTACGTGAACAGCAGCTTTTAAAAGGATTGACGTATAGTCTGGTGCAGATTGAGCAAGTTTCCATAATAACCCCGAACGATAATTTTCTATATAAAGCACATTCAGTGGCAAATAAAAACCATACCAGGGGGTATTTTTTTCCAGTGACTGGATTTCACTATTCATTACGTTGACTTTTCCATGCAGTCCTTTTTTAGAATATATATTTTTCGTTTTAAAAATTTCGTACACATTACGTAAGCAACTTATTGCAGCATCAGGATCAAAGTTTATACTACTGATGACTTCTTCCAATTGAATATCTCCTTTATCGTTGTGAACATCTATAATACCCCAAATCTTCCCATAATGCTGAAACTTGTTAGGATTTAGTTTGGTACATGCCTTTTGCATCAATACTGCATTTCGAATACTTGTAAAGTAGTCGAGATTATTTTTTACGCAAATAGAATCTTTATAATTACGCAAATCAAACCAAAGAAAAGATTGCGCTGCATAGCCTATCTGCGATGTTGGGTAAAAGCGGTAACCATACATGCTATCAACCTTCATCTTAGAAGTGAAATTATTATATGCTTCAAGCCCATGTATCCATTTTTTATCGCTTAATGCCAGCAGTTGAATAAAAAATGTTTCATCCCAGATACCCTGAAGCTCTTTACCATCAAATAGTTCTGCATTATCGCCATTCTTAAACCAGGTGAAGCACCCTTTTACTTCGTTAAAGGCAAAATTCCAATCTACCCTATCAATTATTTTTGCACATAAACTTCTGATTCCATTTTCGACAGTGTTTTGTTTTTGAAAAAAATTTCCGATAAAAAATTTTAATGAAGCAGTTATAACTGCAGTTCCATAAACATCGTACGGTTTTCCAAAGTTCCAGTATTTAACACCTGCTTTTTCACCAGTGGCTCTATTAAATGACCTTGGGAAAAAACCATGAATTGTTTTGGCATTATAAAACTCTTTTAAATACTGCAGCATCCCTTTAGCTGCTGACTTTCTATCTATCCAGCCATTTTTCACAGCCACCGGAAAAAGATTGATATTATATCCATCAATCTCAGCGGTAACGACAGAATCTTTTTTTTCCAAACAAAGTTTGGTATAGTCAAATTGTATTCGTTCTAAAAATTGATCGTCTGATAATTTCTCCAAGTGCAGAGGGCTAACCGTTAAATGATTTTTTGTTGCGGTTATTTTAGTACCTGACAACCGATAAACCTGTTTTGTGTTATTTATTTTTTGTAATAATGTTTGTGCCATTAGAATATTACAAGTAAATATTGTAGTGCCTATATAAAAAATAAATAAACGAAAAAAAGGGTTCATAAATTATGTTGTTACCCGTTTACAAATAAGGTGCAGTAAACCCTAATTTTAGCATACCTGTTTTTATTTCCGGACAGGAAATAAACAAATTCCAGACAAGTCCAGACCTGTAGTTTTCAATAGCAATCATTAAAGGTAGCTGGTTATATACCAATTCCTGTGGTGCAATCCAGACCGGGTTAGTGTTCAAATTAAAAGCATCAACAAATCCATATTCTTTCCAAGTTAAATTTCCCAATTTATAATAAAAATATTTCAGCGCTTTCATGGATTCATTGGGTGTAAAAGCAAAGGAAGATAATGCTGCAGTTGGGGCTATCACTCCAATATCATTTGTTGGCGAACAATTGGTATAGCCAACATTTGCAGAACTCGCAGTAAGCCCCCAGCACGAATCGGAATACCCAAAATAGTTTTTAGGATTTTCAATACAATAAGCGCGGTTGATGAGTGTATGATTTTTCGTTTGCAATTCGTAGTTGGCATACGCATCAATTAATCCTGTTGGTTTAATACATAAAAAAGAGTATTGTGATAAAAACAAAGGTCCGCCGAATGCACTACCCAATGGTAAGTTGAGACCATAATATTGCTGCCCGTTTTTAATAGTACCGTTATTGGCAAATCCATTATCATACACCTCTTTAGTTATAGTGTGTGTGGTAGAAGATGCTGCCAACAGATAGGTAATTAAGGTTTCATTCCAGCCCCGGACCATAAAAGAATTATCCCAATTATACGTTGGGCTCCACAACCAATACAATACATTTTGATTACCGTTTTTAAACCACGCCCAATCTACATTATCGAATAACGTATTAATATCGCTACGCAGCGTAGTTTCATTTAAATCTGTACTGCTAAAATACTGTCTTGCCGTTAAAAGTCCCATCATTAAAAATGATGTTTCAACAAGGTCTGCACCATCATCTTTTGGTTGCCATAGAATTACATCTCCTGTTACACCATGTACACGATGCGGAAATGCACCATGAAAAGTTTTTGCTTTTAACTTTAAAAAGCCAACGATTTTCTGTATCCTTGCTAAGCCTTCAGCTCTTGTTATAAAATTCCTGTTCGCAGCAATAGGTATGCAAAGGATGCCAAACCCGGTACCACCAATTGAACAATCATCCAAATCGATGGCATTGGTTTTATCTCTTGCTAATCCGGAAACAGGATGCCCATAGTCCCAAAAATACCTAAACGTTCTTTTTTGAACAGTATCAAGCAATGCATTATCAGTTATACGGGGAAACTTATCCGTGGTATCAATTCCTGATCGGATGGCAAGTGAAAATGAAGCGGTTAAGGCTGTTCCATCCGTTGATTTTAATGTGTTGGATATTGAAATATTATAAATCGAAAAAAAAGCCAATGGTGATACTGGTTGAATCATAAGAACAGAATCACCATTGGAAAAATTTATACTAAAAGGTAAGTTTGAAGATGTACTTACGTTATTCCATGCTACAGCATTGGCAACAGCGTTTCTATCTATTTTTGCATTGAAACTTACCTGTATCACCGCAGTGTTTGCTTGTAATTGAACAGCTGCAGTACTAATTATTTTATCGTTTATTTTTTTTAAAACGATGTTCATGCCAGTTAACCCTGATGCTGTTGGTTGTGGGGCAGGTTGATTTTTCAAACATCCACTACACATACACAGCGTTGCAATTAACAGCATTCCATTTTCAATTTTTTTCACTTTATGTATAGTGCCAATTTTTAAACTTATTCAATTACAACCTGCCCTTTGCCTGCAAGCCCAGCAAGGCTTGTATTTGTGCAGGCGTCAGTTCAGCATTATAAATTCTTACTTCATCCAGTTTACCATCATAACCTTTAATTGACTTGCCCCATTGCTGGTCAGTTGTTACTCCTGTATCTGTATTACCTCCGAAAATGATCTTAGTTGATGGGTCATTGAACCGAAGATTAGAAAAACTATTTTTAACTTGTGGGTATGTATTGCTGCCGCCCGGATCTACCCATCCATCACTTTTCCATTGAGCACCATTTTTGTAAATATTGAATATTTTAGAAGATGAATTATAAGCAAATGTCCAGTTTACCCAATTATTGTATACCGATCCAGTCCATAAATTATTAAACCAATCTTCAGGACCGTCCCACCAATTTCCTGTTCCAGATACATTTCTAATATGATAACCAAATTGAGAAGTTGCTCCATTGGTGCGATCTGATCCCGGATATTTTAAGAAATTGAAATTCCCGCAAAATGGGGCATTCCAGCTTTGATAATGGGAAGCGTTTGTGATGGTAATAATATTAGTCCAATTGTCATCAGTAGTTGTGGTATTAGGATAATACATCCAAAAACTGATGGTGAAACTTCCATTTACTTTAGCTATTTGAGTAGAAATATCTGCAGCAGCATAACCAGTTGTTGTACCTTGTAATGCACTTCCAATATAGCCTGTACCAAAACTTGTGTTGCTACCGGTAGCTGCTGTATTAGAAACACTATCTTTCAAATTGCCATCAAAGTTCCAATAGGCAACCAGGTTGGCAGGTGCAATTTCACTTACATAAGAATAACCGTTAATTACAAACAGCGGGGCATACTCTTCTGCATTGTATTTTTTATAGCATGATGAAAACAGCAAGCTGATAATTAAAACTACAGAGGTAAATCTTAAAGAGAGAAAATTTTTATTCTTCATGATTGATAATTTTTTTTGATGATTAATTATTTAGAATGATATATTAATTATACCCTTGGTTCTGCGTTAATTTACCTCCACTTAAAAGGATTTCGTTATAGGGTATTGGCCACACTTCATTTTTATTTGCAATCCAGCCTTTAACTCCAAATAAAGAAGCAGCCCTTCCCTGCCTGATTACATCGAAGTAGCGGTCGTTTTCCATTGCCAGTTCCAATCTTCTTTCATCCCAAATTGCAGTTCGTAAACTTGCCTGGTTAGTGGCTGTAGTTGCCGGTAAACCGGCCCTGGTTCTTACCTGATTAAGTGCAACAGTAGCAGCAGGTAATGTACCAAGTTCATTGTTGGCTTCTGCATTCATCAGTAACACATCAGCATACCGAATAGCCAGTACATCCTTTTGACAACCCCGTGGATACCCCGAAACATAAACGCTTGATGGAACATATATCTTTTGATTGTATCTGGGATTATTGTTCCCACTTTGAACGATATTATCACCACCTACAGTTTCAGGGATCATAATAATAGTTGCATTCATTCGAATATTATCACTCGCAGCAGAAAAGGCACTCACCAAATCCTGGCTGGGAACATTCCAGCCCCAACCATTTCGATTCTCCGGTGATTGGCATTCTGAATATTGTGACCAGGGGAAAGATGATCCTTTTTCTGCCCCGATAATCAAATCGCATTGAATTTCAAAAACCGATTCAGAACATAATTTATTGGTGTATAGGAACAGGTTACTGTAATTATTAAACAGCGTATATGCGCCTGAATTAATTACTTTATCGGAATATGTCTTTACATCGGTCCATTTTTTTTGATACATTGCTGCCTTTGCATGAAGTGCCTGGGCAGCCCCTTTGGTGGCTCTTCCATAATCAGTAGCATTGCTATAAGTAACCGGAAGAACTGCTTCAGCATCGGTCAGGTCTTTTTCAATTGCAATCCATATTTCAGAGGCAGTTGATCTTTCTTTGTTAAATTCAACAGGCTCCTTCGGTACCTTTAAATGAAGCGGCACACCGCCATAAGCCCTAACCAAGCGAAAATAACAATAGGCCCTTACGAATTTAGCTTCCGCTAAATATCTTGTTTTAAGGGTTGCATCTACAGTTGACATAGTATCAACATTATCCAGCACCTGGTTACATAAATTGATTTCAGTGTACAATCCTGCCCAGAACGAACCAACAAACTGATTAGAGGATGTTACGCTGAAATTATCGAACTGGTACATTTCGGGTAAGTCACTTTGTTTTGCACCTGCGTCAGCATCATCCGATCCAAGGCTTTCAATAGCCATTGAGGCGATACCAACTTGCCCGGCACTTCTGAGATTTCCATATATGGCATTCACAGCAGCGTTAGCATCATTACCCGTTTTCCAAAATTTTTGTGCAGTTATTTGTCCCTGGGGTTCTACATCAAGAAAGCTCTTTTTGCAGCCACCCATAACAATTAAGAGCACAGCCAGTAAAATTCCGGTTTGTTTATTAGTAAGATTAAACTTCATATAGCAATTTTTAAAGCGTTAGTGTAAAACCAAAATTATAATAGGCCGATAAAGGGTAAACGCCTGCATCAATTCCAGCATTGATTGGACTGTTGCCTGCGGCAGTTACTTCTGGTGAAAAGCCTTTATACTTAAAGAAATTGAACGGATTTTGTATAGCTGTAAAGACTTTCAGATTATTAATCTTCCACTTTTTTAATGACCGGATATTATAGGCAGCATTGATGTTTCGTATTCTTATATAACTTCCATCTTCAACCCAGAAAGTGTTAGGTTGCGTATTCATTCCATGCAACAAATTAGCAGAAGGGTAAGTATTTGATGTTCCAGGTCCGTGCCAATGCCTGGCATAAAATTCTTCTGTAAAGTTTTCTACCCCATATCTCTTTCCCATGTTAGCGTTATAAATTTGCACACCAGCTACTCCTTGCATATCTACAGACAGTTCAAAATTATCATAACTAAATCCAAGATTTAAGCCGAAC
Source organism: Chitinophagales bacterium (assembly GCA_038205215.1). Taxonomy (GTDB): domain Bacteria; phylum Bacteroidota; class Bacteroidia; order Chitinophagales; family Chitinophagaceae; genus Ferruginibacter. The sequence goes on along the minus strand of JBBRCB010000002.1, from coordinate 109,371 downwards.
AAATGCTTAGGGTTTGGATTTCCCATATAAACCTTATCATTATCATCAATTATTCCGTCATTGTTCCGATCGTTGAATTTAAGATCACCCACCTCAGCCGATTTACTTTGTGCGGATTTTTGCACCTCAGCAATTGTTTGAAAGACGCCTACTGCCTCGTATCCATAAAACATACCAATAGACTGTCCTGCAACCGTTCTTGTAAGCGGTATTTGTGATGGATTACTGTAGTACCCACCGAACAAAGCATTTGCCCCTGAGTTTACTGAACTTACCTTATTTTCATTATAAGCATAATTTCCTGCAATGGAATAATTGATATGCCTTCCAATTTTATCCTTCCATGCTAAACTTACTTCAACGCCCCTGTTTTTGATAGTAGCCTGATTAGCATTAATGCCTCCACCTAATCCACTTGAAGCTAATATCGGTACAGTAAAAATGGCATCTTTTGTATCCCGGTTATAAAGGTCTAATTCAAATGTTAATCTTGATTTTAATAAAGATGCTTCTAATCCAATGTCCGTACTTACCCCCTTTTCCCAATACAGATAAGGAGGAACTACTGAAATAATGCTTGTTGATGTATAAGCTGCTCCATTCCAAACTGCATATCCGAGCGGCGAAGTAGTCAATGTTGTAATATTAGCCGGTACATTAACATTTCCGTTAATACCCCAACTGCCCCGTAATTTCAATGAGTTAAAAAGCTTTTGCTTAGACATGAAATTTTCTTTACTGATTATCCACGCAGCACCTACTGATGGAAAATATCCCCATCTATAATCACCAGTATATTTTGAGGAACCGTCACCCCTGTAGGTAAAGTTTACAAGGTACTTGCCATCATAAGCATAGTTAACCCTTCCAAAATAAGATGCACCTGTTGCCAATGCACCCCCATCATTAGCAATGGTTGGGTAGCCTGTTGAATTAGATCCCAAACTCAAATAAAGTTGACCGTTATAATCATGCGGTACATTTCTTGCTGTTCCGGTAATAAAGTAGGAATTATCTCTTCGGGCAGACTGTCCTGCCATTATTTTTAGATAGTGCTTTTTATTAAATGTATTTTCATAAAACAGCGTATTTTCTAATTGCCAGTTCTTTGTTTCGGATTTGCTAACGAACAATGACGATACATCATTATTTTGATTAGTTGTAGCCCTATATACCGGAGTATAATTACGCTGATCTCCCTTGTCATATTCAAAAGTGAAGGAACTCCTTAAATTGAGATGGAGCGGAAGCTTTATATCAGCATAAGTATTACCTAACAGCAAATAACTTTGCCTATTCTGATTATTGTAATCAAGAGCAACCTGCGGATTGGCAATTGAATTCAATGAATAATCTAAAGGGTCTCCATAAAACCCGTCTTTATACCTTACAGGAAGTACTGGAGGAGCGGCGTAAGCCTGCCTGAAAATATCGCCATTAATATCATTAGACCTATTAACTGTTCCAAACAAATTATACCCTATTTTTAAAAACGAAGCAGCTTTAAATTCGTGTTGCATTTTTACTGTGAAACGTTTATAATTCTGTGTTTCCACAATTCCCTGTTGGTTCAGATATGAAAGCGAATAGCTATAAGTTGAATTTTCGGTACCACCTCTGAAAGAAAGTTGGTGATTGGTTATATTGGCTTGCCTGAAAAGCTGGTGAAACCAATTGGTTCCAACCTTGTCGCTGACAGCAGGGTTATAAAGGGAATTGGGTCCGTATATTTCTGCCCCCCCATTCAACATGCTTACTTCGTTCGCAAGAGTAGCATACTGGTATGCATTAGCCATTTTCAGTTCATTGGTAATTCTTTGAACTCCCGCCGAACCAGTGTAACTAATGGTTGGGTTACCGGCTTTACCTTTAATAGTTGTAATTACAACAACTCCGTTGGCAGACCGATTGCCGTAAATAGCACCCGCAGAAGCATCTTTTAAAATGCTGATACTTTCAATATCCGAAGAATTTAAAAAACCTATATCAGTTGTCCAGACGCCGTCAATAACATACAAAGGGTTCAAACCGCCATTGATAGAACCTACTCCCCTTATTCTTATCTGCGGCGAAGCTCCTGGCGATCCATCATTTGTAATTTGCACACCGGCAACTTTACCCTGCAACCCACTTATGGGATTTACTGACGGCTGCTTCGCTATCTCCGCTCCCTTAATCACCGATACAGGTGCCGTTATATCAATTTTTCTCTGCGTTCCATATCCTATTACTACCACATCCTGCTGTACATTTGTTATCAATAAAAGTCGTACGCTTAAATATGTTTTGCCATCAGTTCTAACTTCCTTTGTTTCTCTTCCAATAAAAGAAAATACAAGTATTGCGCTTTCATTTTCAGCTATTTCAATCGCAAATTCACCAGCTGCATTTGTAGCAACCCCTTTCCCGGTCGCTTGATGTATAACAGTTACTCCCTCCAAAGCATTGCCCGATTCGTCTGTTACTTTTCCCTTGACAAGTTTTACAGATACAGCAGGCCCGGTTATCGTACTGTTGTTGGTTTCATTAATTTGTTCTGCGTTTTTAAAAATGGTAATCGTTCGGTTTTCCATTACCCATGTCAGTGGCTGGTCTTTAAAAATTTCATTCAGTGCCACTTCTAACGAAACATCTTTTAATTTAATGGTTACAGGTTTAGATAGCCGAATTATAGCAACATCGTAAAAGAACACATACCCTGTCTGTTGTTCGATCGCTTTAAAAACCTGTTTCAAGGGAATATTTTTGCCGGAAAAATTTACAGTTTGGGAATTTCCTGAAGCGGAAACTTGTAAAAAAGCAATCGTCATTAAGATAACACTCAATCTCATAGCAAGTATTGTTTGGCGAGTAAAAAAGTGCTTACTCAAACTAATTAATTTCATAGTTTTGCATTGTTTGTGTTTAAGAATAAGTGATGCGTTATTATTGTTTATTCAGGCAACTCAAGCAATCGTCAAAATGTTCGTAGCATTTTAACGGTGCCCGGCTAAACTTTTAGCCGGGTTTTTGTTGACTACACCCAAAGTCGTTTTTTCTATTTCATAATAATCAATTTTCGTTTTTCAGTTTTATAATGCACATTGTTCTTTTCTAAAATCCTTAATATCTGCGATAGGTTCAAGTCTCTTTGCATCTTACCACCAAATTCTCTTTGCGGTATGGTACCCTCATACACTATATCTACATCGTACCACCGGGAAAGTTGCCGCAATACAGTCGGTAGGTCAGCATCATCAAAATTGAAAATTCCATTTTTCCATGCCATGACCTGCTCAATATTGACGTTTTTGTTTACATAAATTTGTCCATTTACTTTTAACTGAGCCTGCTCCCCGGGAGCTATTAGTCGGGTGTCATGGGTTTCAAGTTCTGTAACACGTACACTTCCTTCCAGTAATGTTGTATTGATGGCAGGTTCATCTGTATAAGAATTTATGTTGAAGTGGGTGCCTAATACAGCTACTTCTGTTTTTCCATTCACATTTACTTTAAATGGCATAGCTGCATTTTTCACCACTTCAAAATATGCTTCGCCGCTTAGGTCAATTCTTCTCTCCTTACCAGTAAAATTGGTCGGATACCGGATAGTACTACCCGAATTCAACCAAACTTTACTTCCATCGGGCAATACTAACTGGTACTGTCCTCCACGGGGCGTACTCAGCGTATTGTAAAGTACCTTTTGGAATCCTTTCTGTAATACATCATAAGCCAGTTGTCCGTTGTCTCTTTTTAAAATAGTTGCTCCGCCTTGCTGTGCAACAATGCCGTTGGATGTGCTGTCCAACATAATTGTACTGCCATCATCCAATGTAAGCACAGCTTTATTTCCCCCTGGCAGAATATCGCCAGCGTTAGCAGGCTTCGGTGCTATTTTTACTATACCCGCAGAAGGGGTACGGTTTAACCACAACCAACCAGCAGCTGATAAAAGCAAAGCGATTGATGCAGCAACAGCAATACGCGGCCACATGCTAAATCTTCTTTTGCCACTATGATTTATTGGAATCACAGGTGCTTTACCTGTTTGTAAAATTGTATGCAAAACGGCTTCAGCAGCATCATCTGGCATAACATACCGAGCATCCCGTTCCCTGATCAATTGATCAATGTGTTGTTGCAGGTTTTCATCATTATCGGAATGTTGGAGTAGTTGCATCAATTGTGCCCTTTCTTCCTGTGTGCAGGTTTTATCTACATAGCGTTGTAACAAATATTCTAGAGATGCAGGCATAAATCAACTTTAAATTTTAAATACCTTATCGTTAACAGGTATCAGATGATATCATTAAGAGACGATTCTGAAATAAACTTTGGGTGAGTAAAAACAGAAAAATATTTTTTGGCAGTAGAAACCCGGTTATTGGATCATGGGTAATTCTGTTACCTGCAATAAACGCAGCATTAAAAGCAACAACAATAAGGTATCAACATGGGCAAGGCAATAAGCACGTATTGTTCGCATAGCCTGTGCAAGATGTGTTTTTACAGTTTCAGATGACAGATGAAGTTCATCAGCTACCTCATTTCGTTTATACCCTTTTTCCTTAACCAATATATAAACCTGTTTTTGCTTTGCAGGTAAACAATTCACAGCACGTTTTAATATCTCTTCATATTGCTTTTGCACAAGCTTGTTTTCCGTATCGGAATAATAAATCGGGATATCTTGCAATGCAATCTTTTCGAGATTCTGCCTTCGGGCAATACTTTTAAGCGCAGAAAAAACATAATTGCGGGTAATCGTAAAAAGATACGCTTTGAAATGTGTTACTTCACCGAAAGTTTCTCTTCTCAACCAAACCTTTAAAAAGGTATCCTGTACAATTTCCTCAGCAATAACTGTTGATTCTATAAGTTCATAAGCTATCGAATAAATCTTATTTCGATAATTATTAAACAAAATTGAAAATGCAATTTCATCACCCTTTGCTATAAGAAGTAACAATTCTTGCTCATTATGTTGAGGAATAAATGGCAAAGCAATCAGTTTTTGAACTGCAAAACTACTGAATCTGCACGAGCAAAATATTTAAGGTTTGCTTAAGTTTAATATAGAATACTTTTAATTTTTAGTTTGATTACAAAAAGCCTTCAGCTGAAAATAGTTTGCTCAATCACTTTTGTTTAATTTTATCAAGGGTCTCTTTCATTTCTTTTACTTTATTATGATGAATGGCAGACAGGTTTTTTGTTTCCCCAGGATCGTCCGATATATTGTACAGTTGTGTTTCTGGTAAATTACCTAATTCCGTATTGGTATCCATATTCATCTTAGGGCCTTTCGATGATTCAATGTATTTCCAGTCACCAATAATTAAGGATAGTGTAGAGTTTAGTGATTGCTCAACCACAAACTCACGAGGCTTTTTACTTTGGTTCATCAATACAGCTAATTGATTATGGCTATCCGGTGCCTGCCCCTCTTCAACTTCAATACCTGCAAACTTTGCAAGCGAGGCATACAAATCTATCTGGCTGAATAATGCATTATTAACTTTGCCGGATTTTACTTTTCCTTTCCAGCTTACAATAAAAGGCACTTTTGTGCCCGCTTCAAATGCACTGTATTTACCACCACGATAAATACCACCCGGTTTATGATTGCCTAATTTTTCAACCGCATCATCTTTATAACCATCATCAATAACATAGCCATTATCGCTGGTAAAAATGATGAGCGTATTTTTAAGCAGGTCATTTTTTTTCAAATAATCAGTTAACTGCCCTACTGTCCAATCTAATTGAAGCAATGCATCGCCTCGTGGCCCCATTCCACTTTTCCCAATAAAGCGTTCATTTGGCAGCCGCGGCACATGAATATCATGCGTAGAAAAATAAAGGAAGAATGGATTTGATTTTTGCTGACCAATAAAGTTTTCTGCCTTTTGCAAAAGTATTGAAGCAAAGTCTTCATCTACCCACAATGCCGACTTGCCACCTGTCATAAACCCTATCCGGCTTACACCGTTTACAATGGTATTATCGTGCTGATGTGATGGCTGCATTTTTAAGAGTTCCGGATTTTTTTTACCGGTTGGTGCATTTGGGTCAATTGGTCCTTTATAACTTACTGTAATGGGATCGTTTTTATCAAGATTAACAACCTCATGGTTTTCTACAAATACACATGGCACCCTGTCTCCGGTGGCTGGTATTAAATAAGAATAATTAAATCCAATCTCTAATGGACCGGGTGTTATTTTCCCATTCCAATCAGGCCCTCCATCACCTCCAAGCCCAAGATGCCATTTGCCAACCACCGCAGTCTGGTATCCTGCTTTTTGCAGCATGCCAGGTAAAGTTGTAGTGGAAACAGGTATCAGCAATGAAGCATCTCCGGGAGCAATACCAGTTCCTTCCTTACGCCAGGCGTACTTACCTGTAAGCAAAGAAAACCGGGAAGGTGTACACGTAGCAGATGTTGCATGCACATTTGTAAACCGTACACCATTTTTTGCAAGCTTATCAATATTAGGCGTTGCAATTGCCGAAGTGCCATAACAACTTACATCACCATATCCAACATCATCTGTATAGATCAACACAATATTTGGTTTTTTACTTTTAGCTGATTGGCCATACGATACAATGAAAGCAGACAGCGCAATTATCAGCAGCAAAAGTTGATTCAGTACTTTCTTCATATTTCTTATTTTAAAACAGGCTCAATAATGTAACTGTAGGTGTAACTATTGTTTGTTAAAAGATATGGTGCATGAGGATAAGCACCCCAGCTATTGTCGCCACCAACTCCGCGTTGATTTAAATCAATATGAACAGAAATAAAATTTTGCTCATTCAGGTCGGAAGGATGTTGTTGTTTTTTGGTATCTCCGGGGTCAAGGTCTTCTGCTGTGTAAGGCAATGCACTAAAGCATACGGGTTGTAAGCCTGTAATTTTAATACCCTGGTTTTGGTTATCATAAAACTGCACCCACCTGATACCGGTTTTATATCCATTCTCCTGCGGTCTTATATAATTGTTTACAAACTGGTCAGTTGCTTTTTGTTTATACACGCCAACAAAAGAAGCTGTATTTCTATCACTGTAATTCTCCCAGGGGCCTCTTCCATAAAAATCAATATTGCCATCAGATTTTGGCAATGTTAGCCGCATCCCAAAGCGTGGTACTTCCGGCATTTTCTTATTTTGGAAATTAATTGCCGCAGTTATTTTTAATGCCCCATTGTTTAAAATCTGATAAGTAATTGTATAAGGGATATCAGCAACGTCCATTCTATACAGGCATTCAATAACTACGCCCTCCGTATTCTGCTCATGTACTTTTACGGTATCAAGTTGCAACAGGTTATGGGCATTTTTCCAAAAGCCCAGTTTTTGCGGCATGTGATTACCAAAATCATTATCGGTAGGTGCCCGCCAAAAATAGGGTTCCGGAAACTGTGATACAACAACATTGTTGTTTAAACGGTAGTCAACAAACTTTGCCTGTTTGGTATTAAAACTTCCGCTGATGGCACCTGATTTAAAGCTCAACAAATTGCCTTTTTTGCGAATTTGCAAATTGCCTGGTGCTGCTATGCGGTTTTGTGTAAAAAACTTATCAGAATTACCTCCAAATTGTTCTCGAGCCATTTCATAACCGGCCGGTATTGCTGGTGTTGCTGTTTTTGTTATGGCATATACATTCAGCATCATTTCACCGGCTTCTTCTGTTGCCGCCATTTTTAATTTTACTTCTATTGCTTTGGATGGTTGCAGATTAAGCGAAAATGTATCTGACTGTATGGGCAAGCCATCTTTACAGAGTATCCATTTAAATTGATAACCTGACAAATCAGTAAAATTGAAATTGTTTTGAACAAGGATACTTCCCTTTTGCCAATTAATATCTTTAAAAATAATATCCTGGTATACTTTTTTTACCTCGTAAATACCTGGATGCAGTGATCGGTCTGATGCCACTAATCCATTGGCGCAAAAATTTTCATCGTTTTGTAAATGGCCTGCCCCGAGATCACCGCCATAGGCCCAATATATTTTTCCATTTGCATCTTTTGTTTTTAATCCCTGATCTACCCAATCCCATATAAACCCTCCCTGCATGTGCGGACTTGATTTAATAATATCAAAATATTCCTGAAAATTACCACTGCTGTTGCCCATTGCATGTGCATATTCGCACATAATGAAAGGGCGTTTTTTTGTACCATCATTTGCATACAGTTTCATGCGTTGCATAGCAGGATACATTGGGCAAACTATATCTGTATTCCAATCTTCACCAGCTTGTTCAAATTGAACAGGCCTGGTATTATCACGATGCTTTATCCATTGGTAAGCATCATGAAAAACTTTTCCATTACCACATTCATTTCCCATACTCCATATAATAACAGACGCATGATTTTTATCCCGTTCTACCATTCGTTTTATACGATCCATAATTGCAGGCGCCCATTGGGGCATATATGCAGGATGTACTGTAGTATCAAAATTCCCCTGCAATGCAGCGCCCATACCATGTATTTCAACATTTGCTTCGTCTATCACATATAATCCATACACATCGCACAACTGAAGCCATAGCGGATCATTTGGGTAATGCGAAGACCTTACTGCATTAATATTGAACTGCTTCATCAGTTGAATATCCTTGACCATTAACTCCCTGGTTGGTACATGCCCAAGTGTTTCATCGTGTTCATGACGATTTACACCATGCACCATAATCTTTTTCCCATTCACCAGTAGTTGTGCATTTTTAATCTCCACTTTTCTAAAACCAATTTTTACTGCGGTTGATTGAATTATTTTTCCCGAAGCTTCCTGTAAAGTGATAATACAATTATAAAGATTTGGGGCTTCGGCACTCCATTTTGCAGGTTGTTGAACTTTTTGCTGAAATGCAAATTTTTGCAGGCTGTCATTTGCTGTTATAAATTTTTTCTTTTGGCTAACAATTAATTCTCCCTGTTGATTATATAACTCAACTGATACAACTCCATCCTTCAGCAAATTTTGTTTAAACTTTCTTATAACAATATCTGCATTTAATATCCCGTTATTATATTGTTCATCAAGGTCAGCAGTTAAAGAAAAATCCCAGAGAGAAAGCGATGGCAATGCATATAAAAACACATCCCGCTCAATACCACTGATACGCCAAAAATCCTGATCTTCGAGGTAGCTGCCATCATGCCAGCGAAAAACCTGTGCCGCCAGTAAATTATCGCCTTCCTTTAAATAAGTGGTAATATTAAATTCGGCTGCAGTTTTTGAAGCTTTTGTTATACCGACTTTCTTTCCATTTACATAGATAAAAGCACAACCGGTAATAGAACCAAAATGTAAAATCACCTGTTTATCTTTCCAGTTAACGGGTACTGTAAATTCTTTTCTATAAGTTCCTACCGGATTATCATCACCAACAAATGGCGGATTTTTAGGAAATGGATAAATAATATTTGTATAAATGGGTAAACCAAAACCATGAAGCTCCCAATTAGATGGAACAGGCAGTGGTTTCCATTTAGAATCATTAAAGGCTGGCTCAAAAAAATCAACTGGCCTGGTCTTGTAGTTTTCTGTAAACAAAAAATTCCATGTGCCGTTTAACGATTTGTAAAAAGGAGATTGCGCTATATTGCCTTTTACTGCATCATCTTTTTGATTAAATAAAATAAAAGAAGCGTGTGGTGCTTCTTTTCCCAGATCTACCAATCCCGGGTTTTCCCATTCTGTACCGGTGCTTTGTGCTGAACTAAAAGCGGAGGCCAGAATAAATAGCATTAAAAAGCCATAGCTTTTAAAACATAAAATAAATAATCCTGATTTCATCATTATACTATTTTCTCAAGCATTATATGTTTTTAGTAACCCTCTTTATATTAAAAGAAATAATAAAACAGCGCAATTCGTTCAAGCTGTTTATATCGATCTGAAATACTATTTAGTCCAAGAGTTTTTTATCGGTATATTACCATCTAAGATTTACTCATAAAGATTCGGTCTATTTTATAAATCAAAATGGTGTTACATCTTTGTGTAAATTATTAAAACATAGTTAACTGTACTTTTCAAAATAAGGGGGTTGCCGTAGCAATTACTAAGATATTTTTACATTATTAATATGCAAATAAGAAACATTTACTATTTTTTGTAATCAGATGGATTAACACCAAATTGATCCAGAAAACGCTTTCTGAAATATTTTATATCATTGAACCCGGATTCATAAGCAGCTTCAGTTACTGCGTAGTTGCCGCTATTAAGTAATTTTGCCGCATAGTTTAACCGGGATGTTCTGATAAATTCATTACCCGACATACCGGTTACTGCTTTTAATTTTCGGTAAAAAGTTGATCTGCTCATAAACATTAGGTTAGCAAGCTCATCATTATTAAAATCACTGTTTGATATATTTTCCTCTACCAGTTTCATAAGCTTAAATAAAAATTCTTCTTCAAATGTTTTTATTTCGAAATTTCCCGAGCCGAGGAAAACTTTCTTAGCATACAAATCCTTCAGTGTATTTCTTAAATTGATGAGATTATGTACATGAACCAATAAAAGCTGAGAATTAAAAGGCTTAGGTAAATATACATCAGCCCCTTCCCTGATACCCTGCACATGATGTGCCATATCGGTTAAAGCAGTAAGCAGAATGATGGGTATGTGTGAAGTACCTTTGTCTGACTTTAATTTACGACATAGCTCAATCCCATCCATTTCCGGCATCATTATATCACTTACAATAAGGTCGGGTATTGTTTCAAATGCTTTTTCCAAACCTTCTTTACCATTGGAAGCGGTAATTACTTTAAAGGATGGAGATAAAATGTCATTGATGTACTGCTGTATATCAGCTTCATCTTCAACCACAAGAATAATGGGTTGATCCTGCTCTGGATTGAGCTGCTCATTTTTTTCCTGCATGTCTGTTGAATTTAAAATTGTTTCTGGCTTTTGAATTGAATTAAATATCGATTCACCTGAAATATACAATACTGTTTCTGAAACGGCTGCCGGGGGCAAAGTAACCGTAAATGTGCTGCCCTTAATACCGTTACTATGTGCTTTGATAGTTCCACCATGTAATTCTGTAAGCTCTTTTACAAACGAAAGCCCGATACCTGTACCGGAAATTGTAGTTGCATCCTCTTCTTTTCCCCGGTAAAACCTGTCAAAAATCCGGGTCATTTCATTTGCAGGTATGCCCCTGCCGGTATCCTGCACAGAGATTTCGCAAAACTGATCTTTATTTTTTTTGACCTTAACACAAATACTTTCACCATCTGGTGAGAATTTAAATGCATTTGACAACATGTTAAAAACTATAATCTCCAGTTTATTCTGATCAAACGAGAACGAAATATATTTTTCTTCCGATTCAAAAGTGTATGCAATATTTCTTCGTTGGGCTTCGTCCGCAAATAGTGTAAATATATCATAGCAAAACGAAACTATTTCTCCCGGTTGCAGGGTAAGCTTTAAACTACCTGCTTCTGCTTTTTGAAAGTCAAGCAACTGATTAACCATCCGAAGCATTCGTTTGGATTGCTTTTGAACCATTTTAAGACTTTTTTCTACAGGCATTTCCAGTTTTTTTCTGTTCAGCAAATCATCTACTGGTCCTAAAATAAGTGTTAATGGTGTGCGGAATTCATGAGAGATATTAGTAAACAAGCGCTCTTTAAAAGTAGCTAATTTTTTTTCTTGCTGCCTGCCAAGTTTAGCAACTATCAATTGATTTTTTAATGCTTCCTGGCGTAAACCAAAATAACGTGTTAACCAAAGCAGAAAAATAAAAACAGCGATATAAATAGTATAGGCCCACCAGGTTTTCCATGGTGGCGGTAGTATATTTATTTTTAGCTCATGTGGTACCGGATTCCATATTTTATCACTGTTGGTGGCTTTAATTTTTAAGTAATACGTTCCTGGTTTCAGATTTGTAAAAGACACCAGGCGGCTATTGCCTGCATATACCCAGTCTTTATTAAATCCCTCCAGCTTATACATGTACTCGTTTTTATCAGGTGCATGATAATCCAATGCTGCAAACTCTATCGAAATGATATTTTCTTTATGGCCGAGGGTTATACTTTCAGTTTCATAAAATGGTTTTTCCAGTATGGAGTTTTCCATTTTTTCTTTTCCAAATTCATAAATATTATTGTTGATCTTTAAGTTGGTAAAATAAATTGGAGGAGAAAACCTGTTGATTTTAATATCATCGGGTATAAAGTAGGTAAGCCCTTCCAGTCCTCCAAAAAAGAAGTGCCCCTTGCCATCTTTAAAGGATGCGTTTTCTGAAAATACCAATGATTGAACTCCATCTCTTTTGTCAAATACTACAATGGTATTATTTTTAAGACTGAACCTGATGATACCCTTATTTGTGCTTGCCCATATATTACCTGCGCTGTCGGGAATAACGGAATGAATGTAATCGCTTGGAAGCCCTTCTTTAGTTGTATAACTTGTAACATTTAATTTGTCGCCCTCAATACCCGAAATTTTATTTAACCCATATTGTGTGCCTGCCCAAATATTTCCAGATTTATCTTCGGCAAGACAAAGAATAGTATTGTTGCTGATACTGTTTTTTATTTCTGCTGTTTGAATAAATGCCTGAAACTGATCTGTAGAGGGCTGATACAGATGCAGACCTTTATAAGTTCCAACCCAAAGCCGCTTTTTTGTATCAACAAGTAAACAACTGATTCTTTCATTTTGCAAAGCACCAATAACACCAAAAGCAGGTAAATAATTTTTAAATATTGGCTGGTTATTTTTATCAAACTCTGTAATACAACTAAGGCCGTTTTCCTGTGTACCAATCCATAGTTTACCGGAAGAATCTTTAGCCAGTGCATTAATTTTTAATCCGCTTAAAGATGCTGGATTTTTTTTATCGGGAATAAAAATATTGTAACCTCCAACACCTGATCTTTTGTTTAAAATGCGTATAAGCCCTTTATCCGTGCCCGCCCAAAGGTAATCGCCTAATGCTAAGAATGACCTGCTTTCGGGTGATGCGGAAGGAGTGTTTTTATATTTCTTAACATTGATGGATAGCTTGGTAAATTTTTCCCAATCGGCAGCATATTGAATTCCACCTCCTTTAGTTCCCAGCCAGAGTTTGTTAAACTGATCTACAAAAACAGCCAGCACATGTGTACTGCCTAAAATTGAGTTAGTTTTATTTATGTAACCAATATTTGCAAACTTTTTTTGGTTAAGATCAAATTTAAAAACACCGGCACCATCTGTGCCTACCCATAACAGGCCTGAAGGATCTTCCTGAATAGTAAGGATAATTTGGTTGTCGTTTGTATAAAGCCCGGGAATATTTAAAGGTATTTTTTCAAACGAGCCTGTCTTCCTGTCAAATTTGTTTAACCCACCTCCCCAGGTTCCAACCCATAACGTGCCTTTTGAATCAAGTAAAATCCGGTAGGTGTTATTGGAACTAAGTGATGAGCTATCTCCTTTTTTATACCTGAAATTTTTAAATTCTTTTGTGGCGGTGTTAAATTGAAACATTCCCTGCTCCCAGGTACCCAGCCATAAACACTTAGTTTCCTTGTCTTCTACAATAGATGTAATGTTAATATCCTGTATCCCAAAATTATAAGAGACATCATTGATCAAAAGCGGGTTTAAGTGCCGTAAACCACTGCTTGTTGCCAGCCAATAGCCATTATTACCATCGGGTTGAATATCAAATGTTTTCCAACTGCTGTTTAGAATTACAAATTGCTTTGTTTTTTTATTAAGATATTGAAATCCTTTCCAGGTGCCGATGAATAATTTTTCACTATCGGTATCAAGCAGCGAAAGTATATAGTCAGCATTAAAATTGGTTGCCTGCTGATTGTTATTGATGTAATTCGAAATGGCACCGGTTTTAAAATCGTAACGGCTTAAACCTCCCGATTTAGTTCCAATCCAAATATCGTTCCCGTTACCATTTTGAAGCACTTCAATTGATTGACTTAACAGGTTGTTCCCTATTTGAAAGTCATTTTTCAGGAGCTTCATTTCATAACCGTCAAATCTTTGCAAACCTCCCCTCGTGCCAAACCAGATAAATCCTTTTTTATCCTGAATGATTGAGGTCACTTCATTGTTAACCAATTCGTCGGAAATATTTATAAAAGATTGGGTTTGCTGTGCAAAGCTTATATAAACAGCAGCAAGTAACAATAGCAAGCAAAAATATTTTTTAAACCCGCGCATCAAAGCTTTCTAAATTAGTTCTGTAACATCCATTACAATTTAGCTGAATTCCATGATAATGAAATGAATTTACTGACTTTTGAAAAAACCTGCCTATATTAATATAATTAGCGATATAAATAAAATGACCAACAATATATATATAAGTATAATTTTCAAGTTAAGGCCTTCATGCTTATTTTTAACATTGTCTGTTTTGTGTTCTTTACACATAAGGATCAGTTTATTTACAAGCGAAATAATTTTTTATTTTATTGAACGGAATTTTTTTAATTCCTCCGGATTACGAACTCTTACTTTTCGGTTATTCATCAAATCATCATGAATCATGAGGGTAATGGTATCCCAAACAGCACCTTCGGTCCAAAGTGGTTTCATTTTATCCTTTTCCCAGTATTGGAGTTTTTGTTTCAGTAAAGAGTACATTTCCGGTTTTATAAATTGTAAATCTTTTGTTTCGCCTAAATCTTTGCTTATGTCATATAACCGGTCTCCCAAACCTCTTACCCGTATTAATTTATACTGATTAAATCTTATCGCAGCAGCCGCATCTTTTCTCCACGCTAATTGCTCATGAGGATTTCCATTTTTTATGCCATCCAGAAAGGGTAGCAGGTTAATACCATCAAGGCCGTAAGTTGAATTCTCTATCATGCCTGCAGCAGCAATAGCTGTTGGAAAAATATCCAGCGATGAACTAAGGCCCTGGAATGTTTTTCCCTTCGATATTTTTTCTGGCCAGCTTATAAAAAACGGAACCCTGTGCCCGCCTTCAAATTTATTACCTTTAAAACCCTTTAATGGTAAATTGCTTGATTGATTATTGTGAGCCCCACCATTATCACTCAAAAAGAAAATCAATGTATTCTCAAATAAGCCTTGCTTTTTTAATTCATCTATAATCTTACCGATAGATCTGTCCAGCGAAAAAGTCATAGCTGCTAATTTTTGCCGCGGGTGACCGGCAAATTTTTCAAGATCTTCTTTTTTTGCTTCCATTGGTGTATGTACTGCGTTAGGAGCCCAATACATAAAAAAAGGATGCTGGCTGTTTTGTCTGATATAATCAACTGCTTTATCCCCAAGAACATCGGTAAGGTATCCATCAAATTTAACCTGCTGATTATTTTCCAGGAGGGCTGTTTTTGCATTCTTGCTATCATCCTTATCAGGCCGGTAAAAATAACTTCTGCCCCCGCTTAAAAATCCAAAATAATATTGAAAGCTTTTATCTAATGGTTTTTGGCCCGCCTCAAAACCTAGATGCCATTTACCAAAAGCAGCCGTTGCATAACCTTGCTGCAGCAACATTTTGGGCAGCATAGTTTGCAGCGTATCCATGCCTGTGTATCCGTCTCCTTCATTACACTCATAACCAAACCGTTGCTGGTATTTACCGGTTAACAGCCCGGCTCTTGAAGGACTGCAAACAGTAGCCGACACATGGCCATCTGTAAAACGTACTGATTGTGCGGCCAGTTTATCAATATTGGGCGTTTGCAAATCTTTACAGCCCATAAAGCCAAAATCGGCATAGCCAGCATCATCTACCAGAATGATGATGATATTAGGTTTTGCAGAAGCAGGAGTTTTCTTAAACGAGCTTTTAGATACAACAGCACTACTAATGCTAAGTACGATACCTACTAAAATCAATACATTAAATTTATGCTTTATGTTCATCGAAAATAATTTCTTAATTTTTCTGTTTTAAGTTCGATTCTTTGTTATACTCTTCCTCCTGAAGCAACCCGTAAAAAACAGGTGCAATGGTATTTGCCGCCCACTTCTTTCTTTCCTGCTCCATACGTTTCAGTAACTGAATATTTTTATCTGCCACATTGATTTCTTCGCCAATATCTGTTTTGAGATTATAGACACTAACGTTTGTGTCTTTAAGTATCAATTCTTTCAATCCCGACTGGTGAACAACCGCATAGTTTTTTTGATCATATTGCCGCCAGAAAAGAAACTCATGTGGTGATCCATTTTTTATTCCTTTTAAATAAGGTAAAAGGTTTACTCCGTCTAATTGATTCTTTGGTAATGCTGCACCAGTTATATTAGCTGCAATTGTTGCAAAAATATCTAACGAAATAATAGATTGTTTGTACTCTGTATTTGGCTGTATTTCTCGGGGCCATTGTATGGCAAAGGGCACTCTTATTCCACCTTCAAACAAACTACCTTTTCCACCCCTGAGTACACCGTTATCGCTTGCATTATCTTTTTCGGGGCCACCATTATCTGAAAGAAAAATAACAATGGTATTCTCTGCAATATTCAGTTGCTCCAGTTTATTTAATACTAAACCTACTCCATCATCTACTGCACTTACCATAGCGGCATAGGTTCTTCTTTTAGTATCTTTTATTTGGTTAAACCGTTGCAGATATTTTTCTGTAGCCTGCAATGGTGCATGTGGGGCGTTGTATGCCAGATAAAGAAAGAAAGGTTGTGATTTATTCCGTTCAATATATGAAACTGCTTCCCTTGAAAAAGCATCGGTAATATATTCAGTATCTTCTACAGCTGTTTTATTCCTGATTAATTTGGTGCGATAACTCTGCGCTTCATTTTTAGCGCTATCGGGATTATTGATTGTATATTCTTCAGGAAAATAACGATGTCCGCCACCATAAAATCCAAAAAATTCATTAAAGCCCCGTTTTAATGGACGGAATTGCTCATGTACACCCAGATGCCATTTGCCAATTGCCATTGTGTTGTAACCGGATTTTTGCAACAGATCAGGCAACATTTGTTCATTAAGCGAAACACCAATTTGTGGATCAAAAGGCCTGTACAATGGATTGCGGCTATAACCAAACCTATCCTGGTAACGACCTGTTAAAAGACCAGCCCTGCTTGGTGCACAAACAGAATAACTAACGTAAGCGTTTCTAAACAGCACCCCATTTTTGGCAATGCGGTCAATATTAGGTGTGGGAATATCTGTACAGCCATTAAAGCCTACATCGCCATAACCCTGGTCATCAGTAAGAATGATAATAACATTAGGCCTATTCTCCTTTTTTACTACTTTCTTTTTTGCTTTTATTGTAAAAGCAAGTGCAGTTACAACAACAGATAAAATAAATAGCCTCACACCGGTTTTAAAATACTGTTGTTTCGTCATGTAGTTTTTTGAGTTTATGTTCAGGTTATTTAATTCAATTCAATTGCACCTAAATCCGGCTGTCCTTTAATTGGATTTCCCAGAATGTCATGCGCTACTTTCAAACCAATTCGTAAACCAATACTGTCATTAGGTATTGGCTTAATCGTTACTCCCTTATTAATTATCATTTTTTTGTTGGTTGGCAGATAATCATTCATTTGTAAACCAGCTTTATTTGTAAAACCAGGATCACCAAAAATGGGAAATGCATCTTGTATCGATATATCAGATGGCCAACTATCGGGTTGTAAAAACAGGTTATTCATAAATATTACATTAACCACAGAATCTGTTTCTACTTCTTTCTTTTTCTGATCACCGACAACTATTTTAGCAGCTTTTTCAAAATAAAAAATATTATTAGCAATAAAAATTCCACTGGCACTGCTGCTCACTGCTATTTTTGGAACAATATTACCTGACACATAAATCGTGTTATTGTAGAAATAACTATTGTAAGGCCCGGCTTTTTTCTTTTCGTTACCCTGGTATCCGCTGAGCCAGAAAATTTTCCCTTCCTGAAAAGCGCCATTAATACCTTTCTCTCTAAAGCCATCGTTTATACTGATGTTGTACCGGTAAGCACAATTGTAGTTGTTTCCCAGAATTTCACAAAAGCCTCCGGCGTTATTTGCACTGATATTATATTGCACCACTACATCGCTGCAATTGAAATCAATATGAACACCGGCGGAGTCGCCAGGCCCATTGGCATTTTCAAAACGATTGTTTTCAATAAGTATGTTGCTGCATCCCCATGTCCATAATCCACTGCCCCGTGCCCAGTTACGGCTGTCGTTAGTTGACCCGGAATGATCAATTGTATTGTGATGAATATGTCCGTCAGTTACACCTGAAAGCTGTATACCAGGACCCCCGGTTTGATAAATTTTACAATTCGCAACTTCTACTTTTTTGATAGCATCTGTTCTGCATGTAAATTTTAATCCCGTATGGCTTACATTAAAAATTTCAGCATTCAAAACCTGCACATATTTTAACTGACCATTTTTTGTATTGTTGATAAAACGAATACCCCAACCATAGCTCTGGGTTCCATTTGCCGATTTTGTTTCTGTAGCAGACCGGGTAAATCCAGAGCTGTTGTAATATATATCATGCACTGTAATATTATTAAGTCTAATATCTTCAAAAGCTTCGTCCTTTGTTACCTCAACTAAAATTCCACAACGCATTGTTTCATTTTTTGATTCTCCCATTTTTTGATAAGGTATTACTGCTGTTATTTCGATATCCTCTACTTTTATAAACGAAGTATTTTGAATCAATATCGCATTAAGTTGCTGCCCCGCATCCAATACAGGCTTTGCTGTGTTGCCTTTGTATGAATAACTGCATATTACAACCGGATGTTGAGCAAGGCCTTTGACGTTGATTACTGATAACATACCAACGAATTTTTGTCCTGTGGCAAACAAAATGGAATCGCTAGGTTTTAATTGAATATTTATTAATGGAGATATCGTTTTCCAGGATTGAGTTTTATCAGTTCCTTCATTTGTATCGATGCCTAAGGCCGTGTTGATATAATAATTTGTTGCTTTTACTGAAAAGTTCAGATTAGCAAAAAGTAAAAAGAAAAATATTTTGCGGATTTTCATTTCAACTATTATTTAAAAATTCTTACCTATTTTTTTGGCAATTACGTTTTTTAAATAAAATACTAAAACCTAAACCAATGGCAGGCTTCATAAATAAAAAACGCAATTCCGAATAATTAAGTTATTAAAGCTAAGTGTAACTGTTTAAAAAATACTAGAGAGAAATGTCAAAAATGGGGGGCATTGTATTCAAATGAATTATTGAGCGCCTTGAACTTTAAACTATTATTTGCTGTGGCTTCCTGCTCAATTCTCATTTGAATAACCAATAAAGGGCACGGTCGGTTTTAAGCCCGGACTTCTATAAAAAATTGAAAATAGTGGTTTTTCTCCCTGCATCTTCCTGGCATAAACCCGGAATGGATGCAACCCTTTTTTAAGATAAATAGTTGTATGATAAGTCTTTCCTTTTTTAAATGAAAAATCCTGGTTGAAAATATTTATTTCATACATCTTCATTATCAAAGGGAGGCCTGTACTTAAGTTAAATTCGTATTCACCTTCCGTTTTTGCATTAAAAAAGCCTTCGTAATAAATAATTCCTTCGTCTTTATTTTTTAATTTTACTTCTGATAGTTTCAAAATGTTTCCGCTTAAGTGGGGTTGTAAATTTACAACATCCGGAATCCACAAATAATTTCCTTTGAAGAATTTCCAATTAATCCCTTTCTTAAAATATTTTAATTTTATATCTGAGGCGATACAAGAAGTATCGTATGGTCTTTTTGCGGAAGTATCAGCAAGTCGCAACTGCAAAACTTTATTTTTAAAAAATTGCTGTTGTTGCGTTTTGTCAACTGATAACGCCAGGTTATTTTTTTGTTGAGGATCCTTATTGATTTGATAGATTTCAAAATTATTTGATGCATCTTGTATGTTATACCTAATGGCCAAGGTGTCATTAATACGAAGCATCTGCATTTGGTTTCTAACTCTTTTTCGATGAGAGCTGTCAAAATCACTATAACCAGGCGTTTTACCTCCTTCAAAATATTCGATGTAAACTTTTCTGTTTTCATTTTTTTTCTGCCCGGTTAGCAAAGGCAATATTGTTTGTCCGTCACTAAAAGCCGGAGCCGGTAAACCTGCTGCTTCTGCAAGTGTGGGTAACCAATCATAAAATGCAGAAGGCGCTGTTATAGTGTTGCCGGCAGTAAATTTTCCTGGCCATATTACCAATGCAGGCACACGAACGCCACCTTCCCAAACATCCCGTTTAATTCCGTCAAACGGACCAAAGCTGTTAAAGAAATCGGGGTTATTTGGCACCTGGTTTTTTGGTAAATATGATTCATTGGATGGACCATTGTCAGAAGTAAAAACAACCATAGTGTTTTGATCAATTTTCAGATCTTTTAATAAAGCCAGCAAATCTCCAACATATCTGTCAAGCCGGGAAACAATAGTAGCGTACCTTTTATAAGTTTCAGGCCATGGTT
This sequence comes from Chitinophagales bacterium, assembly GCA_038205215.1. Classification (GTDB taxonomy): domain Bacteria; phylum Bacteroidota; class Bacteroidia; order Chitinophagales; family Chitinophagaceae; genus Ferruginibacter. Next base: position 88,914 of record JBBRCB010000002.1, on the reverse strand, counting down.
TTTCGGGTGTAAGTGAATCAGCATCATTATCCCAGGTGGCATTTTTATATAACGGATCTATCCATGAATCGGGTATGCCATCTGCCGTATTAATCATATTACCGGGTGTGCCTGTCCATTTAATTCCTCCATTAATGCCTCCACCATCAGGGTATGGGTTTGTTGGTAACTCCAATGCAGCATGAGGCAGATCGTATGCCAGATAAAGAAAAAAAGGTTGCGTTTTTTTTTGTTCCTCCGTAATCCATTTTTTTGCTACGGCTGTCCATAAATCGCCGGTATAACATTTATCAAGTGGTGCAGTAGCATCAATATAATTTTCCCAAACAATTGCCTTGTTGCTGTAAATTGCTTCTTTTGGATAATGCTCATGACCATCACGATGATGAATGTAACCAAAAAAATAATCGAACCCTCGCTTTAAAGGATGAGCAGGCCAATCAGGCCCGTCACCATCGCCCTGCAATCCCCATTTACCAATAGCTGCTGTGTGGTAACCGGCCTTTTGCAATACGTTGCCCAGGGTATAATCATCTGACAATGCTTTATCAAATTGATTATCTCTTACATTGGATTGCCCCTGGCTAAGACCTGATAGTAAAGACGCACGGGAAGGAGCACAAACAGGTGCACTACAATAATGATCGGTAAGCAGCACACCTTCTTTCGCCATTTGATCCAGATTAGGCGTTACAAACCAGGGCTCTGACCGGTTATTATTAATTTGTCGAAGGTTTTGATAAAACACACCAATATCGCCGTATCCCAAATCATCTGTTAATATGAAAATGATATTTGGTTTTTTTGCTGAAATTTGACTTTGTACATTAAGAACCATTAAAACATTCAGAAATACTATTGAACTGTATTTAAATTTCATTTGTGTCGCATTATAATTGAAGGAATCTTATTCATTTCGCTTTTTGTAATTTTTTTTACCGATTGTTTATTCTGAAAGAGGAAGTTAGCAACTCATAAGTATTAAACAAACAACTTTTTACACAAATTTTAAATGCGTAGCATACACCTATTGGATTTTTAAAACTTTCACTACAGCAAGTGAAGCCGTTACCCTTTTTCTCATTACTATTTATAATATTAGCCGGATATAATACTTTGTCCCAACCGTCTTCAAAATCAGTACTGGATTTACCAAAACTGGTTAATGCTTTTTCATTATATTCTAAGCCTACTTTAGTTGAGCATTAATTACATTAAATTCCCAAATAGACGGTGGTGCTTTGGCTTTTAATACGCTAAACCTAATTTTTGAAGTGTTGTGAAAGGCTCGGAATTTAATAACTTTACAATCATCCATTGAATGATCATCAGAAAATATTGTTTCCCAATTGTTGGATTTCCATATGTCAATCTTAAAAGACTGAATACGATTTATACGTTCATTAGAAAATTCATCATTTGCATTCAACTTTTTAGTATCCTGATATTCAAAAATACTTATTTTATTAAAGTTGTCTTTTGGGTTTAGTTCAACAATTAGTTCAGCCAGTGTATCTGAAGCAGCCCAACGCGTTTGCATCCCGCCATCAATTGCGTTTTGAGGACCATAAGTAGCTGCATCATTTTTATAAACACTTGATGCCGTTACAGGTTTACCCATTGAAATAAATTTGCCATTTTGGGGTAACGGCTTATTTCTTTTTATTCCTAAACGTTTTGCAAGTTCTACAACTGTGTATACCTCATGTTCTCTTATGATGCCTTCAGGTCCAGGCGGAACATCGAGTACCAGTGTATTTTTATTTTCTGTGCACCAGTAGAACAATTCCTGGAGTTCATCCATGCTGCGTACTGGCATTGCTTTAGATTTCTGAAACCAATTCCATTGTTTGCCAATGCAAATGGTATGTTCAAATGGCATGTAATATGATTGCCCATTGTGCAAGTATTGTTTTTTGTCAAATTTGCTGGCAATTTTAGGATCCCAAATTCTAAAATCGCAGGGAAAATATTGAAAATAGTACTTGTTATCTGTTGTCATAGAATCGGGTAAAGCAAAATTTCTTTTACCCTCCTGTAATACAATGGTGTGATTTACGGTTACAGCACAGTATGGTTGATATTTTTTAACAAGCTTATAAATTGTATCAATTCCCCAGTCTTCTGGTTTTCTTTTCCATCCGCCATCAAGCCAGAGTTCGCATATTTTTCCGTAGTTTGTTAATAGCTCAGTCAATTGATTAAGCATATAATTCACATATAGCTTGGGATCTTCATTCTTATAGAGTGGTTCGTGTCTATCCCACAGAGAATAATATATTGCAAAACTAAGTCCATACTTTTTGCATGCTTTGGCTACTTCGGCAACAATATCTGTTTTAACAGGAGAGGATGCAACATCGTAATCAGTGTATTTGCTATCCCAAAGACAAAAGCCATCATGATGTTTTGTTGTCAATAGAACATACCTAAATCCGGCATCTCTAGCTACTCGAACCCATTGGTCGCAGTCCAAACTGGTGGGGTTATATTTCGCGACAGATATAGTACCATCGGACCATTCCACGTCTGCAAACGTATTTATACCATAATGAATGAACATGCCATATCCTCTATCAATAAGCATTTGCTGAGTTTTATTTGGATAACTGGACGGAGTGATATTTTGTGAAAAGGCATTTTGCAGAAGAAGCATGAAGAACAATCCCTTTAAAAATATTATTTTATTCATGATTATTTTGCAATGTTTTCATTATGATTTGATGTGTTTTAATTGTTTATAATCAGTATAAATATTTTACTCCCAGGTATCTGTTCTAAAAGAAGAAGCTGGTAATCCATAGCTATTAAACAAACACCCTTCCACCCAATTTTTAAATGCATAGCGAACACTTACCGGAATTTTTACACTGTCACTCCAAACGGTAATACCACCTGCATTCTTATCTTTATTATTGATGACCGCATTAGCAGGATAAAACACTTTGTCTTCGCCTGCTATTTCAAAATCAGTAAGCGGTTTGCCAAAACTTGTTAATCCTTGTTCGCAGTAATCAAATGTCAAATTAATTCTGCCGTTATTGGTTACTTTCATTTCCTTATAAACAGGCCCGCTAAAAGAAATTCCCGGCATGTTATAGTCTTTTGACAAAGCCCAATAGGCCAACCGGTTGCCCACTGCTTCTTTTTGTGAAGGATGAATAACTTTTTGTTCCCCAATGTCCATTGTAACTGCCATACCAGTGTTCTTTACGGATTGCATTGTTTTAAGTTGTGCCTCCCTAAGAAATCCAGCATTTAATTTCGGATAATCAAAAGGTGCAATCTGTACAAAATAAAAAGGAAAATCATTCTGTGACCATTGCTTTCTCCATGATTCAATCATAGCCGTGAATAATGACTGATAATCCTTTGCATTTTCCCGGTTTGCTTCTCCCTGGTACCAAATCAACCCTTTTATGGTAAAGCCAACATAGGGATGCAACATGGCATTATACATTATAGTTGGCGATGTCTGTGGTGCTGTTTTAGGAATTGTATCAGGTATGACTACGCTTTTAAAATCAGTTAGTGTTTCCTTATCCATCCAACTCTCAATTGAGGATGCACCCCACGAAGTATGTATCAAGCCAACGGGTACACCCAACAATGCTTGCAATTTCTTTGCAAAAAAATATGCTACAGCACTAAAATTTCCTGTGGTGGCAGGGCTTGCCGATTTCCAATCACCTTTCATTTCATATAACGGAGATAAGCTTACTATGTGTTGTTGTGTAAACATCCTTATTTTATCATTGGAGGAATTTAAAATCGCTTCATTGCTGCCGATTACCGGTTGGTTGTAATTGCCATTTAAAGGCATTTGCATATTGGATTGACCCGAACAAAACCATACTTCGCCTAATAGTACATTTTTTAATGTTATTACCTGGCTTCCTTTAATAACTACTGTGTAAGGGCCGCCGGCAGAAGGAGTCTGCAACTTAAGTTTCCAATGTCCGTTGCCATCTGTAACTGCAATTGCCTTTTTTCCCCAGCTTGCGGAAACAGAAATTTTTGTTTGCGGATTATCAGTTCCCCAAACAGCAACTTGTTGTTGCTGTTGCAGTACCATATTGTCGCTAAAAATTGCTGGTAATTTAGTTTGTGAAAAGGATTGTGTTGCAAAAAAAATACTAAGAACCGTTAATAAATTAAATTGTATCATTTTTAATTTTAAGATAACATTGATATTTAGCATACAAAAGCAAATTTATTTGTGAACCAGAATTTAAATCCATTTGAATACTTAATTATGAAATTATAAAAGCAAAACTCAGATTAAGAAACTCTTGACGCATAATTAAGGGGTAAATGATTCAAACGATTGCCATTTCCACCAGATTTTTTTCTGTTGATTCCCGCTTATTATATTTCTTGTAAATATCTAAAATACAATAGTGGCGATGCCATTTGCCTTGCCAGCAAGCGATGCAAATATTACCGCCGTTAATGCAGCCATTGATAAGCCACGCAATTATGTTGGTAAAAATTCAAGCGCCGCAGAGTAGGCATTGTCTTCTCTAAACTCGCCATTGTTAAGCATTTGCTGATGCAACTCACCATTTGAATGGTTTGCATAGCAATTTAAGCCACAATATTTGCCAGCCGCTTTAAATCCATAATAAATAAGTTCGAAAATTGTACTGAAAGGGCAACAAAAATGCCGCGCAACAATATTGTTGCGCGGCATTTTTGATTTACCAGTTTACGTTATCAACTTTATTTACTTCACCAGCTCCGTTATCACTTTCCCTACACTGCCACTCGGCATTTGTATATGCAGCAATGCGGCGATGGTGGGTGCGATATCCGTCATATAAGTTTCACGGTTTGTTTTACCCGGCTTTACACCCCACCCAAAAAACACACAGGGAATATGTGCATCATAGGGATTCCATAACCCGTGCGTAGTGCCTCTCTGCCCTCCATCAAAATAGCCCGGCTTAAAAGTAAATTGTATCTCCCCGCTTCGCTTGGGATTATACCCGTTTATGATCATCTGCTTTTGCGGCGCCGGTAAAGAAGACACTTCCACTTTATCCAGTTCAACTGCATTAACAATAAAATCCTTTTCCTTCAATATATCGATCACCAACTGCCTCACATCGCTGATACTTTTTCCCCCTTCGGTAATATTTTTTTTATTCAGGTAAACCTGGTAATTCATTATCGATTTAACGGCAGTTTTTACACCTGATCTTTCTTCCATTTGGTTATTGATTTCCTTCATTAATACTGTTTCGTCAAAAATTCCACCGGGGATCTTATGCTCTTTTAAATAGGCAGGGATATGTGCTACACCATGATCGGCAGATAAGAATAAAGTATAATTTCCCTTGCCTACCGTATTGTCTAAATAATTCAAAAAACTTTCAATGTCTTTATCCAGGCGCAAATAAACATCTTCTATTTCTATAGAATTAGGGCCGAAAGTATGGCCAATATAATCCGTGGAAGAAATACTCACTGCTAAAAAATCTGTTACCGTATTCTTACCCAACGCTTCATTTTCTATCGCTGCTTTGGCAAAATCAAAAGTGAAACTATTGGCGAAGGGCGTGGTCCTGAATGACTCGTATTTATCTTTTGCATCAATTGCAGAAAGTTTATGCGGGAACACGGTTGTCTTTTCTCCCCTGATCACATTTTCATAGGGTTTATCGTCTTCACTGCTCAGTATATATTTTTCTATAGGTAACAACGTATTCCAGTCGTTACGCATGTAACTGCCTGCAAGGTCCTGCTCATTAAATGTAGTCACCCAACCCGGAAGGTTACTCATATAGTGTGTACTGGTTATCCATTTACCCCCGTCATACCAATAAGCGGCATTGGCACTATGGCCTACAGGTAATATTGCTCCCCTGTCTTTAAGTGCTATACCGATCACTTTACTTTTAAAATTATTGCTTAGCCGCAGTTCATCGGTAATCGTGGTAGTCCATAAATTAGCAGGGCTCATTTTACCCGCTATCCCGTTGTTACCAACCGTGCTGACAGTTGAATCATCGGTACAATACACAAATTTATTGGCCGATGCATCGTACCAGTTATTACCTACAATTCCTGTTATTGCCGGCACACTCCCGGTATAGATACAGGTATGCCCCACCGCCGTATAGGTAGGTACATAGGGTATCAATGTATTCTCCGCCGTAAAACCGTCATTGATCAATCTTTTAAAACCGCCTTTGCCGTACAGTTCATTATAGCGGTATAAATAATCCCAGCGCATCTGGTCGATAACCAATCCCACTACCAGTTTAGGTTTGGGGGCCTGGCCTGATAAGTTTGTAGAAAAAGCAGTAAAAGCAAGTATGGATAATAAATAAAAGACAACAGCATATCTCCGGTGCATAAAAACTATTTTGACAAAGATAATCTTAAACAGCATGATTTATAAGCCATGGTATTGTTACGGCAATGTTATGCATTTTGACCGGATTACGTTATTTTTGCAGCTGATCATTAAAAACAATAAGCATGGATGTTTTTGAAAAATTAGTGAAAGATGGCGGGCCTATTGGCCAGCATATGGATAGGGCTCATGGTTATTTTGCATTCCCGAAATTAGAAGGCGAATTAGGCCCTCATATGAAATTCAGGGGCAAAGATGTACTGGTATGGAGTTTAAATAACTACCTGGGTTTGGTAAACCATCCCGAGATAAGAAAAGTGGATGCCGAAGCCGCTGCTAAATATGGTATGGGTAACCCAATGGGTGCACGTATGATGAGCGGCAACACTACCAAACATGAGGAACTGGAAAAAGTGATCAGCGATTTTGTAGGCAGGGAAGATACAATGTTGTTGAACTTTGGTTACCAGGGAGTGATGAGCTGTATTGATGCGTTGGTAAACCGCCGTGATGTTATTGTGTACGATGCAGAATCTCATGCCTGTATCGTAGACGGTGTGCGCCTGCACATGGGCCACCGCTATGCATTTAAGCATAACGATATTGAAGACTGTGAAAAGCAACTGCAGAGAGCTATTGAAATGGCCAACAAAAATGGCGGCGGTATTTTGGTAATCACCGAAGGCGTGTTCGGCATGGACGGCGAACAGGGTATTTTAAAGGAGATCGTTGCGTTGAAGAAAAAATATGAATTTCGTGTATTGATTGACGATGCCCATGGCTTTGGTTATATGGGGCCAACCGGTGCGGGTGCCGATGAAGCACAGGGCTGCCAGGACGGTATCGATCTTTATTTTTCTTCAATGGTAAAAAGTTTAGGCAGCCTCGGTGGATTTATATGCGGCCCTAAAGCAGTGATCAAATATTTACGCTATAATGTGCGCTCGCAAATATTTGCCAAGAGTGTACCCTTGTTAGTGGTAGACGGAATGCTTAAACGCATGGAAATGATCAGAACTATGCCTGAGCTAAGAGAAAAATTATGGTACAATGTGAACCGTTTACAAAGCGGGTTAAAAGAACGCGGTTTTGATATTGGTGAAACCAACAGCCCGGTTACACCGATCTATATGAAAGGCGATGTACCTGAAGCCACGCAAATGGTAATGGACCTAAGAGAAAATTACGGTATCTTCTGTTCTATTGTTGTGTATCCTGTTATCCCGAAAGGCGATATCATATACAGGCTGATCCCAACAGCATCCCACAATGATGCAGATATCGATCAAACATTAAAGGCTTTTGAAGAAACCAAAAAGAAATTAGACGCCGGTGCTTACAAGGCAGAGAAGATACCCGACATGGCGGAGAAAAGTTTTGTATAATATTTTTTAATCGTGTCCGATCCCATCCTTCAGCTGAGGGATGGGATTTTTTTGCACCCGGTTACACAATTGCTGCGTTCGATTTACATCTTTCCCACTTTTAGGGCACATTCAAAAATAATATCGATTTTATAATCCTACCTTGTAAAAAAAAATCATGGAGAAGCGTGTGTTAGGCATTATTTTATCGATCCTGGGCATTGCAGGCCTTATTTATGCGGGCATAGTTTTTATGAATAGCAGTGCGGGCACCCGGAGTATCAAGACCATTATTTTTACAGGTATCCTTGGTGCGGTATTTTTTTCGGCAGGCATCAGCCTTGTCCGCAATACAAAAGATAAAGCCACCTGATAGTTTTACAAAAGTTTATTTTTTTGCGCTAACCCACAACAGTTACAGCCCAATTTTATATAACCTAATTGTTCCGGTTACATAACTCCCTCTTCCGGATTTCACCTGGTCTATTTTTCTTCCATAGTAATTATCCTTTAAAAAAAGAAGCTGAACGCTCTTATTATTGAAAGCATTTTATCGCTTACCGGTATTGCAGGCAGTTGTACGCGGTTAAAGATTATTTAGAAAATAACAAAGACTGGAAGCATTTCAAATGCTACGATCTATTCAGGCATCAGCATGGATATAAATTCAACAGGAAAAGAAACCGGCTATATTCGTTATGGCCATCTTAAAAAAACCATTACTCTTCACCGGGGCAATATTATTATCTTATTTTGCAGGCTGTTTAACCTATAACAAGTAGCAGCGCTTTATTTGCCCCTGCTTTGCCTGAAATTTTACCAATTAAATTCACTGAATAATATAAAAGGGTAGATTTGCTGCAATTTTGTATCATGAAAAGAATTGCCTACCTGTTAGTTTTTTGCTGCCTTATTTTTTTACAGAGCTGTTTTGAGATCATTGAACAGGTTTTTTTAAAGAACGATGGTTCAGGAAATTTTCAGCTGGTGGTGAACCTGAGCCAGAGCAAGACCAGGCTGAATTCTATTATCAAGATGAAAACCATTAACGGACACGACGTTCCTTCTAAAGATGATATCAGGTACAGGATAGGGGATATAGAAAGAACAGTTTCAAAAACGCCCGGGCTGAGTAATGTAAAAACCACGGTAGATTTTGATAATTATATTGCCACCCTGGCTTGCGATTTTTCTAAAATAAACCAATTGAACAATGCAGTAAAGAATGTATATGGCCAGGGAAATAGCAAATTAAAAGGCGTTGAAAAAACATTTGACTATGATGCTGCAAACAATACTTTTACAAGGTTCAATAAATTTTCTTTAAAAGACGATTATAAAAAACTAAGCAATGCTGATAAAGAAATTTTTGCTACTGCGAATTATACTGCCATTTATAAATTCGAATCAACTGTAGCAACTGCAGCTAACAGCGCAACAAAAATATCGCCCAGCAAAAAAGCCACCATGCTCAAACAGAATGCGCTTGACCTGGTAACAGAAAAAAAATCTATTGAAAATAAGATAACCTTAACCAAACAATAAAATGAAAAAAATTTATACCGTAATCCTGTTAAGTATTGTATTCCCATTTGCCAAAGCTCAAAATTTTTTAGCTAAAGTACCTTCCACTGCTTCGCTGGTGATCAAATATTCAGGCAGCAATTTTACCACGAACGTGCCTTTGCAAAAAATAGATGGTTACAATTTTATAAAGCAGGAGTTTTTTAAACTATTGCATATTGACACGCTCACTTCTTTGCAGCATATCGGTATAAATTTTGAGCAGGACACCTACCAGTATGTTACTATGGAAGACTCCTCGATGAGTTTTGTAACTTTACTGCACCTGAATAATGTGCCGCAATTTTTGCAGCTGATCAAAGGCACCTATAAAGCCGGCACCAAAACAGAAAAGAAGAACGGTTTCAACCTTTTGACCATTGCAGACGATACTTATATTGGATGGAATGAAACGGTGGCCATCATTGTTCACACTACTTATCAAAACCGAAAGAATTATTACGATTATTTATACAGTAGCGATTCGGTAAAGGTTATCACGGATTCTGTGGCTGCAGTTATGGATGTGCCAAAAGCTGATACAGCCACCCGCTTCAGGCCCCCCGTCATTGTAAAAGATAAAAAAACAGCATCCAAAAAAACTCCTGTAAAAGCAACGGCAAAGGGGAAAGTCAAAATTCCCGTTGCTGCTAAAACAAAAAAGCCGGCCCGCAAAAAAGTGCTGGTTAATGAAAATTACGAATCACATATCAAAGACAGCATCGACAATGTAAAAAGAGAAGTATGGGAACAGCAGCAGGACATGAGGATAAGAAAGAAACAGCAAACCGTTGCTGAAAAAATTATTACTACTGTTGTAGCAGGCAATGTATACTCTATAGAAAATGACGAAAGTTATAAAAAAATCATTGATCCTGCTGCGCATGTAAGCGCCTGGGTAAATACGGAAAGCCTCACTGATCAATATTTTAATTATTTCTCAGCAAGAGATTACTTTTATTTACTCAATAAAAGGAAATTCATACAGGATACTGCCGATGGATATAAATCTTCAGTGAACGTTTACTTTGATAAGGATAAGGTGCGGATGGACAATAAAACTTACTCTCCGGATACCAGGCTGAACAGGATGGGCAATGAAGTGATGAACAGCAGGCAAAATCCTTCGCTGGCAAATTATGTAAACCCCGGCAATATTGGTTATTTCTCCATGAGCATCAACACCGAAGCCATGGCCAATTATTATTACACGCTTTTAAAAAAGTTCATCAGCAGCACCCCTTATATGAGTGAGTACAGCGATATCGTTGATGTGTATATCGACCTGTTGGAGATAGTAATAGATGAGAAAGGAATAGCCGACCTGATGCCCGGTAATTATCTGTTTGTGATGCATGATATGAAAACAAAGATGGTGACCTATACCGACTATGATTTCGACAAGGAATTCAATAAAAAAGAAGTAAAGAAAACCAGGAAAGAACTCTCCCCGGATTTTACTTTTATCATGGAAACAAAAAAAGAAGGTTTCATGGAAAAGATCGCAAAGCTTCCCCTAAAATATACGGAAAAGCAAAAATTCAATTACAAGGATAAAGGCGGGTATTACGAATTGGCTTTTGCAGAAGGCGAGTATCCTGTCAGCAGCCTTTATTTTATGGTAAAAAATGGTAAAGCCATCGTTACTACTTCAAAAGACGTGGTGGATATGACACTCAGTAATACCGCTTTTGCAACTGATATAGACAACCGGAATTCGATACTCAACAACAACTACTCTTTAAAGATCAACTCTCAGCAATTAATTGAAAAGTTAGGCGGCGGGTTTACTACAGATGTAAATAAAAAGATCGGGGATTACCTGCAACAAAACCTGGGCGATATAAAAATGGAAAGCAGCCTGAAAAATGGCATGATACAGGGTACCACCACCATGGGCATCAAGGGTAATCATAGTAACAGCCTTGAATTTTTCTTTAACCTGGTAGATGCTATCAACAATATCATTGAAAAAGACAGGCAGGATAAAGAAAAAATGATCAACTAGATGAGCAAAAAGCGATGGGCATTGTTGGTGGTTATCGTATTTGTGGCGTTTGTATACATAAAACTATTTTACAAAAGCTTTACAGTAAAAGTTGTAGTTAAAACAGCGGATTGCATTGTAGCGGTGGATGTAAAAAGAATTACCAATACCTTACTCTGGAATATCATTACAACGCCGGGCCAATGGAAAAATATCAGTTTTTCTTCGGGCCGTAAAGACACCATAAGCTGGAGGGATATGGTTAACATACCTGACTACATACTGGCATTTCATGTAAGCGGCCAGCCGGCAGGTATTTGGTATATGGCATTGCGTGTGAAAAATGAAAATGATTTTCAAAAAGGCTTACAGTATTACCATTTTGAAAAAACAAATACTGATGAATACACCAGCAAAGATTTGGGTATCCGTTTTTTTAAGAAGGGTGATGAAGTACTGGTCACCAATAACATTGCAGAAAATGATCGCTACCTTACTGCTGTAGCCGATGAACTTTTTATTCAAAAAGAATTTATAGCTGAGCAAAGCCTGCAAAAAGCCATTGACGCAAAAAGCCATTTAGCTATTTATCTTGCTCCGGGCAATTTTTTAAAAGATGCAGCTGTCATCAGCGGTAATTTCGACAAAACGAAAATTGAAATTAAAACTACGCTTACACCAAATAAACAATTTAGCTTTACAGAAAATAATTTTAGTTATAGTGCATCATCTCTTTGTACACTTGGTTTTACACAACCATCACATGCCGTATATGGCCTGTTAAGCGACAGCAACATTGCCAATTTCTCAAAGCTACTTAATTTTAATGCCGATTCTCTGTTGTTACCTACCAATAAATATTACCAGCTGGATCTTACAGCCATTAAACAGAGAGTTGATTCCGCTATTACTTATTCCTACGATGACAATTTTAATAAAGTAGAAAAAGTTGTAGTGAATACCATACAGGAACCTGCCTTCAATTTTGTTATTAGTGGCGACAGTGCCGACAACACCTACCGGTATTTTTTACGCAGCAGCAAGTTCGAGCAAACGGCTGCCGGGCAACTTTTTACGGCTATGCCGTTTGTGAAATCGTATTGCAGTAAAAAAAGCGAGCAGGAAATAAATATCACAGCGGCTAATTATCAATTGCAGACTTTGGATAAAACATTTACCGGCATTTTTTTCCTGAATATCCTGCTCACCAAAATACCCAACGGCCTGGTAAAATTTTTGCCGGATGGCTTGATACAAGCAACAGCTAATATTGAATCTATCCAGATCAAAGCCAATAAACAAATTAATCGGATTTTTATTGATTGTATAATTGACAAAAAGAAAAACAACCATCCCATAATCAGTAATTAGTGGCGTGTTTTTATAATGCTGAAACGCTGTAGTTTTTCTGGTACCAATGCACCAAACCAACAAATTAATTCCGGCCCATTATACATTTCCGTCCTCCATTACGCTCCCAACCTTATATACTTTTTACCCTATAAACTCTATGAACTTTTTATTTTTACACTTTATCTACTTCAACCCTTACTTAATTAACACCGCCATACCATTCCGCTTTATCGTATTACCATTAAAGTCCACCGCTTCTGCTGTCCATACAAATCCACCTGTATTTTGCATCAACCCTTGTACCATTCCATTCCATCCTGCACCTTGTAACGAAGTAAGGTATACTTGCTGACCATAGCGGTTGTACACTGCAAAGAATTTCAATTCTTTTATGCCTACCAGTATTGGCCTCAGCACATCATTAACTCCATCACCGTTGGGTGTAAATGCATTGGGCACATAAATATCAGCGGCTGTAAATACCACCAGCTTAATATCGTCTGTTGCCGTACAACCATTTGCAGTTGTCGCAGTAACATTATAGGTAATATTTTTAATTGCAATTAGTGCTGGATCTTTAATTCCCGGATTATTTAAACCAAATGGCGGCGACCAAGTATATTTTGTAAATCCGCTATTGTTCACATCAAGTGCATTCAATTGTAGGAGTTGATTGATGGCAACGAACGTATCTCTGCCTGCAAATACTTTTGCCTGCGGTAACACTGTTAAATTAACCGTATCCTGTTGCAAAGCTTTACATCCAAATGCATCTGTTGCACTCAGCAGATAGGTAAACACTCCCTGTACCGATGTATTAACAAATGGATTGGCAATATTGGGATTGGATAGATTAGCGGGCGGTGTCCATTGATACAAAGTACCTCCACTGCCTTTAAGTTGAAAGGTTGTTCCAAAACACAATATAGCATCAGGCCCTGCATTGGGAACAGGCAATGGTTTTACATACACCAATCCCGACCTGGTATCTCCATCACATCCGCTTAAGCGATGCTCCTGAACCGTAAGCAGGAATGTACCCGCGTTGTTCCAAGTAATATTGATCGTATTTTTTGTAGCCTGTTGTGTTTTGCCATCAATTTTCCAGGTATAGGCAGAAGGTACAGCAGTATTGTTTACCTGGTAGATTCTGTTGGTGCCAATACAAACTGTATCGGGCATTGCAATTTGTGCACTTGCCTTTGTAATGCTGAAGACCAGCATCACCAACACAATTTCATATCGTAACCTTTTATACATGTTCCTTTTTATTGTTTTTTTTGTAACCATTTTCAGGTGATCGTAGCTAGTTTAATCTTCCTGTTTTTTACTGCCCCATATGCCTGCTTCTTTTTTTGAAGCAGGCAGCATGCAGGCGGTAATGTTGATCCATTTTTAATTTTTGCTTTTAAATATTTATTCCTTTTTAATTGTGTGTTATCACCGATGTTACCGGTTTAGGGGTAATTGTAACTGCTTTCGCCACATTTGCAGAACATCCGCCTGCCCCAACTGTCTCGGTTACACTAACTGATCCGGCACCTGGCGTCGTCCATATTACGGTTATCAAATTGGTACCCTGTCCCGTTGCAATTGTTCCACCCGTTACAACCCATGTATAAGTATTACCTGCTACATTTGGTGTGGAATAGGTGGCTGTGCTGCCGCTGATACTTTCGCATACAGGTGTTGGCCCCGTTACTAACGGCGTTGGTAAAGGATTGATAGTAACCACTACTGGTTTGATATCAGAGCATCCACCGGCTGTAGTACCCTTGATATAGTAGGTACCCAAGGTTGCAGTGGTTGGTGTTGCGTAAGGTATTGTTGCGGCAATATCTGTCCAGTAAGTATAGGTTAAGCCCGCTGTTGAACCTGCGGTTACTGCAGCTGCAGTTATATTAACTGTAGCTGGTGCACAAACCGGGGCAGGATTAGTAATTATAACTGTTGGTGCCGGAGCTGCTGTTACTACTACCGCTTTAATGTCAGAACATCCTGCTGCTGAAGTGCCGCTGATATAATAAGTACCCGCTGTTGCCGCTGTTGGTGTTGCGTATGGTATTGTTGCCAGGGGATTTGTCCAGTACGTGAATGTTAATCCAGCAGTTGAACCCGCGGTTATTGCGGCTGCTGTTATATCCACAGTTGCTGGTGCACAAACCGGTGCAGGGTTTGTAATTACAACTGTTGGCGTTGGTGCTGATGTTACTATTACAGGTTTAATTTCGAAACAACCTGCACCTAAAGTTCCTTTAATATAGTAGGTACCCGCTGGCGCATTGGTTGGTGTAGGGTATGGTATAGTTGCTAAAGGATCTGTCCAGTAAGTGAATATTAATCCCGCTGTTGAACCTGCGGTTATTGCTGCCGCAGTTAAATCCGCTGTAGCAGGTACACAAATTGTAGCCGGGTTGGTAATTGCAAGATTCGGTGCAGCATTAATCGTTACTGTTCCGCTAGCCGAAGCTGATGCGCAAGTTGTTGTTGTATTGGTGATCACAACACTGTATGTTCCTGCAACAGTTGAAGTAAATGTTGCCACGTTTCCAGGGTTAGTAACGGTACCGGGTACTGTCCAAATATAACTGTATGTGCCGGCAATGCCTGGCGTTGCTGTGATAGTTGCCGACGTTCCTGCGCATATTACAGATGAGTTTACAGTTACTGTTGGTATAGGGTTAACGGTTACAATAATAGAGACGGGATCTCCCGCGCAACCACTCGAATTTGTTTCAACCACTTTTAAGGTAACTGTACCTACACTTGTCCAGGTAACAGTGATTAAATTAGGGGTTGCCCCTGGCGTTATTGTTCCGTTACCAACTGCAAGTGGGGTAACACTCCAGGCATAAGTTGAGCCGGCAGTTAATACCACACCGTAAGGTTGCACGGAGTTGAGACAAACCTGGTGATCGCCTGTATTGGGGTAAGGCCCCTGTGCTATCACGTTTGTTCCGCCGGCAAACAACAATAGCAGCATCGTGCATTTTAAAAGTAATTGTTGCAATTTCATGTAGGTGGTTTTAATATTGTTTGATGTTGGTGGTTGAAAAATTAATTTTGGAATCGCCAGGCTGGTATCGTTTATATTTATCCTTTTAAAAGTCAGCCTGAGCAACCTGAACTTTTGTAATAACTGCAGCCAAAAATATCGAGTTGGGTTAACTGAATTTTCTGTTTGATATGGCGTGATAATATTTCTCATGTTTTTATAATTAATTGTGATAAATTATTATGGGCAATGGTTTTGGATTTACAGTTATAATTAATGTTGCTGTTGTTGCGCATTGTCCTGCTGTTGGTGTGAATGTATAAACTGTTGTTGCTGTATTGTTCAAAGCCGGAGCCCAGGTTCCGGTGATACCGTTTATTGAGGTGGTTGGTAACGCTGTTAATGTGGCTCCCGAACAGATTGGTGCTACAGGGGTGAATGTTGGTGTGGAAGTTGTACCAATTGTTGTGACTGTTATATTGAATGTATTGGTACAGCCCCTTGCATCTTTAACTGTAATGGTATAGGGGCCTGCAGCAAGATTTAAGAAAATGTTGCTTGATTGAAATGTACTGCCGTCTTTACTATACGTTAATGGTAATGTTCCTCCTGTTGCAACAGCAGTTATTGTGCCATCACTCAACCCGCATGATGCAGGTGATGCGGTAGCCGTTAATAATGGAGCAGGTAAGTTTGCGATAATAACAGGCAAAATTTTTATACAGCCATTGGCATCTTTTACATACAAGGTATAAGTGTTTGCTGCAAGCCCGTTGAAAATATTACCTGCCTGGTAAGTGGTGCCGTCTATTGAATATTGAAGCGGTGCCGTACCACCTGATGCAGTTGCAGTAATGGTGCCATTATTTAATCCGCAGGCAGCATTTATTATGACGGCTGTCAATATTTGCGGCCCCAATATATTTCCAAGAGTAACTGCTCTTGTTGTTAAGCATCCGTTGGCATCTTTTACAGTGATCGTAAAATTGCCGGGTAGTAACCCGTTAAAAATATTTGATGCCTGAAATATAATCCCATCAATACTGAATTGCAATGGGGCAGTGCCTCCTGTAGCCGTTACAGTAATACTCCCGGTTGCAGTGCCGCATTTCGCTGAAATGGTGGCGGTATTTGTTATGGAAAGCCCGGATGTATTATCAATAGAAACACCGGTAGTAGTTATGCAACCTCTTGCATCTCTAATATACACGGTATAAAATCCTGCTGCAAGGTTATTAAAAGTGCCACTGCTTTGATATAGGGTACCATCAATACTGAAATCGTAAGGTGCTTCACCTGATGTACCGCTTGCCACAATGCTACCATCATTACTATTGCAGTTTGCAGCAATAGTAAAGGCCGTAACTTTTGGCACTGCTGTATTTAAAATCGATATTGTTGTTGACCCAAAACACTGGTTGGCATCTTTGATATACACTGTATAAATGCCTGCTGCAAGCCCCGCAAAAATATTACTGCTTTGAAAATTCATGGCATCAATACTGTATTGCAACGGTGCAACACCATCGGTACCTGTTGCAGTAATGGTACCGTTATTTAAATTACATGAAGTAGATAATGCGACTGCGGTTACAGTTGGATTACTGGGGTTTGATAAAGTTACCTGCGTACCCGTGGTACAACCTGTGGCATCTTTTACGCCCACTGCATATATACCGGGTAACAGGTTATTGAATACGCCACTTGCAAAATAGGCACCGCCATTAATATTGTATTGATAGGGGGCAGTTCCTCCACTGCCCGATGCAGTAATACTTCCGGTATTGGAATTGCAGGTGCCGTTAATTTGTGTGGTGGATATAGTTGGGCCGCCAATGGATGGCACTGATATAAATATAGTAGTAAGGCAAGCGCCCGGAATATCAGGAGTACCGGCAATAAAATCTGCATCATCTGCAATAATGATGGAATAAGTTCCCGGTGCAAGATTAGCATACGTAAAACTATTTGCTCCCGGTGGAAAAAATGTATTCCATGTAACACCATTATTTATACTGGCATGATAGGGAGTGTTCGGACCAACCCCCACAATGGTTATTGTTCCTGTTGAACTGCCGCATGCAGACGAAGTGGAACTTGCAGTGGCAGTTGCGGGTGTACCAATTCCAATTACAAATATTTTGGTAATGGTACAGGTGCTGCCCTGGTCACGGGTTGTAATGGTATGTACGCCTGCAGGAACATTTCTAAATATGGGGTCGTTTGGTTGCAGGAAGGGCCCACTATCCAAACTGAATTCATAATTGGTACCCCCACCACCCGGCAGACCTTTTAAATTTTTTATTCTTCCAAAACCACCTGTACAGGCAAGTGTATTCCTTAGCGTGAATGTAATATCAGTAGGAATGGTACCGGTACCGGAATTAATAATAGTAACAGTTTGTGTTGCGGTACATCCTGTTGCATCTTTTACAGTAATAGTATGTATGCCCACTGCAATATTTATAAAAGTGCTGATGGCCTGGTAGGCAGCACCATCAATATTATAAGTTAACGGGGCTACACCGCCGTTTCCGGTGGCAACAATCACACCGTTTGCAGCACTGCAGCTTGCCTGAAACTGCACCGCTGCTGATAATACTAAAGTACTTGCATTGGAAACAATAACATTTTTTGTAACGATACAATTGTTGGCATCTTTTACATACACGGTATATGCTCCAGCAGTAAGTCCGCTGAAAATATTGCTTGCCTGGTAAACTGTTCCGTTGATACTGTATTGCAGCGGGGCTATTCCACCTATGGCAGTTGCATTGATGATGCCGCTATTTAAACTGCAGGATGCAGATATACTGCTAACGGTAAGCGATAGCCCGGATGCATTTGTAATTACCACGGAAGTATTTTTGATACAACCATTGGCATCTTTTACAAAGGCAAAATAGATTCCTGTTGCAAGGCCTGTAAAAATATTTCCCGCAACATAAGTAACGCCGTCTATACTGTATTGTAATGGGGCTATGCCGCCTGTGCCGGTTGCAGTTATGATCCCTGTATTGGAATTACAGGCTGTTGGGCTAGCCGTAGCCGTAATGGATGGCCCGGCAGTATTGCCTACCACGATGGTAAATGTTCCAATACAACCAATAGCATCTTTTACATATACCACATAGGTACCAGCAGCTAAACCCGTAAATACATTACTTACCTGGTAGGTGGTATTGTTAATACTGTATTGATAACCCGGTGTACCAGTGGTGGCAGTTACTGTGATGCTTCCATTATTCACATTACATGCAGATACACCTGATGTGGCAGTTACCGATGGGCCACCAATATTTGCAACAGTTACCGATGTAATACTGGTGCAACCTGTAGCATCTTTTACTGTAACGGTATAGGTGCCGGCAGCAAGGCCTGTAAATATATTACTGATTGAAAAAAACGTGCCGTTAATGCTGTATGATAATGGAGCAATACCACCAGTTCCGGTTGCAGTAATGGTCCCGTTTACATTATTGCAGGAAGCCGCCGTTGCAATAGCACTTACAACCGGTGCCGGTGAATTGGGAACAGTAACCGTTGTTGTGTTGGTACAGCCGTTTGCATCTTTTACAGTTACGGTAAAACTGCCGGGTGCAAGTCCTGTAAAGTTATTGCTGGCCTGAAAAATATTTCCATTGATACTGTATTGTAATGGTGCCGTGCCGCCGCTTCCAAATGCAGTAATACTGCCATTGGTGCCTCCGCATGTAGCTGCTGCAGGAATTGCAGTAAGCAAAGGTTGTAGTGTACTGGTGATGGTAAAAACCGCTGCATTGGTACAACCATTAACATCTTTTACAGTCAGGGTGTAAGTGCCAGCCAGTATGCCGGTAAAAAAATTACTGCTCTGAAAAGTAGTACCATTAAGGCTGTATTGATAAGGACTTACGCCTCCTGTTGCAGTTGCAGTAATGCCGCCGTTATTGCTTCCGCAATTGGCATTGGTACTGGTAAAACTCAATGCCGGACCATTAGTATTAAGAATCGTTACTGTTTTCGTATTCTTACAGCCACTGGCATCTCTTACCGTTACGGTATAAACGCCGGCAGCTAAACCCGTAAATATTCCTGATGCCTGGAAATTTGTGCCGTCAGTGCTGTAACTATAAGGCGCAGTAGTGCCCGAACCTGTTGCAGTAATGGTTCCGGTGTTGTTACCACAGGTAGCGTTAGTTACTAATGCAATAATAGCTGCACCTGGTAAAACAAAGCTGGTACTTACCTGTATGCCGCTACATGCCTGGTTGATGGTTGCAGTAACAGTATAAGTAATGTTAGGACTTAAACCAGTAAATATGCCAGTATTGTTTGTTGCAACTTGTATGTTGCCGTTAAACAGAGTATACGTAACTGTTGATCCTGCGGGAGGAGCAGGAGTGATAGTTACTGTGGCGCTTGATGTTAAACAATCCGGTACAACATTCAGGTTGTATTGTGTATTAAGGCAATTATAAGATGATACATCAAATGACCCGACAAATCCATTTCCACAGGCGTACAATAATTTTTTAGATTCATCATAGGCCAGGTCATACACTGCTTTTCCGGCAAAGCCGGGAATAGCAATATCTGGAGCCGCAGCATCATCAAATACAGTTCCGGTAAACTTGTATACTTTTATAAAACCGTTGCCTTCTCCTACAAAAATATTGTTACAGGCATCAGCAATAATACCACCTTGTGCCAATGCAGTATTTGCGGTGATTAGCGACGTTCCTACATCTGCACCTGTAGTTTTATCAAAGGCTTTTAAATTTTTGCCATCCCAGTAATATAGATAAGATCCATTCAATGAAAGTACATTGGCCGAATTATCCATTAAGCCACCACCGCCACCAGGAGCAACTAAATATGGCCGGTTAAATGCTTCAGATAAACTGGTAAAACCCGAAAGCCTGTTCCATGCAATAGTTGCAGCACTATAGGGCGCATTATTTTTATACATCCGGTTATTTACAAATGGAGTACCGCCCAAAGATGCAAATACAGAATAAATATCCAGATTGTTTTGATCAAATACCATGTCCACCATATCCTGGCAACAGATACCTGATGCGCCAGTGATATTTAATGGAGCTACTGCAGTGGCCGGTGGTACTAATATGCCCAGGTTTAATGTAGAACTGGTGCCACCACCCACTACTAAAATCCGGGGCGAACCATTATTGCAGCTCCAGTATAATTTCCAGGCTTCATTAAAACCGGGATTGCCATCCGAAATATAATTATCATACAAGCCGGTTGTGCTTATTCTTACAATACGGTAACCGGTAGCCGGACTGAAGCCTTGCCCAAGGTAAACATTACCGGTACTTTTTTCCACCACACTACCACCATAGTATGGCCCAAACGACCATGCAGGAATTACAGTAGTGCCGGTAAAGGTCCATATCAAATTTCCTGCTGCGTCAAACTTTGATAATTTATGAATATTGCCATCTCCTCCACCTGTTACATAAATATTTCCGGCATAATCAAAATCCACATCTTTTGCTTTGCCTGCATTTAACCCGGTTAAATTTCCAGTAGCAGTTACAAATGGATCTATACAAAATGCTTTGCTGTTATCAAAGCCCTGGGGCAATACAAATTTTACCGTATCACCTGCTGTTTTAAATGTAGTAATGATATTGTTGAAATTGTGTTTTTGCAATGTTGCACCATAATAACTTACAGGAACAGTTGTTGAAATGCCATCAATATCAGAACTGATTATGAGATTACCTTTTGAATCCGTCTTTATTTTTTTTACATCACCGCCATATTTCAGTTGAACTGCATTGATGTCTGCTCCGGCTCTTACCAACAGGCTGTACTCAAAACCAGGTTTATCATGGTCGTTAAAATTATACACCAGGTCAATACCGGGATATAAATTTTTATAGGTGATCTTTTTATACCCGTATGCTTTCGCTTTTAAAGAGCCATAAGTATAATACGAACTGGTTCTTCCTTCTGCAACTATTTCAACTGCACTATTGGCACCAAGCCATTCCATCGATATTGTTCTGTCAGTAATCCTTTTTTCTTTTTCAATTTCAGATTCAGGAATACCTTTTCTTTCCATTCTTTCTTCTTCTTCATGCGAAAGCATTTCTATTTTTCTTTGCAGGTGTATCAACCCTTTCACTGTAAATAAAACCGGCATCCCCAATCCTTCGTAACCAAATTTTATTTTACCCATTTGGTTGTAGCCAGTGATGGTTTGGCCGTACTGGCCTACGTTTTCTATGAAGTTTGCCCGGGAACCAAAAAGGTCATCCACTTTATTTGATGAAAATTTTAAAGCCGGATGTGCAGCGGCAGCATTAATTTTCTCAACAGGTTTTAACTGCGCTAGGGTAATTTGAGCATTTACCAGGAATATAAAAATAAAAATACAGGCAGGAAGAGATAAAAAAGTCCGCAATATATTTTTATAAAAAATGTCCATTCTAAAATTGACTGTTAGTAAGTGGTATATTATTGCCGGACAGATAAACGTCAAGAAAAAATTTTGTAACTATACCAGCATTGGTAAATGTTATAAAAGAAAATGTAACCATTAAAACAGGGTTAATTTCTGTAAATAAATAAAGAAAGTAAAAACTGCAGCTTAAATGGCAGGTTTACCATTAATACTATCCCTGCGTTGCCAAATGCCAGGGTGGGTTCCTTCTTTCCTATTACCCCTGCATTGATCGCAAACCTATTTTCGTGAAAGCTGTTGTTGAACCGTATAGTCGTACATTTTCGATGTCATCCACACCCTGACCAAAGCCGGCTTTATATTACTACATGTTCGAGGGGGGACTGCAATCCAGATTGAGCAGTTCTTTCTGCTATAAATACCAATAGAAAAACAGGCAAACAATGATATGAATATTTTAGTTGCCACGTAGCCAATTATATGCCAACTGTTTTCAATAACATTGGTACTGATTATTTTCTAGGTCTATCTATAGTAGTTATACCAGTTCTGCGGATGATATACATTGCAGCAGGAGAAAACCCGTTGTACAGTCCTGTATACAAATGATCAGGAATTGAAACGTAACAAAAGAATCCGGGGTTGCTATGCTTTAAAACATATTTCATTACAACCTATCACCAAACCCGGGACAACATTCGTTTATCTTTAACTATCACACCTATTGGTGATAAGGTACGCTATGAACCAATGAATCACACCAATTGCGCCGGTTGTAGGCGGCAATGCTGAAGCCCGCATTTATACCGGCAGACTAAATTTTTCACCGTCGCCTATTGTTTTGCCGATAAATAAGCCTTTTTGCTTTTTAAAAATAAATGCATTAAAGATATAACAGGCAATAACTACACTTAGTATTTATAAAAATTAAATCTTGCAGAAACTTCATCCCGGTATGTAGCTCCAATTGGAATGTTTCTATCAGCAACCTGTACATAGTTTCCTTCAAAATAATTTATCTGGTTTACACCAATAATATAACTTTTATGCACCCTTATAAATTGCCCAACAGGTAACACTTCCATCATGTTTTTCATCGTCTCTTTTATAAGTAACGGGCCTTGTGTGGTAAACACTTTTATATAATCGTCAACAGCCTCTATGTATAAAATATCGGTACTGTTTACTTTATAATTTTTCTTATCTGCCTTTAAAAAAACTGGCTCCGAAACTAATAAATTATTTGGCGCCAAACGCTCTGCCGAAACAATAGCCAATGCCTTATTTACAGCTTTCAAAAACCGTTCGAACGATATGGGTTTTAGCAAATAGTCGGCGGCGTTTACTTCAAAGCCCTCAATGGCATATTGTGGGTAGGCAGTTGTAAAAATAATAAGCGGGGGTTGTACCAGTGTTTTAATAAAATTAATACCGGACAGTTTTGGAAGATTTATGTCTAAGAAAATAATTTGCACTGCCTCAACTTCCAGGGCAGACTGTGCTTCTATGGCATCATTGCAAACAGCCACCAATTTTAAAGTGGGTGTGTCTTCAATATATTTTTTGAGCACAATTTGTGCCAACGGTTCATCTTCCACTATAATGCATTTATACATATTCATACGAAGTATTTCCCGGTTTTGTTTTAAATATCCAACTCAAGGTGCACAAAAAAAACATTGTTTTTTGTTGTAATATTCAGCAAGTGCTTTTGTTTATATAAAATATCAAGCTGGGTTTTAACATTTTCAAGCCCCAGGCCATTGTAGCGGCTATCGACAGTTTCATCTACCTGCCCTATATTATTCTCTAAATCAAAAACTAATTTTTGCCCTGCAATATTTAATTGCATTTTTATCAAAGCGTTTTCGGAAAACCCTTTGGCACTATGCTTAAATGCATTTTCCAAAAAAATAATGAGCAACATTGGAGCAATTTTTTGGGTGGCTATCACCCCCGTTATTTCTATGAATATATTTAAATTACGGGGCGATCTTATTTTTTGTAAAGCAATATAATCATTAACTGCCAGCAGTTCTTTTTGCAATAAAATAAAATCATCAGTTGTTTCATACAAAAAATATCTCATCAAACCCGAAAGCTGAAGAATGGTTGATGGAAGCCGCTCATCTTTGTCAAGCGACATGGCATACACATTATTTAAGGTATTAAAAAAGAAATGAGGGTTTATTTGCGCTTTTAATGCTTTAAGTTCTGCCTGTGATTTTTGTTTTTCCTTTTCAAGCAATTTTTTTTGTAATTCGGTTACTAAGAACCATGATTTAGAAAATTTTAATAAGGTAGTGATGGCCAGATAAAAAACGAAAAACAGTACAATCTCCCAAATACTAAAATAAGAAATGAAATAATAATCAGGCAGCATTTTGATTGACCACGAATTAAAAAAACTAAAATTAACCCATGCAAACAAAATAATTAAAATTAACACCGCTAAAATATACGCGCCCCAAACAGGAGGCCTGGCAAGCCATCGCATCAAAATTTTTAAATTGATGTACACTGCCGGTAATAAGGTAAGTTGAAAAATAGCGGTATACACATAATCAATTGTTGCTGCTTTGTTTGCTGTTTTAAAAAAATAAAGGAACACAAAAAAAGACAGCGCCCAGAAAGCGAGATGCAGTATTATTCTGAAAAATGTACTATTAAGATTCCAATATTTTTTTAGCACCACCATTATATTTTCTTTGTCAATACCACGGTATTTTCTTTGCTGTATAAGCGTTTATCATTCCCATATTTTTCAAAAAACAATTGTAATTCTTTTGTGGAAGCAGTAATAACAAATGTGTCGTAAAGGTCGTCCTTTTCGTACTTTATCTTTAGCTTATTATTTTTTATTTGCTGGTATACATAATCACCGTTAACAAAATCAACTATCATTGCCCCTGTGGGTTGAAATGTAATTTTTGCAAAAGTGTAGGTATCCAGGCTGCCATTAAGGCTTGTATTATCAAAATTAATGGTTCCTTTTTTTGGATCTGCCTGCCTGATATCAGCATTTGCAAAACTGATAAATGTATTGCCATTGAGCTGTATTAAGCAGCCAAAAATTTCATATATAATTCCTTCTTTAGTGTATTCAACTACATATCCTTTATCATAAAACTTTACATCCTCGCTGTACGTTTTAGAGTCTGCTAATTCCTTTCTATTTCTACTAAAAAAATAGCTTTGAAAAAACGGCTTAACAGTATAGGCCTGTCCCTGGTACGCCCAGGTGCCTACAATTCGCTTATCGGCCACTATTTTTTCTTTATCTACTAACGAATACATACTTGAAATACAGGATGAAAATATCAGGCAAATTGCAATACAAAACGGGGCCGTTAATTTTATTAAAAGTGGTTTCATAATAATGAGTTTTTTATTTTGAATAAATAATTTTATCGCTTTCATATGCCGCAGGGTCATTGCCGTATTTGATAATATATTGTTGCAGTTCGGCTGTAGAGGCGGTAATGGTGGATACCTCGCCATTGTCTACATCTGTTTCATGCTTTATGCGAATTTTCTTTTCTTTTATTAGATTGGTGAGGTAGTCAGCTTTTAGCTGGCTTAACTGAAACCCTCCATTTGCGAATAGGTCTACTTTGTAAGGAGTGTGCATCTTTACAGTATTTTGCCTGTAAAAGGCATCTATTTTTTTCCCATCATCAGTTTCCACAGGATAGTAATCGAAATAAAGTCTATCGCCAATTGTAGCTAAAAAAGCAATGAATTTTGTTTTGGCACTTCCATCTTTATTAAGCGCTGTTATTAAATACCCTTTGTTTTTAATAGATGAAATATTACCTGGCAGTGAAGTATTATTTTCAATACCCAGGGCAGTAATCGCTATGTAGTTATCTGTACTATCTTTTGTTTTTGTCTTCCATTTGCCTAAAAGGGCGGGTTTAAAAACAATATCATTTTCGGTAAAAATGGGGTAAAGCGTAGTAAGGCATCCACTAAAAATAAAAGTTACCAATAGCATGCAGGTTGTAAAAAATAATTTCTTCATGTCGTATTATTTAATTCCTCAAAACTATATACCCCCTGTAAGATGTACAATTTTTTTCGGTAAACGTTACCAAAACGGGGGTGAATGAACAAAGTAATGGGAAAGGAATACATTCCCCGAAAATAAACCTGCGCCAACGCCGAAAATTTCTGGCCTTTTCTCATCGCTACGGTGTGTGGTTTTGCATTTGCCACTACACCCTGATTCGTGCTAAGGAACTATCCGCCACTATAAAGGAATATTTATTTATCGTTCCTTGGCCTTCGCCCCTATCTTCGCTGTTGTCTGGTTTTACGTATACAAATAACCTTTACAGCCTGCAAAAAATATTTATTTCATGAACCAACACATAGCACACATAGCCTTAGTTGTAAACAACTACGATGAAGCCATAAAATTTTATACCGAAAAATTAAATTTCAAATTACTGGAAGATACGAGGCTTAGCGAAATAAAACGCCGGGTGATGGTAGCGCCGCCGGGTAATGGGCAATGCTGTTTATTTTTAGCGCAGGCGGCTACGGAAGAACAAAAAAGCCACGTGGGCAATCAAACCGGCGGAAGAGTATTTTTATTTTTATACACAGATGATTTTTGGAGAGACCACAAAGCCATGCTTGAAAAGAAAATAAACTTTGTGCGGCAACCGGTAGAAGAGCCTTACGGAACTGTTGCAGTATTTGAAGACCTCTATGGTAATTTATGGGACCTGATCGAACCGAAAAAATGAATCCATAAAAAATCCCGTTTTTCAACGGGATTTTTATTTCAATACTTTAAGGCCTATTTCATCAACGATGTCCTGGTATAATTACAACTGGCTTTGATGCTGGTAAAAATATCCGGCGTATAATTATTTTCCTGTTCTACGATATAATGTTTTACACCAGCTAATTTTGCGCTGGCAAATATGGTTTTAAAGTCAACTGTACCATTGCCCACCTCCGTATTTTTAGTCCTGTCTGTTTTATCCATATCTTTTACATGCCAGAAAGAAAAACGCCCGGGATGTTTTTTAAATAACGCAACAGGATCATACCCCGCTCTAACCACCCAATAAATATCCATTTCCATTTTCACCAGGTTACTATCAGTACTATTGAGCAAAATATCATATCCATGCTGTCCATTTAAATCAATAAACTCAAAATCATGGTTGTGATAAGCTAATTGCATTCCGGCAGATTTACATATCTCGCCGGCTTTATTTATTTTTTCAGCTAATAATTTATATTGATCGATCGTTTTCCTGCTCTCTTCTTTTAACCAGGGAATAATAAGAAATTTATTTCCGAGCTTATGGCCCACTTCGCAAAAATTCTTTACATCATCGCCATTACCATTTTCATAAAGAAATTTTTCAGGAGCATAATGTCCGCTGGGGCTTTTTAAATTATTATCCTTTAAAACCTGGGCCAGTTCTCTTACAGTGAGGCCATAAAATTTATTATCAGCAGACAGTCCATACATTTCTACTTCCTTATACCCGGCTTCTGCAACTTTCTGCAGCACTCCCTTAGGATCTTTAACGATCACTTCTCTTACTGAGTACAATTGTATACCTACAGTTTTTTGTTTCTTCAACAGGTCTGCAGGGTTGATCATTAAGCCTGCCGTTAGTAAGCCGGAATTTTTAATAAAAGTTCTTCTTGTGTTCATACAGGAATAATGTGATATGCTTAAAAACTAAAGTTACTGAAAATAAAAAAGCCGCCCTTAAAAAAGACGGCTTTATCAATATTTTATATTTAATGTTAGATCCTGAAGTGAGCAAATGCTTTATTAGCTTCTGCCATGCGGTGTGTGTCTTCTTTCTTTTTAAAAGCAGCACCTTCGCCCTTGCTTGCAGCTACAATCTCGTTAGCTAATTTATCTGCCATGCTACGGCCGTTTCTGTCCCGGCTATATTTCACCATCCATTTAATGCTTAAAGATACTTTCCTGTCAGCACGAACCTCCGCGGGGATCTGGAAAGTAGCACCACCAATACGGCGGCTTCTAACTTCCACGCCCGGCGTGATATTAGATAAAGCTTTCTTCCAAACTTCATAACCGTTTTCACCAGTTTGTTTAGCTACTTTATCCAAAGCATCATAAAAAATAATATAGGCACCACTTTTTTTGCCTTCCCACATCAAGTTGTTTACAAAACGTGTTACCAGTTTGTCGTTAAACTTTGGATCTGGCGCTAATGGTATCTTTTTCGGTTGTGATTTACGCATTGTTTAATTTTTATTTTAGGCTGATTTTCTTCAAGTATTAAAACTTTACTCAACCGTTTTTTTAATATTTATACTGATTATTTCTTAGCTTTTTCTTTTTTAGTACCGTATTTGCTGCGGCTTTGTTTGCGGTCTTTTACGCCGGCAGTGTCAAGGCTGCCCCGCACGATATGATAACGTACACCTGGTAAATCCTTAACCCTTCCACCACGGATCAATACAATACTATGCTCCTGTAAATTGTGTCCTTCACCCGGAATATAGGCAATGACCTCAATTTTATTGGTTAAACGAACCTTGGCTACTTTACGCAAAGCAGAGTTTGGTTTTTTGGGCGTGGTGGTATATACCCTGGTACATACACCGCGGCGTTGCGGACAACTATCCAAAGCTCTTGATTTGCTTTTAGCTTTGATAATTTGTCTTCCTTTTCTTACTAACTGTTGAATTGTAGGCATTATAATGCTTTTATTTTTCGGACGGCAAAGGTAGGAATTCTCTTTGTAAAATGGAAAATTAATAAAGAAAAAAATCGTTTTTTATCAACATTTATAAAAATCGCGACTATAAACCCTTGCTTTTAGGGGTTTGCCCCTGTCCATTCCTTTATATTTTGTACATCCAGCCATGGGTATCCCCGTCAATTCCCGATTTAATGGCATCCATTTTCTTTTTTATGCCCGGGGCGGCCTTCCATAACTCCACCTCAAAATTCATTTCAAAATCTTTATAATTCAGCGTCTTTATCATGGAAATAGTGGCAGCAGTGCCTGTACCGAACACTTCCTTAAGCTCCCCTTTCTTGTAAGCCGCTATGATCTCATCGATGCTGACCGCCCTTTCTTCCACACTGTAGCCCATTTCTTTTAAAAGAACAATGGCACTGTCCCTTGTTACACCCGCCAGTATCGTGCCTTCTTTAAGATCGGGTGTTATTATAGTATTCCCTATCAGGAAAAACACATTCATTACGCCGCATTCCTGTACGTACTTATGTTCAAGCGCATCGGTCCATAACACCTGGTCGAAGCCTTTTAACCGGGCCTGCGCAGTGGCATACATAGCGCCTCCATAATTACCGGCAGCTTTTGCAAAACCCACACCACCGGGCACAGCACGTACATATTTCTCTTCTACATTAATGCGCATCGGCGCTGCATAATAAGGCCCCGTTGGGCTTAAAATGATCAGGAACTTATATTTTTCGCTTGGCCTTACGCCGATCATTTCGTCGCTGCTGAACATAAAGGGGCGAATGTATAAAGAGTGGTCCTTTTGGTTGGGTATCCAGTTCTTATCAATATCGATCAACATACGCATGCCCTCCATAAATAGCTCTTCGGGCACCTGTGGCATGGCCATCCTTTCTGCGGAAATATTAAAACGCCTGAAATTATCATACGGCCTGAAGATAAAAGCTTCTCCTGCGGCATTTTTATAGGCTTTAATACCTTCAAAAATTGCCTGGCCATAATGCAGCGCCGCTAATGATGGGGCCAGTAATAATGGTTGGTAAGGCTTAATTTCAGCATTCTTCCATTCGCCATCTTCATAATCCACTTCCAGCATGTGATCAGTAAAATATTTGCCAAACGGAATATTCTCCAGGTTAATGTCTTTTAATTTGCTTTGTCCTGCCTTTACAATATTTATCTCTGCGGCTGCTGTCATATTCATTAATTTTACAGCAAAGAAACAAAAAAACAGTGTATAAAGAGTGCTTTTATGAGTTTAGATAATATTCAACTGCCTGCAATTGTATTGCAGGACCTCTACAAAAATTCATTGGTTGACCTTGCCCCGGGCGCTGTTATGAAAGCCTCCAAAAAAACCGCCGGTATTACCTTTTTAGGCAACAATCAAAAGCAGGTTACTATTATTGCAACCGACGATAGCAGCGTTTACCTGCCTGATGAAGATTTAAATTTCCTGATGGGAATTTTAGCGGCCTGCAAATTATCTATGGCTGATATAGCTTTAGTGAACCTTGCAAAAAACGGTGCCTTTGCCTATAGCGATATTGAGCATCAACTGTATGCGGAAACGATCCTGCTGTTTGGAGTAACTCCATTGCAATTACAACTTCCCTTAGAATTCCCGCACTACCAGGTCCAAAAATTTAATGGCCTTGTTTATCTTGCTGCACCTTCACTAAATACCATTGCAGCAGATAAAGCGGAAAAGGCCAAATTATGGAACTGCCTCAGGGAAATTTTTTCGATTACCTGATCTAAAAGATTATCACAATGAAGACGCTCATATTTGCTACCAATAACCAGCATAAAGTGGATGAAATAAAATTAGTATTGGGGAACAGGTTTAAACTGCTGACATTAAAAGAGGCGGGAATAGATATTGACATCCCTGAACCACATGATACTTTAGAAGCCAATGCAGCTGAAAAATCCGGGGTGATCTATAAACTCACCGGCCAGGATTGTTTTAGCGAAGATACCGGCCTTGAAGTAGAAGCCTTGAACGGGGAACCGGGTGTAAAAAGTGCACGGTATGCCGGCGAATCAAGATCATTCGAAGATAATATTGAAAAACTTTTATACAAATTAAAAGGCCAGCCAAATCGCAGGGCCCATTTTAAAACTGTTATCTCCCTGTTACTGGATGGCAAACAATATTTTTTTGAAGGAATTTGCCCCGGTACCATAGCAGCAAAAAAAACCGGACACAACGGTTTTGGTTACGATCCGGTATTTATCCCCGATGGCAGCAGTAATAGCTTTGCCGAAATGACCATGGAGGGAAAAACAACATTCAGCCACAGGAAAAAAGCAATGGAAAAACTCGTGGACTTTTTAGGTTATCATTAATTTGGATCTGTGGCCTTGTAGATACCAGATCAATTAACCAACCCCTATTTAAACTTGAACACGGATAGCAACCTGATTGTACCCGAAGACGAGCTTATCAATGGATGTATAAACAAAGACAGGAAGATGCAGGAAATGCTCTACCGCCGTTTTTCACCCAAGATGTATGCCGTTTGCTTAAAGTATTGTAAAGATGCTGAAGAAGCCCGCGATCTTTTACAGGATGGATTTGTAAAGATCTTTAAAAACCTGAAAAAATTTCGTCGTGAAGGTTCATTTGAAGGATGGATCCGCAGAATATTCGTAAACACTTCTATCGAACATTTCAGAAAATCACTTAAGAATTCCTGTGTGGCAGAACCTGAAGAAATTTTGATCGAAGATGCTTCATGGAATGCACTGGACAATCTTGAGGCGAAAGATATTATTAAGCAGGTGCAGGAATTGAGCCCGGGATACAGGCAGGTATTTAATATGTACGTGATTGAAGGATATTCGCATAAGGATATCGGGGGTATTTTAGGAATTAGCGAAGGAACCAGTAAATCGCAACTGGCAAGAGCCAAAGGGATACTCAAAAAAAATAGCGAACCGCAAATTGAAAAGAAACCCGGCGCGATTTAATTAAAACAACCACTCATTTTATTCCCCTATAATACTATTTGTTTGCAGAATAAGCAGGACTGCACTAAATAAAGTTCTATAAGAAAAACTGCCGGCAAACCCCGTTTTAAAATACAATACTTCAAAAAAAAGCTTCTCTAAAAAAGTGAAGCTTTTTTAAAACCAAATATTATCTTTAGCTAAAAATGAACAGGGTTAAATTACTGGTCCCGGAAAATAAAATTTTTATAGCTGCCGTACCGGTAAGGATAACCGATATTAATTATGGTAACCATTTAGGGAATGACGCTTTCGTTTCAATAATTCATGAAGCAAGGATGCAATGGTTACATCAATACGGCTATACCGAATTAAATATTGAGGGAACAGGCTTGATACTCGCTGACCTGGCAGTAGAATTTAAGAATGAATCTTATTATGGTGACATCATTGAGATTTCTATAGCCGTGGGAGAAATATCCAGGGTAAGTTTTGAATTATTTTACCAGCTTGAAGCAAAAAGAAATGATAAAGCGGTACTGCTGGCATTGGCAAAAACAGGAATGGTGTGCTATGATTATAAGGTTAAAAAAATAACAGCAATAACAGCAAGGATAAAAGATATCTTACAAAAAAATAATTAGCCGTTTGCGCTCCAGATGTTCCAGCTCTCTTCAGCCTGTATCACCAGCATTTCGTAACCGTTCCTAATGGCAGCACCACGCTCTTCCCCCTTTTGGAGGAATAGACTTTTAGCAGGATTGTACACCAGGTCAAATAAAAAATGTTGTGCAGTCAGGTATTCATAAGGAATAGCCGCACATTCATCCAGTGTGGGAAACGTACCCAATGGAGTTGTATTGATAATGAGCAGGTTTTCTTTAATTATCCTTTCATCGAGGTCGGCATAAGTTAATTCCGAACCGTCATGTAATTTTCTGCTCACCACTTTAAATGCAATATTTAATTTGGCCAGCACAAATTTTACAGCTTCCGCGGCACCCCCATTACCGAGTATCAAAGCATTGGTATGATAATTTTTCAATTGTGGCAACAGTGACTGTTCAAAACCGATCACGTCCGTATTATATCCAAAAAGGTTACCGTTAATGATCTTAATGCAGTTGCAGGCTCTTAAGCCCAATGGAATATGCTCGGCAGAATAGAGTTGGCGAAGTATAACCTGTTTGTAAGGTATAGTAACATTTAATCCTTCAATACCCGGATGTTGTTTTAAGATATCCTTTAATTCATCAGGTGATGCTATAGGGAATAGTTCATACCTGCAATCCCTTATACCCTCCCTTGCGAATTTTTCAGTAAAGTATTTTTTTGAAAAAGAATGTCCGAGCGGGTATCCTATTACGCCATACAACTTCATCAGGATTCTTTTTTATCCAGGTACAGGTGAAAAGTATCGCCGCGTAAACCGATACGCATAGTTTCCAGTGGAATTACCTCAGTAGGAGCAATATTACCAAGGTTTACATTACACCCGATCAGTTCCAGGAAGTACAATTGCTGCGCTTTTTGCGGGGCTTCCCAAAGAATTTTCCCTTCGGGTATTTGTGTAAGGATCTCCTGCACCAACCCTTCTCTTACTTCGCCAGTGCCTCGATAAATACCAACATTACCCGCTTCCCTTGCTTCTGCGATCACGTAGGTTGAACCGGCTTCCAGTTCAGCTCTCATCAGCTCAATCCATTTGTAAGGAGGAATAATATGTGCAGCATCTTTGCTTCCCACTTCGCTTAATACCGTACCGTACTTGGTGAGTTTTTCAATATAACCGCATTTTTCAGCATGGGGTATCGTAATGGAGCCATCGCTTACTTCCATATAACTCACGCCAAATTCTTTGCACACGTTGATATAATCTTCGAACTGGTCTCTAATTAAAAAAGCTTCAAAAAGAGTTCCACCAAAGTAAACTGGGATATCGTAAGCCCTATATACTTCGAGCTTTTCTTTTAAGTTAGGCGTAACATAAGAAGTACCAAAACCCAATTTCACAATATCAACATGGGGGTGAGAAACACTCATAAAATTCTTTGCTTCTTCAATGCTCAGTCCCTTATCCATTACCATAGTAATACCATGATCACGTGGCTTCTTATTTCTATCCGGAATTTGAGAAAGATTAAAATTCATGCTTACTTTTTTTAAGTGGTGCAAAGATAACCACTGCGAAGCAAAAAAAAGTTGGTGATTTATTGAATATAAAAGATGGCCGGGCTAAATACGCTGCAATTCATTAAAGGGTCTTTCTTTTTTTAAATCTTGCGATCACATCTACCACCTGCGGTTTTTGCAAAATCGCGGGGTTGAGTTCAATCAGCTTTTTAATGAGCCTGGGATTCTCCTGCATGCCATGTTCCAGTTGTAACAGTGCCTCCTTTGATTTACCCATTGCAAACAATATCGCGGCCTTATAGAAAAGAAAAACCGTCTTGCCGTCAGTTTGTTCATAGGCAAACCCTGCGTACTCTAAAGCCTCTTCAAACAACGCTGCCTTGTAAAGGCATTTAAGCAATTCCATCCAGCCGTTTAAATTTTTAGGCCTTACTCTTACCACATTTCCAAAATAGGTAATGGCGTCTTCCAGTTTACCCATTTCCATAAAACATTGGCCTAAAGCAAGGTTGTATTCGGGTTGAAGGCGATGCATTCGCAATGCAATTTCCAGGTTTTTTACAGCGCTCGCCCAATTGCCTTCATTCATATAAGTACAGGCAATCTTGTAATGCAACTGGCTATCATTATGATTTAAATGTGCTGCTTTTTTATAATTAAACCTGGCTTGAGGGAAGTTCCCCATTTTGTCGTAACAATGCCCAATCGCTTCATATATCACATCCTCAGGCCGCGCCAGCTCCAATACTTTTTCCAACACTTCAATAGCTTCACGGTATTTTCTTAAGCGTAAAAAAGCATCTCCCATATTACGCCACGCATAATCAAATTTGTCGTCAATGGCTACAGCATAATGATAGGCATCGATTGCTTTCTCATACAATTTCAAACCCTGATACGACGCAGCCAGGTTAAACCATGCCAATTCATTAAAGGGAAACTCGTCAATTATTTTTTGATGCAACCTGATGCTTTCTTCATTTCTTCCTGTAAAATCTGTCCAGAAACAAATTTTATATAAGGCTTCTTCGTTATTGGGCTCCTGCTCCAAAATCATTTTAAGGCAGTCGAAAACCTTTTCAAAGTTTTCATAGTCATCGTAAACATCAGCTAATTCAAATAACAGGTCAATTTTTTCTTCCCCGTCAAAATGATCTATAGCCGCTTCCAAAACTGCCGCTGCTTTTTCCTGCTGGTCTAAAGCCAGGTAAACGTCCGTTTTTAAAATATAAAGGTCAGTATCTTTTCCATCCAGCAATTCGGCCTGTTCCAATATTGCCAGTGCTTCGTTGTAATGCCTCAACGCAATCAATAAGTCTGCTTTTCTTAAAAGTAAAGAGGAGGAATAGGGATATTGCCGGATAGCATATTCTGCAACTTCCACTGCAAGGGATAATTGTTCCTTTTCGTCAAAATGATCGATTAGTCGCTCAAAGGAGTCTTCTTCTAAAAAGGAGTTGGGCTTGCCCAGTTTGAGATTATCGTATTGCTGCAATAATTCTCTTAATTCCTCTCTGTCCTGACGGTAAGGATATTTACTCATACGGTATAAGTTATTGTAAATTACCCCCTTTTAAATAACTACACAAGTTTTTGTAACTTTTTTTTGAATTAAACGTTAAAGAATTGCAAAAAGAATATATGAGCGGTACACAAATACCGAATATTTTTTAATATATTTGTAACATAAATTAATGCCAATGATAAAATTATCAAAAATGCTGTTTGTAGTGATTGTGCTGTTTGGCAGTGCGCTGACTGCTTTGGCTGATAGAGGCATTGGGAAAAAAAGTAAATCAAAGGTTACTTTAAATATCAGTACCCCCACACTTTTAAGAAATTCTGTTTCTCTTAATCTTAAATCAGGTTTGAAATATACGGGTAGCCTTTTAGTGAATCAACAAACAATGGGCACCACAATGATAAGTAATACGCTTGTAACTTATCAAAAAGGGAATACTGTCTATATCATTCCATATAAACAAAAAGTAGTAATGCCTGAAATAAGACAGGGATATACGGGGATGAAAATAATTATAAGGACCCATTAAAATAGCCACCTCTCCGGCGAGCCGTTTTTTTCTGCCTACGTTTTACTGTACACCTTTTCTCATCTGTTGGTTCTCATCATAGGTCATTACTCTATAACCGGATTTAGGAAAATCAAATTTTGATGCCGGTACCGGTTCAAAATTAATTTTAGAGAGTGTATACTTATATTTCATTGTACCCGACTCACGTTCATATTGCATTGCAAGGCCAGGCAGATTTTTGAAAGTGGCATTATATTCTTTATTGGTCACTACCAGGTCAGGCGCATAATAAACAATAAATGAACTGCCATCAGGCATTTTAGCAACAGCTTTATTACAAGTGTATCCCGCAATATTTTTTGTTTCGGTACCCAGGTCAAACTTTATATCGTTTGATGTTTTATTCTTAGCTGCCCAATTATCTTTGGTCAAAGTAATCATTAATTTCTGCCCGCTATACTCTTTTAAAATAATGGCTGATCCTGTTTTAGTTTCATGAATAGTAATTTCTTTACCTAATGCACTGCTCATTTCAGAACGGCTTTGGCCGCCTTTGAGGTATACCGTTACTGTTCCTCCATCAAGCGCATCTGTTTCTTTATTCCCCGATTGAATTATGATATCGTACACTAATGTACCTTCAGAAATGGTTTTTTGTGCAAACGAAAAAGCAGCTACCAGTACCAATACTATAAGTGTCCCGATCCTTTTAATCTTTTGCATTTTCAAAGTTTTACTAAAGATAATAAAATCCCGTGCCAAAGAAATTGCTACGTTCAATAAAAAAGCCTGCAGGCTTAAAATAGCTTGCAGGCCCTGATCTTTTAACTTAAGTTTTTATCTTTTACTGTTCTTATTTTTACTATCCTGTAATTTTTTCTGGCTTTCCTGCATTGCTGCAATCCTTTCCTGGAGCTTATTTTGTTTTATAGGTTTCTTTCGATTCTCGGATATCTGGGCCAGTATCTTTTCATGGTCGATAATATATTTCTGGATAACAATCTGCAGGATAAGCGTAATAGTATTAGATATCGTATAATACCAGGTTAAAGCAGAAGGTAAATTATTAAATACACCTAACAGCAGAACAGGGAATATATAAGGCATATATTTCATAACAGGATTGGTATTATCCTGCATATTACTCATGCTGTAGATAGAGATCAATAAACTGGTTAATGTTGCTGTAATAGTAAACAAGCTTACATGATCGCCATAAAAAGGAATAGAAAATGGTAATTGATAAATAGAATCATAGGCTGCAAGATCTTTTGCCCATAAAAAACTTTGCCCCCGCAGCGCTATATTACTCTGGAAGAAATAATACAACGACATAAATATCGGTATCTGTAATAATGCAGGCAAACATCCTCCCAGGGGGCTTACGCCTGCTGATTTCCATAGCTTCATTTGCTCTACACTAAACGCCTGCTGGTCCAATGAGCCGCTCTTGTCTGTAAATTTTAATTTTAATGCATCTACCTCAGGTTTTAATAATTTCATTTTCGCACCACTGAGATAACTCTTATATAATATCGGTGAAGTAATCAGCCGGATCAACAAAGTCAAGAGCAGGATGACGATACCATAACTTGCAACATGGCTCCTGATAAAATCCCATACGGGTAATAAAAAATGGCGGTTAATATATTTTACAAATGCAAAAGGGCCGCTACCATAAGTAGTGATCTGGTGCATATCGTTATCATAGGTATCCAGGATATTATAATCATTAGGCCCATAATATAATTGCATGGGTATAATACCGTTGGAAGGTACATTCAGCCGGCAATTCGCCGTGGCCTGGGTTATAATTTTTAAAGAATCCGCCGGGGCTACCCAGTTTAATTCGGCACTTTGAAATTTATTTTTTGCCAGTAAGCTGGCAACAAAGAACTGCGGGTTTATTGCTAACCAATTTACAGGTTTATCAAATTTTTCATTTCCCCCACTGCCCAATTGCTTAAAATCGTATTTACCGTTCTCCAGGTAAGCAATATGCGTTTGTGTTTTTTCATAGCTAATCGTTTTTTCCATCTTGGGAATTTCAGTTTGCCATAAAAGATTAAGGGTATTTTGGGCAACCAATTTATCAGCTCCCTTCAGGGTGATATTGAAATCAAGCATGTAGCCATTTGTTGCCGGTGCAGGCAAAGTAAAGGTATGAGACAGCACATCTTTTCCTGAAGAATCCCTGATGCTATATTTTATGCTTTGGGATTTATCCGCATTTTCCTTAATGGAGTCTTTAACAAAAAAAATATCTGAGGTTTGCCTAACCTTCCCCAAATCCACCGCATAAGAAATCTTATTAAAATTACCGGCTTGTAAAATGAGTGGCTTACCCTCAAAGGTTTTAAATTTTTTTAATTCAACAGTTTTAGGTTGCGCCCCTTTGTTAGTAAAAGTAACTTTCAATACATCGTTTTCTATAATAGAAAGTGTTTCCGCAGTATCTCCTTCAAAAATTTGTGGTAATTGATTTTCAACTTTATGAAGAGAGTCTGCTAATTTAATATCTGGTTTATTAGCAATTTTGTCAAGAGAATCCTTAACCCTTTTTACTGCCATTGCAGAATCTGCTTCGTGTTGCCGTTGAGCCTGTAATGCATTACTGCTTTTAGTATTAATGTAAAACATGCCGATAAGTAATGCACCGATTAATACAAAACCAATAACCGTGTTCCTGTCCATACCCATGGTAAAATAATTTAAGAGCGCAAAGGTAGGGAAAGTTAGGCGTTAACTGTTTAGAGTTACTATGGCTATACCACAAAAAAAGCCCCCACAAAATGTGGGGGCCTATTATAAGAATATGCTTTATTTTTTTGCGGCAGGTGCGGCAGCCTTTGCAGCGGCGGCAGGAGCAGCAGTCTTTGCAGCAGCTGCAGGGGCAGCAGCTTTTGGAGCTGTAGCTTCATCCTGTTTCAATTGACGGGTCATAGTTACCGAGGCAATTGGAATACGGGGCGAGTTCAATACTTCGATATTCTCGAGTTTCACATCTTCTACCCTTACGTTTTCGTTAAGTTCCAGTTTAGTAAGATCCACTTCGATGTATTCCCTTAAAAACTTAGGCAACGTTTTTACCTTGAAAGATTTCATTTTTGTAACCAGTTTACCACCGGCTTTAACACCCGCGGGCGTACCGGTAAATTTCAATGGCAGGGTGGCAACAACTTTCTTGTCATTAACCAGTTCGAGGAAGTCGACATGTGTAAGTTGATCCGACACTTTGTTAAATTGCAGGTCTTTTAAAATACAACGGTAAGTGTTACCGTCAATTTTAACTTCCGCCAGCATAAATTCAGAGGTGTACACGATGTCTTTGAAAGCAGTAGCCGGAGCAGAGAAATTGATCTCTTTGTTACCACCATAAATTACACCTGGCACCAATTGCTGAGAGCGAAGTTGGCGGGTGGCTTTTTTTCCGCTTTCGGTCCTCAGTTGTCCTTCGATTGTAATTGATTTCATTTGTTATGATTTTTTTGTGAGGCGCAAAGGTAGGTTTTTTAATGGATAATTGAATAACGAATAATGGATAATTTGCGCAGGACTGAAGTTGCACAAATTATCCAATACCAATTGTCTCCTCACCAGTGATTCTATTTTTTATTGGCCATCCTGCTCCTCATAAATAGGCTGTTAATGCTCTTATTTTCAACTGCATTACGTATGGTTACTGCAAATAACTCGTCTGTTGACAGTACTTTTATTTTAGTACATTCGCCCCTCAATGGAATAGTATCGCAAACAACGAGCTCCTCCAATACACTATTCTGAATATTTTCATATGCTTTGCCGCTCAAAACCGGGTGCGTACAAAGCGCTCTTACGCTATTAGCGCCCTTCTCTTTCATGAGGGCTGCAGCTTTAACCAGTGTACCGCCTGTATCACAGAGGTCATCTACCAAAACTACATCTTTGCCGCTCACATCACCGATCACTACCATACTGGCAATTTCATTGGCTCTTTTCCTGTGCTTATCGCAGATCACCATTTCACATTCAAAATAAGCAGCAATTTCACGGATACGGTTTGCACTTCCTACATCAGGGGCAGCAAAAGTGAGGTTTGCCAGGTTTAATTTTTCTATATAAGGTATGAATATGGCTGATGCTTCCAGGTGATCAACCGGTATATCAAAATAACCCTGTATCTGTGGGGCAT
Source organism: Chitinophagales bacterium (assembly GCA_038205215.1). Classification (GTDB taxonomy): domain Bacteria; phylum Bacteroidota; class Bacteroidia; order Chitinophagales; family Chitinophagaceae; genus Ferruginibacter. Next base: position 48,865 of record JBBRCB010000002.1, on the reverse strand, counting down.
GCAGGTCCATTGTTATCACCCTGTCTGCACCCGCAGCTGTAAGCATATTGGCAACTAATTTCGATCCGATGGCAACCCTTGGCCGGTCTTTCCGGTCTTGTCTTGCTAAACCATAGTATGGTATCACTGCAATTACTTTATAGGCAGACGCTCTTTTGGCAGCATCGATCATCAGTAACAATTCCATTAAATTATCTGAAGGTGCATAAGTACTCTGTATCAAAAACACGAACTGCCCCCTGATACTTTCCTGGAACTCTACGTAAATTTCTCCATCACTAAAACGCTGGATATTTACTTTGCCCAATGGTTCCCCATACTTTTTAGCAATTTTTTCAGCTAAGTATTGAGAGCCTGTCCCAGAGAAAATCTTCGCAGTATGTTCCATATAATTGTTTGAGATAAAAAATATAATGCCGCAAAAGTATCGTTTAGTTCAGACGAATAATATACGAAGCCATGGAAAATTTCAACAAGCCTTCCACATCTATAAAAAACTGGTCAGCTGATGACAGGCCAAGAGAAAAGTTGCTCAGCAAAGGCGCCGCCGCCTTGAGCAATTCTGAATTGATCGCCATTCTTATTAATAGTGGCAATAAAGACAAGAGTGCCGTGGATCTTGCCAAAGAGATCTTAAAACTGGGCAGGGATAATTTAAATGAGCTTGGTAAGCTTACGCTTAAACAATTTCAGCAGGTAAAGGGCATCGGCGAAGCTAAAGCCATTAGTATTGCAGCGGCTCTGGAATTAGGCCGCCGGAGGCAGGCAGCGGCTACATTAGATAAACCCCTTGTGCAAAGCAGTAAAGACATTGCCCAATATTTAAAAGCAATGCTTAAAGATCTTACCTATGAAGTTTTTGCCGTACTTTTTTTAAACAGGGCCAATAAGATCAACCATTTTGAAATTATAAGCCGTGGTGGCATTACAGGTACAGTCGCAGACCCAAGGATCATTTTAAAAAAGGCATTAGCGGAAGAGGCTACTTCAATCGTATTAAGCCACAATCATCCTTCGGGCAGTTTAAAACCCAGCCGGGCAGACGAAGAATTGACTATAAAGATTAAAGAAGCTGCAAAGTACTTCGACATAAAAGTAATTGATCATATTATTGTAAGCGAAGAAGGGTATTATAGTTTTGCGGATGAAGGGCTACTCTAGGAGTTCGGAGATGTAATTCTGGAGTCAGGAGAAGGAAATAGTTAATAAATTCAAAAACATATTGAAATGGGATACTATAAGGATTTGCTGGCTTTCAAAAAAGGCTATGAACTGGCAATGGAAATTTTTACCCTCTCTAAAAAAAATCCTGATGAAGAAAAGTATTCTTTAACTGATCAAATAAGAAGGGCATCAAGATCTATTTGTACAAATTTGGTGGAAACTTATAGAAGGAGACGATACCTTAACTATTTCATCAGCAAATTAAATGATTGTGAAACAGAGAATGCAGAAATTCAGGTGTGGCTGGATTTTTCGCATGATTGCAAATACATTGCAGCCGAACAATACAATCATCTGTCGGCAAAAAAAGATGAAGTTGGAAAACTGATCTGGTATATAATTAATAACCGCGATAAATTCCGTTAATTTCTACTCCAATCTTCCTAACTCTTTACTCCCGACTAACCGCTATGCCTGTGCCGCAGGCCCCCCAAAATTAAATGGTATCTCTACGGCTTCCATATCCTGTATGATGCCATTTGCTGTTTCAAATTTCTTTATATTATCGATCATAGCTTTCATAAAACGTTTGGCATGAAAAGGCGTTAAAATAATACGGCTCTTTACTTTACTCTTGGGAGTACCGGGCATTACGTTCACGAAATCTATTACAAATTCTGCATGGCTATGCGTAATAATGGCCAGGTTGGCATATGCCCCTTCAGAAACTTCCTCAGATATCTCTATATTAAGTTGGGCAGGCTGTTCAGTGTTAGTCATTGTATATTTTTTACAAAGATAAAAAGAAAGAGCCCCGATTGGGGCTCTTTGCAAATAAGAATTTTATATAATTATCTTGGACCAGCGTATGCCCATTTTTCATTGAAATAACTCCTGATATTAGGGGGTGCTGTTATAACGCTAGGATGTATCAACCAATGTTTGATAAGAATATCCCTGTTACCCTGAACTGCATTAACACCGGTAGGATCTAACACTGCCCTGCGGGTATTGGATGCTGAATAATTTGGAGGGCCAGAACCAGCTGCCGGGTTTCCACCACCTGTTGCCGCTTTGGTAGGATCTCCATAATAATTATGCAGGTCGTTTATTGCACCTGTAGCTGCATTAAATCCGATACACAATCCATAGCTTCCATAAAATGATAAACCGGTACCTGTATTAAAGATATACGCGGGGTATCCCTGGTATTTATTATCGTTAACATCGCAGGTAGTGGCACCAGTTGTAACTAATGCGTATTGTAATGGATAAGCATCAGTAAATGCTCCGCCGGCAGGTGATACATCAGAAAAAGTACCAGTGATGTCGTATATACCATCCCAATTATTTTTTGCACCAACTTCTACGATTACTGATTTTGCATCGGCTATTTTAGCACCGCCATCAGCTGATGTAATCGTAAAACCTAAGCCATATAAGGCACTTGGGTTTAACAATGTTGCGTTAGGAACATTGATATAGATCTGTTTTGCAAATTCTCCCGGTTGAAAAACTAAAGTGATTGTACCACCCTGTCCACCGGTTTTTGTAGCTCCCGGGGGCAACGTAAGCGTGTACAAAGAAGTTGGGAACTGTACATATGAAGCATTTGCCGCCCTTACTGCTGCAGTATCATCTTTAATAGTTATTGTTAGTTTTTTATTCAATTCTTCAGAAGTAGGTATTTCTCTCCTGATATCAATAACCCCCTTGGTTAAAGTAGTAGGTGTTGGTACAAAATCAACCGGGTCTTTAATAATGTTAGCCGGGGTAGCGCCTTGCAGAATAGTTACCAACGTCTGGCCTGCCTTTCCCAGTGGCGCTGTAGTTTCCACCTTATCACAGGCCGAGAACAACAATGCCGCTAACCCTAAAGCCGCAATTTGCTTAGTTATTTTAAAATATTTCATTTTGGTTATGTTTTAATTTAATAATGTAGAAAATTCATAGAACCCGGGGGTTAAATTCCGGGTTCCATGAAAAATATTATTGATCCCACCATATTTTAGATTCAGGCTGATCAGCAGCAGGAGCAAGTCTTGCTACAGCTGCAGCAACATTTGCAGGATTTAAGCTATACTCGGAAAACGTAGAAGCCGTAGCAGGAGTATAGATATATCTTCTTGGTATGGTTGTATGGGCAGCATTTAAAGGCTCTGGCGCAGGAGTCAATATAGGGTATCCAGTTCTCCTCCAAACATTCCAGCCAGCCCTTCCGTTAGGAAATCCAGCTAAGTAAGCCTGTTCAGCTACTTTCTTGATATCATTGGTACCATCCAATACAACACCTGATTGAGTGAAATAACTCGGAGCTGGTAACGCCAAACCCCATTGCGCAAAAGACGCGTTTACGCCTGCTGTTAACATGGCTGTTTTATTTTCAGATGTCCATCCTCTTACCGCCGCTTCCGCACGTGCAATAAATAATTGAGATGCAGTTAACATATAAACCGGGCTTGTTTCCAGCCTTTGGTTACCAGCGAGTAAGTGAGACCAACCTACATTGTTTTTGATCCAGGCGTTGATATTGGCTTCTTTCAAACCAAAAGGCACCGGCGTATTGGAAGTGCCAAAAGCTGCATGCCTGTTATCACCAAAATTAGCCAGCATATTGAAAAGGGTAGTACTTTCACCATTATCACGGGCACCATCAAAATCACCCCAGTAAGGGTTCTTATAAGAGCCGCCAGGGAAATTTAACTGAATATTATCGGCATTATTGTCGATAACACCATCGGCTATTGCCGCCCTGAACTCTGTTGCCGCAAATTCTGAAGTACCAGGATATTTCTTGGTCAGCTGTATTGCCATCATAGCCCTAAGTGAGTTGGCAAATTTCTTCCATTTGTTAACGTCATTGTTATTAAGGATATCACCTTTTAAACCGCCGGTGTTTGCAAACTGGTTTTTGGCTGCCTTTAATTCCGCAATCATTCCTTTATAAATATCATCCTGTTTGTCATAAACCGGGGCTTTACTTACAAAGGCCTGGGAGTAAGGAATATCACCCAACGCATCAGTTAAATGCCAGTAAATGTACTGGGTTAAAACTCTTGCTGCTGCCACTTCATCCGGATTGTTGTTCTTATCAATGATTGTTTTCAGGTTTAAGAGAGACCCTGTATAAGTACCAAATCCAAAATAGGTATTGGTTACATCATATATGCCACTACCGGGATACTGAGTTTCAGAACTGTACTGTATCCACACACGGGCACTATTGTCTTTGGCCCATGCGGAAATACCTGTTTCTACACCAGTTAATATTGCATAAGTAGAAGGACTGGTAATAGCAGCCGGGTTTACATTCGTGTCTCCAAAGTCTTTAATTTTATTACAACTCACCAAAGTTGTAAGCCCCATCGCAAAAAGAGCAATTTTTATTTGAGTATTTTTCATTTTACTTTTATTTAAATGGTATAAATTAAAATCCAAGTTTCAGGTTAACACCAAATCCACGTAATCCTGGGAAATTTCCACCTTCACCACTCTGACCTGAGATTTCGGAAGGGTCAAAATCTTTTGTTTTAGCATAGATCAATAATGCATTGCTTGCTATTACAGAGAAATTAGCTCTCTTAACCCATTTGCCCATACCTAATTTACTAACCGGGATATTATAACCAACACCCACTTCACGTAATTTAACGTAGGTAAGGTCAAAAATGTCGTTATCAAAAGTATTGTTGCTGCCATTCAGGTAATCCCTTGCATTCACGTAATAATCTACTGGTTTAAGTGTAGTCGCATCAACACCGAAGATGTGGATACCACCGCCGTCTGCCAATGGGTCCCTGATAGGAATACCCTTATCATTTAAACCTGATGATTTGGCCAATACACCGGTACTGTTACCCCATTTGGTAGAAGTAGAATAAAATTTACCGCCTTTCTGGAAATCGATATTTGCATTGATCGTGAAATTACCCAGGATAGTAAATGAGTTTTGTACACCCCCTGTAAAATCAGGTAATACGCTTCCGAACTGGGTATTGTTATCGTATACATAAGTACCGTCGGTGTTGAGCAAAGCGTTACCGCCTGCATCTCTTTTAATACCATGTCCATACAACTGGCCCCATTGCTGTCCTTCAATAGCACGTAAAGTAGGACCAAATGTTGCAGTTTCTACAGTAATAGATGGAGCTGCAGATTTTGTTGAACCCGGGATACTTCCATCCCACACAGACTGTGGTTTACCATCGATATCTACTACTTTGTTAGAAATATTAGTTGCATAAGTTGCATTGATCTCCCATTTAAAATTCTTAGACCAAACAGGTTTCACATTTAAAGTGTAGTCGATACCTTTAAAATCAATTTCACCGGCATTGGTCAATAATGTAGATTGTCCTGAAGACTGGCTGAATACTATATTAGTTGGGAAATCTTTATTGATCCTGTCAGTGTAAGTAACAGAGAAACCTAACCTGCTTTTAAAGAAACTGAAATCAGCACCTAAGGTTTTTTCAGTGGCTACAGCACCATGAATGGCAGGATCAACACCGTTAGAACTGGTAAACTGCTGAAAGTTACCATTCCACTGCAGGGCTCCCTGGCTATATAATGAACCTGGGTAAGAGTAAGCGCCGATGCTTTGAGGTACTTCACCCCATGAACCCCTGATCTTTCCTAAAGTTAACCATGGTGCTTCATTTTTGATCAGGTCGCTGAATACAAATGATAAACCAAATGCTTTAGAAAGAATATCATTATTATTAGCAGGTAAAGTAGAATACCAGTCATTACGTACAGTTACATCAGCATTTAAGAATTTCCTGAAACCGAACTGGGCTGCAATGAAAAGTGCATTATCCTTTTGCTTAAAACGGAAATCATTTGAAGCGATAGTTCCTTTTGAATTAGCCAGTGTATATAAGTTTGGCGTATTAAAGCCATCAGAAGTAGATCCTGAGTTACTGTGCCTAACATTACTGTGAATGTCCAAACCAGCAGTTGCGCCTATATTGAAATCCCTGATAGTTTTTGAGTATATACCAGTAAGTTCAATATGCTCATCATGAGTTGTATTGGTAGAACTTGAATAACCGCCTTTAGTAAAACCAAAAGCAGCCTGTGAAGCAAATTTCATATCAGTAAGGTCGCTGCTCACTTTTAGTTCGTTGAAAGAAGTCACTTCGTTGATCCTGTAAGTACCTTTTACTCTCAGGTCTTTACTTACTTTGTAAGTTAAAGATGCATCACCGATGGCTTTGGTAAAGTTGTTTAACTGTTGTACCTGGTCATAGGCTGTATAAAAGTTCTGCCAGTAGTACGGGCCATAGAAATCTTTCAGGTTAGCTGGATTGTAGTTGTCCGGACCGTTATGGTTCCAGCTGGCCTGGATACCTGTAGCAGTCTTAAGGTCTTTTAAATCCCTTACAATGCTCATATCCAAATCCCTGTGGAACCATTGGTTAAATGAACCGGAAGATTGGTTAGCATAAGCATCATTAAAGTCACCATTTGATTTTTGATTGATGATATTCAGGTTAAAGCCTGCAGTTAAACGGCTGTTTAGGTCAACTGAAATATTAGCACCAAACTGGTTTCTTTTAAGCCATGTGGTTGGAACCAACCCTTTCACATCAACATTGGTATAGCTGATCTTTACATTGGAGTTGTCATTAGCTTTTGAAAAAGAGATGGTGTTGAATTTTTTTAACTGGGTTTCATAATAATCCCTTGCATTACTTGGCATAGGAGTAAGTGAAGCCGTTTTAAACGACCTTTCGTGGCCACCATACCATGCATACCATGGGATGTATTCCTGGCCTACCATACGCGGACCCCAGCTTACATCTTCTGAGTAATCAGGGTAATATTTACCATCCAGGGCTTTCCATTCAAGAGGTTGCCCCGGTTTCCATGTGTATTTTTTCATATCCTGGAAATCGCCACCCGCATAATCATTCTGGTAATTAGGTAAGATATATACATTATCAAATCTCACACCAAGATTCACATCAACACCGATGCTGTTAGAAGCGCCTTTCTTTGCTTTTTTAGAAGTAACTACCATTGCACCGTTGGCTCCATCAGGGCCAAAGATCGCAGCGGCAGCAGGGCCTAATAACACAGAAACGTCTTCTACATCATCTGTGTTGATATCATCTGCTGATACCCTTGTGCCATCCAATACATATAATAAACCGCCATTACCACCTAATCCTGTTGCCCCGTGTAAACGGATAGCACCGCTGCTGCCTAATTTAGCACCAGACTGGCCGCGTAACTGGATACCAGAAACTTTACCTGCCAATGCTTCATTAATATTAGTATTACGGATTGTATTTAACTGTTCGGAAGTTACTACCTGTGTGTTTGCACTTGAAGTTTTTAAACTACGCTTAACACCGTAACCACCAGATACAACCACCTCTTTTAAGTCAGAGTTCCTTTCCAAACTTGTGCTTAAAACAGATGAAGTACCAACAGGCACTTCAAGCGGCTTAAACCCAGAGCCCGAAATTTCGAGTACATCGCCATCTTTTACTTTAATAGAATAAGCACCGGTTGCATCTGCAGAAAGGCCGGTTCTTGTACCTTTAACTTTAACAGTAGCAAAAGGTACCGCATTGCCATCCTTGTCGGTAACCTTACCGGACACCACCCGGCTTTGGGCAAATGCCAATACCCCACAGAGCATCAGCATTGTGAACAGTGATAAAAATCTTCTCATGTGCGTTTAATTAAGTTTAATGATGTGTAAAAATAGGAATATTTCTTTAAAGTCAAAAAAATGTTAAATAATTAAGACCCTTAGATTTATAAAGGACAAATTAAGGTTCGAATTAGCTGCTTTGGGATCAAAAAAATGTTAAAATTTATACAACACCTGTAATTTCAATCCGCTTTTTTTATTCCCCCTAATCTCATCCAGCCCGCTACCAATAAGGGTTTTGCCCTTATACATTGTTTGCTCCCATTTTATCCACACTGTGCATTTATTGTTAACATCATAGTTCGCATTTATATAATACCTGAAACCCTTATCATAAAAAGCAAGCGTTGAAAAGCTGTACATAATATCGCTTTCATAGGCATATATCCGGCTGTTGTAATCATCGGTTTCAAAATATTGCAAACGTATCCCTCCAGACCATGGTTTTGATAAAGGCTTATACAAAAGATTTAAATAAGTCAAAAAGCCTGCTCCGGATCCCGGGTTCTTTTTATTAAACCAACATATTTCGACCCGTTCCGTTAGCACCATTTCCGGTGCAGGCTTGCAGGTAAACTGCGTGCGCCAGTTTTGCCTGGGCTGCGGCACAACAGGAGCCAATACAAGCTGCCCGGGATTAAAATTTATGGCTTTGGTTTCACAATGGAAACGGCTATAAATCTCCAACCCTTTACTGGGTTTATACAATAGCTGGAACAGGTAATCATTACCCGCTGAAGCTGCATTGACCCTGAATTTTATCCATGGAAATTGATAAAGATCAGCATAGGCATCTAATCGCCAAACGCCGTCTGGGTGTATGGAAACGCCTGCATAAAAGCCGTGTTCATTATTGGGAAAACTGCTTTCAGTAAATGCATTAGTATAAAAGGACTGGTAGGCTTTAGAAATGTTGCGGTATAAAAGACCCAGGTCAGCAGCCGGGGCTACACTTATTAAAAACCCGCTTATAAAAGCTTTGGATAAGTTGTCGCTGGATGAAACTTCTCCAAATAAATGCATGTTCTTCAAAGTATAGCTGTAATCAAAACCAAAGTTGCTAAAAGACCGGCCGGCCGGAGCATATAAATTGTAAGGTTCGGGTGACCGGGATAAAGGGTAGCTAAATTTATACCTGATGCCATTAAAGCTGATATGCCAACCCCGGTGTTTGCATGATATATTACCCCCAAATGCCAGTTGGCGTTCAATGCCCTTATCATCCAACTCGTTTTTTGTACGATGATAGCCCGATGTTTGTAAAGATGAAATAAAATCTTCGTGGTTTTGAGTAGTATCGTTTATAAAATTAGCGTCTAGTTTCCTTAGTGAAACAAATGCTGTAACCTCCCACTTGTTTTTGCTAACTGTTATCCCCACTCCCCTATGAAAATTAATTTCCCCGGCAGAATTATAAGGCCTCAAAATGGCTCCTTCCCTTTTAATATTCAACACATCTGCACTTTTTTTAAAAGCCATGCTTTGCCATTGTATCAATCCCTGCCCCAGGTTAACTGTAAAATCCCCCAAAGCCAAAACCCTTATATGGCCCATATCTTTTGCAAAAAAATGAGCAGTATAAAAATCAAATCCATTTTTTTGTTTTCCTTTTAAAAATTGTTCCCCGGCGTCTTTTTCTCCAACAATCCCATATTGCAGCAAGTTTTTAAATTGGTATCTATACCGGAGCAATATTTTTTGCGGGCTCCCCTGGTAAAGATTAGTGGTGGTAGATGTGTCCCTCAAAAAACCTTTCGACCTTTCAACGGTTTGGCTTACCCGGGCAAGTATACTGTGTTCGCCATAATGCATGCGCTTACTTAACACAGGTAATAATTCAACCACGTTACTAACCGAAACATAGGGCCTTAATTTTTCTATCAATTCAATGCTCCAGCCCGGTATTGCCTGCAACTCATAAATATTGATAAATTTCCCTAAAAAATTTCTATACAACACAAGATGGTGAACCTGGAGCGGGTTAAGCACCAGCAGTTGCCGCAATTCATTTTCACCTGCAATATTTAAATTGAGCGGGTGCTTACTGTATTGTTGCATTTGCTGAACATAAGTATCGTCCTCAGTTTCTTTATCGCCATTATCTTCCATATTGTTTTCCAATTGATGCTCAGCAGTTAGCGGAATGTCGGGAGTTTGAGGAAATACAAAGACAGGCAGCAGGCTATAAGTGAATAAAAAAAAGATTCGCCTTATCCCAAAGCAAACTATAAAATAACGGTATGCTGTACATGTACATTTCATCTCTTGTTTTGAATAAAGTTTATCGCGGCTTAACGGGTTCTTTTGTATTTCCAAAACCAGCGACCAGCATTATACCTGGAGAAAAACCTAGCTGTGGATGATAACTACCGCCTACATCTACCCGCAGGTTTGTCCACCCAATTCCCGCACCTGCAAACAAGAGGGATGTCTCACTCAAAAATCCAGCCCTGGCAAAAAACTGTTTTGCAAAATGATACTGCATGCCTGCAATTATATTTACAGGCAGATCTTCTTCCTTAACAATTTCACTGCTTATAAAAAAATTATCTGAAGCATCGTAACCCAATCCCAACTTATATACCCCAGCTGCTTTTTCTCCTGGAGCCGTCATCGCAGCACCAGTTCTCCCTGCCTTTCTTCCTCCTTGGCTATACAGGTGAATTCCTGCATTCAACTTACCGGTAAGATGCGCTATAGCCCCTGCCTGAAAATTTACTACCGAGGCGCTCTTATAACCAGGAATATGATAAGTATAATAATCGAACTGGATACCTACAGCCAATTTATCGCCGAGGCCTTTTGCATAAGCCAAGCCTATCTTATTTTCATTGAAATTTGTAAAGCCGGAGTAGTTTACCTGTATACCGAAATTACCCAGGCTGGTAGGCAGTGCAGCTGCAAATGCATACAAACTGGTTTCCTTAAGCAGGAAGCGGCGTTCCCCATATAATCCAATACCCAACTGTTTTACCGCAGCAAGCGCAGCCTGGTTGGCGGTAAAAGAAAAAGGATCTCCCTGTACTGTTGAATAAGCTGCAAAGCCGGTATAAGGCAACGCAAAAGAATTACGCAACGACTGGGCAATCGTAATGCTTACACCAAAAAACAAAACAATTACAATAAGGGCGGGTACTTTACAGAGCAATACGGTTAACATTTATTATATGAAAGACGGGAATTAATAATAAATGGTTGTCATACCCCGTATCTTCTTAAAATAGGTTTTTGTTAATTACTTTTGCAGCATGGAGATATTAGACGGCAAAATTGTTTCGCAGCACGTAAAGGATACGCTGAAAATAAAAACCGACCTGTTAAAAGCCCAGGGCAAAAGGGTTCCCCATCTTGCAGCAATTTTGATCGGCAGCGATGGTGCCAGCGAAACTTATGTTGCCAGTAAAGTGAAAACCTGTAAAGAAATCGGATTTGAGAGCACACTAATACGTTTTGATGAAACCATTGCAGAAGAGGCCCTTGTTGCAGCAATTGAAAAATTAAACGGTGACGAACACATTGATGGCATCCTGGTTCAGCTTCCGCTACCCAGGCACATCAGTGAAGAAAAGATCATCAGCCTCATTCACCCAGAAAAAGATGTGGATGGATTTAATCCCGTTAGCATGGGAAAATTAGTACAGGGCTTACCGGCTTTCATTCCTGCAACACCGTATGGAATAATGCTTATGCTGGAGCATTATAAGATTGAGACCAGCGGCAAACACGCGGTGGTAATTGGACGTAGCAATATCGTGGGCAGGCCAATGAGCATCCTGTTAAGCCAAAATACCTATCCCGGCAATTGCACAGTAACGGTTTGTCATAGCCGCTCTACAAATTTAAAGGAGATGTGTTTGCAGGCTGATATCATTGTCGCCGCTCTGGGCAAACCGGGTTTCTTAACCGCAGATATGGTAAAACAAAACGCGGTAGTTATTGATGTAGGTATTACAAGGGTAGCAGATGCCGGCAAAAAAAGCGGCTTTGCCATTAAAGGTGACGTTGATTTTGAAAATGTAGCGTCTAAATGCAGTTACATTACACCGGTACCCGGTGGGGTAGGATTAATGACCATTGGTGCACTGATGATGAATACTTTTAACGCTGCAGTTGCCCAGCATGGATAATGTTATAATTGATAATGTATAATTTTTTTATTGACGAACTTATAATGACTTTAAACGAAACACTGTTAGCTTTTAACCACCAGCAATCCACCACTGCACTACCGGTAATGGAACATTTTTATACCCTGCAGGGTGAAGGCTTTCACCAGGGAAAAGCGGCTTATTTTATTCGCCTGGGCGGTTGCGATGTGGGTTGTGTATGGTGTGATGTGAAAGATAGCTGGGATGCATCCAAACACCCAAAGTTTGAAGTGGCGCATTTAACGCTGAAGGTTAAGGAAACAGCTGCAGAAATAGTAGTGATCACCGGCGGCGAACCGCTGATGCATAACTTAGATGCACTAACCCATGCCTTGCGATCTGCCGGTTTAAAAACAAATATTGAAACTTCAGGCGCACATCCGTTAAGTGGTAACTGGGACTGGATATGTTTATCTCCAAAAAAATTTAAGGGGCCCTTGCCTGGTATTCTTCCACTGGCTAATGAATTAAAAGTAGTGGTATTTAATAAATCCGATTTTGCCTGGGCAGAAGCATACGCGGCTAAAGTGTCACCGGATTGTAAATTATTCCTGCAACCGGAATGGGACAAAGCGGCAATAGTAACGCCGTTGATCATAGAATACATTAAAGCTAACCCCCAATGGGAATTGAGTTTACAGATACACAAGTATATTAACGTGCCATAAATAGTTTGCAGTTTATTATTGACTGTTAGCAGTGATAAAACCCCCGTTTTTCAATACGAAATGTTATATTAGTAAGAGCCCAATAAAACAACAATGTTTTCGTTTTACCTTCACCTATTGAAATAAAACAGATGCTTACTAAAAAAAACATTCCCAGGTTATTGCTTTCCCTTGGCTTTCAATTTATCGCTTTCCATATTTGCACTGCGCAATGGTACGATCCAGATAAAGTGAGTAAAAAGGCGGGGGATATTTATGGCCTGGCTTATGAAGAAGCAACAGCAGGAAAATATGCAGCAGCTATAAAGCATATCAGTGAATCCATAGTGTTAGCACCTAAATTCGTAGATGCATTTTTATCAAGAGCAGGTATCTATGCCAACCTGAAAAAATATGATTCTTCCGTTATAGATTTCGAAAAAGCAATAGACCTGGATTCGGTTTATTCAAAAAATTACCTGCTCCCCTATTCCATTTCATTGGCAGGAACGGGAAATTTTCAAAAGGCTCTGGATGCGGTAAATAAATTCCTTGCTAACGACAAGCTGAACACGCAAAGTGTAAAAGCAGGCAACTACCGAAAGAGTACTTATGAATTTGCGGTTGCTTACGACAAAGCGCATCTGGTAAAAAATTACGTGTTTGCGCCGGAAAATTTAGGCGACAGCATCAATTCTTCCGCGTTGGAATATTTTCCTTCCCTTACCATTGATGGCAGTAAAATGGTGTTTACCCGCCGGATCAACAGTGATGAGGATTTTTATGAAAGTAATTTTATTAACGGTAAATGGGGTAAGGCAAAACCCCTGCCCGGTAAAGTAAATACCAATTTAAATGAGGGCGCACAATGCATTTCGCAGGATGGCCAATGGATCATATTTGCCGGTTGCAATTATCCTGAAGGGCAAGGCAGTTGCGATCTTTACATTTCTTATAAAACAAAGAATGGATGGAGCGAAGCTGAAAATCTAGGCCCCATGGTGAATACAGATTTCTGGGAATCTTCACCGTCTTTGTCGCCCGATAAGCGGGACCTTTATTTTGCCAGTGCCATCGGTGGTGGTTTCGGCGGCAGGGATATTTGGGTTACCCACCGCTTACCAACGGGAAAGTGGAGCCGCCCACAAAACCTGGGCGCGGCAGTAAATACCAGTGCCGACGAAAGCTGTCCTTTTATGCACGCCGATAATGAAACTTTATATTTTAACAGTAACGGAAGACCGGGTTATGGGTCAACAGATCTTTTCTTTACAAAAAAAATAAGCGATACCCTATGGCAGGAAGCTGAAAACCTTGGCTACCCTATTAATACCATTGATGATGAAGGCTCTTTAATTGTTGCAGCAGATGCAAAGACAGCTTATTATGCCAGCGACAGGGCAGACGGCAAAGGGGGCCTTGATCTTTATAGTTTCCAGATGAGGGAAGATATCCGCCCTTTAAAAACTTTATGGGTAAGGGGCAGGGTATTTGATAAAAAAACTTTGGCAGGCCTGCCTTCATCGGTAGAACTAACGAACATCAAGAGCCGAAATGTGATCAGCAGGATACAAACCGATGAAGAAGGTAATTACCTGGCTACCCTTCCGGTAGGAAAAGATTATGAATTCAATGTAAACCGCAAAGGATATTTATTTTATTCTGATAATTTCTCATTGAGCAATAACCCTGCTGATTCGGTTTTTAATAAAGACATCCCTTTGCAATCTTTGGAGACAGGTGCGGTCATTGTTTTAAAAAATATTTTTTTCGATACTAAGAAATTTGACCTGAAGACCGAGTCCATATCAGAACTCGATAAAGTAGTGTTGCTGTTAAATGATAATCCAAAATTGAAAATTGAAATTGACGGCTATACAGACAATGTAGGATTACCTAAAGACAATCTTATTTTATCAAACAACAGGGCAAAAGCTGTAGTGGATTATTTACAACGCAAAGGCATCGCCGGTGCCCGGCTTGTTTATAAAGGATTTGGCGCCGCCAAACCAATAGCGGATAACGGTACCGAATCCGGTAAAGCATTAAACAGGAGAACAGAACTTTCAGTAACCGGCAATTGATTTTTTTATTAATATTGTTCATTAATTCTACCCTAAATGAACAACGACCTGCTTTACCAGATCGCCCTTACATTGGTTCCGAATATTGGCGATGTACACACCAAAACCCTGGTCAATATTTATGGCGATGCACAATCAGTATTTAAAGCAAAGCGGAAAGAGCTGGAAACTATTGAAGGGGTTGGAACAGTGAGGGCTAAAAACATCAAAGGCTTTGCTGATTTTACAAAAGCCGAAGATGAATTAAAGTTTATTGAGCAGTACAGGATCAGCACCTATTTTCTCACTGATACCAATTACCCGCAACGTTTATTGCATTGCTACGATAGCCCTGCCTTATTGTATTACCGGGGTAATGCTGAACTGAATGCTTCTAAAATAATCGCTGTTGTTGGCACAAGAAATAACAGCGAATACGGGAGAGCTGTTACTGAAAAATTAATTGAAGACCTCAGCGGACAAAACATATTGATCGTAAGTGGCCTTGCTTTTGGTATAGACAGCATTGCACATAAAGCCGCTTTAAAAAACAATTTACAAACGGTTGGAGTGCTGGCGCACGGTTTAGACAGGATCTATCCTGCCCAAAATAAAACCCTTGCCAAACAAATGGCCGAACAGGGCGGTTTACTAACTGATTTCGCCAGTAATACCAACCCCGATAAACAGAATTTTCCCAAACGTAACCGCATAGTCGCAGGTATGTGTGACGCACTGATAGTAATAGAAAGCGGGAAAAAAGGCGGCTCCTTAATTACCGCGGAATTAGCCAATGGTTACAACAAGGATGTAATGGCCATTCCCGGTAAAACCATTGACCCTAAAAGCGAAGGATGCAATTACCTGATCAGGCAAAATAAAGCATCATTAATTACCTCTGCAAACGACCTGCTTGAATTAATGAATTGGATACCCAAAGAAAAAATATTTCAAACCAAACAAAGAGCATTATTCATTGAACTTACAGCCGATGAAAAGATCATTACAGACATATTGCAACAGCACGAAAGTATCGGCATAGATCAATTATATTTTAAAAGCGGGTTGAGCAGTAGTGCGGCAGCACAGGCATTACTGATGCTCGAGATGCAGGCTGTTGTTATATCCCTGCCGGGTAAAATTTATAAGCTTGCCTGATGCAATCGCTGCAGATAGTGCCGTTCCACATCCAACTTTGTACTTTCAAATTTGCCCTTTATCTTTGCACATGGCAATAAGAAATTACTCCTCCAACAAATCAACTAAATTTTTCGGCGAAGGCTTAACGTTTGATGACGTGCTGCTCATGCCTGCCTACTCTCAAATTTTACCAAGGGAAGTGGATATAAAAACCCAGCTTACTAAAACCATAACGCTCAATGTTCCACTGCTAAGTGCCGCTATGGATACCGTTACCGAGGCATCACTGGCAATAGCTTTGGCAAGGGAAGGCGGACTGGGGATATTGCACAAGAACATGAGCATCGAGCACCAGGCCGACCAGGTTCGCAAAGTAAAACGCAGTGAAAATGGTTTGATACTGGATCCCGTTACCCTTACGCCCGATGCCAGCATCGGCGAAGCCCTGAAGTTGATGAGAGAAAATAAGATCGGCGGTATTCCTATCGTGGACAGCAATCATAAACTGGTAGGTATACTCACTAACCGTGACCTGCGTTTTGAAACGCATTACAAAGAAAAAGTAAGCACGGTAATGACAAAAGACAATCTTATTACCGCCCCGGAAGGTACCGACCTTAAAAAGGCAGAACTCATCTTCAAAAAAAATAAGATAGAAAAATTACCTGTCGTCAATAAGTCCGGTAAATTGATCGGGCTGGTAACCTTCAGCGATATTTTAAAATTAAAAAGCCATCCCAATGCGGTAAAAGATTCTTTTGGTAGATTATTGGTGGGTGCAGGCGTTGGCATCACGAGGGAT
The DNA here is from genome assembly GCA_038205215.1 of Chitinophagales bacterium. Classification (GTDB taxonomy): domain Bacteria; phylum Bacteroidota; class Bacteroidia; order Chitinophagales; family Chitinophagaceae; genus Ferruginibacter. The sequence continues at coordinate 32,234 of JBBRCB010000002.1, read as the reverse complement.
ATCCTGCAAAGAGTAGAAGCATTGTACAAAGTGGGCGTTGATATTATCTGCCTCGATAGTGCACATGGCCATACCAAAGGAGTGATCAATGCTTTAAAAGATATCAAAAAAACATTTAAGAACATACAGGTCATTGGCGGCAACATCGGTACAGGGGCCGGAGCAAAGGCATTAGCTGAAGCCGGTGCGGATGCGGTGAAAGTGGGCATTGGACCGGGTTCCATCTGTACTACAAGAATTGTTGCAGGCACAGGCGTACCGCAAATAACAGCAGTGATGGAAGCAGCAGCCGCATTAAAAAATAAGAATGTAGGTATCATCAGCGACGGTGGTATACGATATACCGGCGATATGGTAAAAGCATTGGCTGCTGGTGCCAGTTGCGTAATGATGGGCAATGTTTTTGCAGGCACGGAAGAAAGCCCGGGTGAAACCATCATTTATGAAGGCAGGAAATTCAAACAATACCGTGGCATGGGTTCATTGGGTGCGATGGCACAGGGCAGCAGTGACCGCTATTTCCAGGATGTTGAAGAAGATGTGAAAAAATTTGTACCCGAAGGCATCGAAGGCCGCGTAGCATTTAAAGGAAATTTAAGTGAAGTAGTGCACCAGTACACCGGTGGTTTAAGAGCCGGTATGGGTTACTGTGGCGCAAAAAATATTAAAGAATTACAGTCCGCTACTTTTGTGAAGATCACCAACGCGGGTATCAAAGAAAGCCATGCACACGACATAGATATTACCAAAGAAGCACCGAATTACAGCAGGTAAAGCCCCCTCCGCCCCATGAAGGGGGAACCATGGAGAAGATATAAGCGAAGAGTGAGCTTTAATCTTATGTAAGAAGTTAATTAGTAGAGTTAACAAATAAATAATTAAGTAACAAACTAAGTTCCCCTTTAGGGGACAGGGGCATGAAAAAAAAACTTTTCCGGATCGTACTATTAATTCATTGTTCATTATTCAATGTTCATTATTCATTTTCCCAGGACTCGTCGCATTTAAGAATATCGCTGCTCACCTGTACTCCCGGGGATGAATTGTATTCCACTTTCGGGCATAGCGCTTACAGGGTCACCGACAGCAGCAGTGTTACTGATATCGTTTACAATTACGGCACTTTTAATTTTGATGATAACGGGTTTTATCTAAAATTTGTGCGGGGTAAATTATTGTATTTCGTGTCCGCAGAAGACTTTCGCGATTTTAAATTCGGCTATCAATCCACCAACAGGGGCATCACCGAACAGGTATTGAATTTAACCGCGGCAGAAAAAACTACGGTCCAGCATTTTTTAAACAACAATTTAAAAGAAGCCAACAAATATTATAAATACGATTTCTTTTTAGATAACTGCACTACAAGGTTAAGGGATATCCTTAAAAAAAATCATGATTCCACCTTTACCATCAAACCTGTAATGCCCCCGGGCACTACATTCAGGCAAGCCATTTATCAATACCTTGATAAGAATGATAAGCAATGGAGCAAACTGGGTATCGATCTTTTATTGGGCCAGCCCTGCGATGGCGTAATGACAGCAGAACAAATGCAGTTCCTGCCCGATAACCTGATGAAGAGCCTCGACAGTGCGGATCATCCCCTAGTTCTTTCTCATCAAAACCTTTACCCCATTAATGACGAGTCGGGCAAAGGATCATGGATCAACCCATTAATAATATTTAGTGTATTGCTGGTAATGATTGCATTGATCAGCCTCTCAAAAAATAAATATTCCGAAAGATTTTTACAGGGCTTTGATGGCTTGTTATTTTTTTGTACAGGCCTGCTCGGCATCATTTTAATTTTTATGTGGTTCGGCACCGACCATAGCATGACGAAGAATAATTACAATTTATTGTGGGCATGGCCCATGCACATCATCACCGCGTTTTTTGTGAACAGCAATAAAAGCTGGGTAAAAAAATACTTTGCACTTACCAGTGTTGCCCTTGTACTGGTGTTATTGGCCTGGTTTTTTTTACCCCAGCATTTAAACGTTTCGCTGATACCATTTGTATTATTGCTAATTTACAGGAGTGCCAGTAAAGCTTTTTTTGAAGGCAGATGATCTATGCAGCAGAAAAATATAATCTACCAGTCCTCCACCATTTTTTACCGTATTGCCGGAAAAGGCAAACCTGTGTTATTACTGCATGGTTTTGGTGAAGACGGAACAGTTTGGGATAAACAGGTTGACTTTTTAAAAACCCATTTCCGTTTGCTCATTCCCGATCTGCCCGGCAGTGGACAGTCTTCAATGATCCCGGATATGAGCATTGAGGGCCTCGCCGATGCAGTAAAAGCAGTTTTAGATACTGAGCTGCAAAAGCAGCACCAGGAGGAAGCGGAAACAGTTTCACTCATCGGGCACAGTATGGGTGGTTATATAACGTTAGCCCTTGCTGAAAAATACCCCCATTTATTAAACGCCCTTGGCTTATTTCATTCCTCCGCCTTTGCCGATGACGATGAAAAAAAAGCAGCCCGGCTCAAATCCATCTCTTTTATACAAAATAATGGCCCGTATGAATTCTTAAAGACAAGTATACCCGGTTTGTTTCATAGGGGTCAAGACGGTTTACAACCGTCAGATCCCTATGATCACCAGCAGGAAATGGATGCCCTGGTAGAACAAGGTAAAAACTTTAGTGCTGAAGCTTTAATTCAATATTACCAGGCCATGATCGCCCGGCCGGACAGGACTGCTGTACTCAAAAACTTTCCGCGCCCAATATTGTTTATACTTGGAGAACACGATAAGGCAGTGCCAATGGCACAGGGTTTAAAGCAAACTCATCTGCCAGGTCTCTCGTACATATTCGTGTTACGCAACAGCGCACATATGGGTATGTGGGAAGAAACCGGTAAAGCTAATGCTGCTGTGCTGGAGTTTTTACAAGGGCAACCCGGGTAAATTTTATTCCGTTTAAAGATCAGTAAAAGATCGGTGAATAGTTTCGGTTTACAAGGCGGCCTTACAATTATTGAATTTAATGAGAAAGCTTTTTACATCAATCCTTTTTATTGTGATGGCGCATGCGGCTATGGCAGAACATACCAAGGGCGGGTGGATGTATTACACTTATCTTGGCCCCGGCACAGCACCCAATTCTGCCCGCTACAAGATTACCCTAAAAATATATACAAAATGCATACTCGATAATGCCGCACAATATTGCCAGACTGTAGTATTGAGTTTTTTTGACGGCGCTACCAATTTATTAATAGGAAGGCAGGTGGTGGGTTCACCGGATTCTGTAAACCTGCGCAATTGCTCCGACAAAGAATGCCATCCCTGCATCAGCCCGCTTCCAGCACCCATTTGTTATAAGATCACCACTTATGAATTTATAAAAGAATTGCCGATCAAACCATATGGCTACACGATCTCTTACCAGCGTTGCTGCCGCATTTCAGGCATCATCAATTTAAAACAACCCACGTTCATTGTGGGTGATACCTGGACGGTGAATATTCCCGGCAGCGCGGAAAGCCCGTTATGCCCGCTTAATTCAAGCGCCCGGTTTCCACAAAACGATACCGCCATCATTTGCCGTGATAATTATTTTACCTACAATTTTGGCGCCGTTGACCCTGATGGCGATTCTCTGAGCTATGCCTTTACCAATGCATTTGCGGGTACGCCTGATGGTGGTACAGGAGGAAGCTGTGCCAATGAATTTTCTTTGCCGCCACCCTACGCTTCAGCAGACTACCTGGAACCTTACAGTGGCAGCGAACCATTGGGAAGATCAGTAAAAATTGATCCCGTTACGGGTCTAGTAATTGGCATTGCGCCTGTTCAGTCTGGGATATATGTAATTACCGTTACGGTAACGGAATATATCCGTGGCACACATATCAAGAGAGGCGAGGTAAGAAAGTCATTGCATATAGAAGTGGCGGATTGCCTGGCCACCAAGGCTTTGCTTGACCCGGAATATTACAGCTGTCATTCCTTTGATATGAGCTTTCAGAATGGTACTGTTGGTACTACTATACAAAGTTACTACTGGGATTTTGGTGACCCCGCAAGTGGTGCAAATAATATTTCCAATGCACAGTTTCCATCACACCGTTATTCGGGCCCGGGAGATTTTACCCTGAAATTAGTAGTAAACCGTGGGCTTTCCTGTTCCGATTCTACCACATCTACCGTGAAAGTATACCCGGTTTTTGCGCCCGGTTTTGAAATGACCACACTTTGTAAAAATACTCCTGTTCAATTTACCGATGTTACTACTACCACCTATGGTATTGTAAATTCCTGGTCGTGGAATTTTGGCGATTTCAATGCTGCTATTAACAACAATACGTCTTCGCTTAAAAACCCATCCCATGTATACACCGCTGCCAATAATTACGATGTGCAGTTTATTGTTGCCAACAGCAAAGGTTGCAGGGATACGGTTCGTCAAATGATCACCGTCAATGATGCGCCGGCTTTATCAATCGTTCATGATACTTTAATTTGCATCATTGATACCCTGCAGCTGAATGCCACAGGTACCGGAACATTTATCTGGACACCCAATTACAATATCAATAATACCACTGTTGGCAATCCCCTGGTTAACCCGGCTGTTACTACTGTGTACCATGTAAAACTTACCGGCGTAATGGGCTGTGTGAATACCGATTCTGTAAAGGTAAACGTGGTAGATCATGTTACACAGTCGGGTAACTACGATACGGTCATTTGTAAAACAGATGCCATTTTATTACGGCTCACCAGTAATGCATTGCAATATGTCTGGTCGCCAACAGACGGAAGCCTGGATAATGTTGCTATAAAAAACCCTTCGGCTACGCCACTTGGTAATACTGTTTATACCGTAAGAGGATCAATAGGAAAATGTTTTGCAGATAATACCATTATTATAAAAGCGGTGCCTTACCCTAAGGCCAATGCAGGTAAAGATGAAAGCATCTGCCTGGGTAATTCGGTACAACTGCATGCATCCGGGGGCAGTTCCTATTCCTGGAGCCCTGCTGCTTTTTTAAATAACCGGCTGATTGCCGACCCTGTTGCAGGCAATCCTACTGCCAATGTAAAATATGTAGTAACCATCACCGATACACTAGGATGTCCCAAACTTTCCAGGGATACTGTGATCGTTTTCGTAACAAAAATAAAAGCAGAGGCAGGCCCGGCAGATACTGCAGTGGTTTTAGGACAGCCTTTATTATTGAATGCAGGCGGCAGTACACATTATTTATGGAGCCCGCCGCAATGGCTGAGTAATGCTGCCATTAATAACCCCGTGGCTTTACCACAAGTGGATACCCGGTATACCGTTAAGGTGAGCAATGATGCCGGTTGTTTTGATTACGACAGTATCATGGTACATGTATTTAAACTGGATGCCGGCATCTATGTACCTAATGCTTTTACGCCGAATGGGGACGGCAATAATGACCGCTTCCATCCAATAATTATTGGTATGCGTTCGTTGGACCTGTTTAAGGTATACAATCGCTGGGGCCAATTATTATACAGCAATACTGATGCACAAAAAGGATGGGATGGCAGTTTTGGCGGCAAAGCACAGGAATCCAGTACCTATATCTGGTATGCCGAAGGAACGGATTATAAAAATAATAAAATAAAGAAGAAGGGTTATGTAATGTTACTGCGGTAAACACGTTATTATCTTTTTAACAGTGGCCTATTTTGCAAAGGCAGCATATTATGCTACTTTTAGGTCTGATATTGTACAACACCCGAGTATGAAGAAATACTGTATTCTTTTAATTTTATCTTTTTTATCCTTTAAAGAAATTTTTGCTACTCACATCACAGGTGGTGAAATGTTCTATCAATATATCAGCCTCGGATCTGCACCTAATACCGTTAAATATCAAATAACATTAAAGTTGTTCAGGGATGAAACCGCAGTTGGTGGCGCACCAATGCCGGATCATGTTTGGATCACCCTGTTTAATAACGATAATTTACAGGCCTATCCAACAGGCACACCTTATTTTGAAGTGCAGCGAAGCAGCCTGGGCACGGTGCCGGTTGCGCCCTTTCCGCCATGTATGATCAATCCCCCGGTGCTTAATTATACCGTGGGTTCATTCAGCTTTACAATTGATCTTCCGCTTAACCAAAAAGGATTTACCGGCACCTATAATACCTGCTGCCGGGTTCACCCCATGATCAATGTAGATTACCCCACTGCCCAGGGTACAGGCTCAACTTATATATGCCGGATACCTGGTTTACTAAATTTGCCTACAGGTCATAACAGCAGCCCTCAATTTGACATGAGCCTTTCGGCGATCTGTTTTGGTAAACCTTTCACGTATAGTTTCCATGCCACTGATCCTGATGGAGATTCACTTTCTTATAGCTTTACAGATGCCTATGACAGGGGCACGTCCGTAAATTCCAGTGATGCGATTGCCACGCCACCCAATAACAGTAGTCCTTATTATCAACCAGTTCCTTACATTAATGGCTTTACGGGTTCAAATCCATTGGGATCCCAGGCCACGATCAATAAATATACAGGTATCGTCTCGGGCACGGCACCACCCCAGGCCATTGGAGGTAACCCTGAAAAGTATGTTGTAGCTGTAGTTGTAAAAGAATACAGGCTTGGCGTTTTAATCGGCGAACACAGAAAAGATTTTATTGTAAATATCAGTGATTGTGATCTTGCCTCTGCGCAACTGGCAACACAGTATGTGAACTGTAATGATTTTACTTTTAATTTTTCAAGCCTTAGTGCCAATGCCAGTGTACAAACTTATTTCTGGGATTTTGGCGATGGAAATACTTCCACTTTAGCCACGCCTACCCATACCTATGCCGTGGCCGGGAATTACATGCTTAAACTTGTGATCAACAGGAATCTGAGTTGTTCTGATTCGTCCACTTCACCGGTGAAAGTATTCCCAGGTTTCAATCCCGACTTTACCGTAACCGGCCAATGTAAAAACACGCCCATCCAGTTTAATGATATCACCACCGCAACGTATGGTTCGGTGAATAAATGGCAATGGGTTTTCGGCGATACTTTTTCACCAACCAACACATCTTCTTTAAAAAACCCAACACATACTTATGCCACTTCAAATAATTATGATGTGCAGTTTATTGTTTCAACGAGTGTTGGTTGCATTGATACCCTTTTGAAAACAATTTTAATAACAGATAAACCTGCTTTAGCTGTACCGAACGATACTTTGATTTGTAGTTTAGATACCCTGCAGTTAAATGCAATAGGTACCGGTTCCTTTGTATGGAGCCCCAATTACAATATCAGCAATATCAATATCAGTAATCCTTTGGTAAGTCCGGATGTAACTACTACTTATCGTGTAACCCTAACCGATCCCTTCGGTTGTACCGGCAGCGATTCGGTAAAAATAAAAGTGGTGAGCCAGGTGACGCAGTTTGCACCCAATGATACCACCATCTGCAAAACAGATGGCATTGTATTAAAACTGGTAAGTGATGCATTAAATTACCAATGGACGGAAACGCCTGCGGGCAATACGCTGAGTAATCCGAAAATAAAAAACCCGGTCGCCACACCGCTTACCAATACCATTTATCGCGTAGTGGGCAGCATTGGTAAATGCATAGCGCAAAATGACATCAACATAAAAGTGGTGCCTTATCCCAACGCCAATGCAGGCCCCGACCAAACCATTTGCTCAGGCAATTCTGCGCAATTGATGGCGAGTGGGGGCAGTTCCTATTCCTGGAGCCCGGCGGCATTTTTAGATAACCGGTCAATTTATAATCCTGTTTCGCAAAGCCCTACGGCCAATATCAAATACACGGTAACGGTAACCGACACCCTCGGTTGCCCTAAGCCGGTACACGATACCGTAGTTGTTTTTGTTGCAAGGATCAAGGCCGATGCAGGGCCTTCGGATACCTCGGTAGTATTGAACCAGCCTTTGTTATTACAGGCTACGGGTAGTACACATTATTTATGGAGCCCCGCAAAATGGCTCAACAATATTGGCGTATCTAATCCTGTATCGCTGCCGCAGGCCGATATCAGGTATTATGTAAAAGTGAGTAATGATGCCGGTTGTTTTGACATCGACAGCATTAATGTGCATTTATTTAGACTGGATGCAGGTATTTATGTGCCCAGTGCCTTTACACCCAACGGTGATAGTAAAAACGACCTGTTCCGCCCGATTCTTATTGGGATGAGATCACTGGACCTGTTTAGGGTATACAACCGCTGGGGACAATTAGTATACAGCAGCACGGATGCACAAAAAGGTTGGGATGGAAACTTTGGTGGCAAAGGCCAGGACCCTGCAACCTATGTATGGTATGCACAGGGAACCGACTACCAGGGTAATAAAATTAAAAAGCAGGGATACGTGGTACTAATAAGGTAAAAGATAAATATTCATAACCTGAAACTTGTTTACTAATTTAATATGGCCGGTGAAAACCCGGCTTTTTTATTAGCCTGCAGTAAAGTAATTTGCAACTATGAAAAATATCGTTTTAATAACCGGTGCCACTTCAGGTATTGGTAAAGCCTGCGCCGAAAAATTTGCTTCCGCAAAACATGATCTTATCATTACCGGAAGAAGGAAAGACCGGCTGGATCAGTTGAAAAATGAACTGGAATCAAAAGAGGGTATTTCCGTTTTGCCGCTGTGTTTTGATGTGCAGAACAGAGAAGCCGTGTTTGCTGCTATCAATAGTTTGCCGGACGCCTGGCAAAATATTTCCATTCTTATCAACAACGCCGGTCTTGCCCTTGGCAGGGATTATTTTGAGGATGCTGACCTTAACGATTGGGAGACCATGCTCAATACCAACGTACACGGTTTAATTTATGTTACCCGTGCGGTATTGCCGTTCATGATCGCCCAAAAAAAAGGGCATATCATTAACATGGGCTCGGTAGCCGGCAAGGAAGTGTATGAAAAAGGTAATGGTTATTGCGCCAGCAAATTTGCGGTTGATGCACTGAACAGGTCCATGCGTATTGATCTTTTAAAACACAATATCAAAGTAACCGGTATCCATCCCGGTGCTGTTGAAACAGAATTCTCACTGGTACGGTATAAAGGAGATGCCGATACGGCGTCGGCAACCTATAATGGCATTAAACCGCTCACCGGTGCTGATATTGCGGCAACGATATTCTATTGCTGCAGCCTGCCTGCCCATGTTTGTATCAATGAACTTATAATCACCCCGACACAACAGGCAGACGCCTTTTATTTTAATAGGAATCAATAAGTTAGCTAAATAGTTATTGGAATCAAAAGCTGGGTTTTATTTAACCTTGTTGCCACAATATTGCCTTAAATAGTACGTTCAAGTCCCACAGCCCTTTCATACGAAACTAAAATTATGAAACGCGGCTAAAAAGTTGTAAACTTGTATATCCGATTATCCAAATTAAAAAACCAATGAAATCCCTCATAAGATCGATCAGCCTCATTTTCTTCCTGTTTTTCTTTTCCACACAAGTAAATGCCCAGGATGTCATTCGCCAGCAAGCCTGTTCAAGTCCTGCTATTGCCCACCAGGCAGATAGCATCAAGCAGGAATTGGCCAAACAGGGATTTATAGTAGTAAAAGAGGCTTCCATGGAAATGGAGAGTGAATATGAAATGCCTGTTATTGTTCCGCTAACTGAAGGTAGCTGGTACCAGTTTGTTTTTATCGGGGATATTACCTCTAAATTATACGAAGTAAGGATGTACGACTGGAATGAAAAACAGGTGGTGTACCAGAAAAAAATGTGGGGTGATGTGGACGGCAACGTGATCAGCTATTCTTACATACCCCGTTTTTCGGAATACCATATGATGAAACCAGTACAGGTGAACAAAAAGAAAAAAGGATTGTGCGGCTATGTAATGCTGCTGAAAAAAGTTAAATAAATTGTTTTTGACTGGTTATAATTTAAAAGAGTCCTGTTTAATACAGGACTCTTTTGTTATTTTCTGTGCCGGAGATACATTTCAGGTATTGCCAAAGTTCAAGGAATGCACAAAGCGTTCGGAACGCCCTTTGATGCGGTGGCCATAATTTTGTTGCCAAGAGTACCCGGCAGGGGCACAAAAAAAGACAATCGATTTGCTTCATCGTAATGCAACGTTGAGCACAATCTACCCTTCCTATCATCAAATTCAATTCTCCCCATTGCATACAATCAGCAGCAAACAAAAATTCCTCACCGGTTTGGTGAGGAATTAATAAAAGATGATTTTGATCGCTATTGCGCCAATGAAATATTTACCTGTACTCCTGCTCTTGTATTGGTGATGGGCGCACTCGACGAAATATAAGGTATCACCCTGCGTTGTTCGAAATAGAATTTCACCTGCACCCTGTTACTGAGGTAATAATCTATGGTGGGGTTAATCGTGATCTCTTTACTACCCAATGTTGCAAAACTGTTATCCTGGTCTAAGCGGCTATTGGAAGTAACATTATCCCTTATCTTTAAATCAAGCCGGAAATTAATTTCATTTTCCAACTTGGTTTTACTGGCATTCGCTTTTTTACTTTGTAAGAATTTAGGCAGGGTCAGGCCTCCCAACAGTTTCATACCTCTTTTCCTGTAGCCCGCGCCTATACTGAATTCGGAAGTACGTACTTCACTCAGCTGAAAATCTATAAGGCTTAAGCTTAACTGCCTTGACTTGCCATATTCAAACTTAAACTGCATCTGGTTAGTAAACATCATATCCACTCCTAATAAAGGTGCAAACTGCTCTCCTATGGAAATATTCGGCACCAGGAAATAAGGAATAAAATTCTTAGATAAAGTATCGTAAAAAGAGGGGTAACCATACCTCGAGATATCCTGGTACAGCAAGGCAGAGGTAAAGCCATTCATACTGAGGTTACCATTATAGCCATGAGATAAAGAGAAATTCGTAAATACTTTTTCTAACCCTTTAATGCGGCTTAAACCATTATAGTCGATCTTCCAGTTAGGTTTTGGTAAAATAGCACGGAACGGGTTGGATTTGATGTTGGGGTTGTTTTGTTTTATTAAAGACACTGAATTGGGATCTTTGCCCGTGTAAGCCGCAATAAAAGCGGGAACCAATACATCCACCGCATATCTTCCGTACCCGTAATAATAACCGTCGGCACCTACCTGGTTATTCGTGTAAGGATTAGCTTTACCCAGGCGTTGTGATAAGGTGAGCCTGTAGTCCTGGAATTTCTTAAATGTCTCCGAAACCCTGTTAGGATCAAATTTTCCGAATAAGGTTTTATAAGCAATATAACTTACATCAAAACCGCCACCGGCATAAGGATTAAGATGCCCGAATTTATAATTGAGGCCATTACCCGTTGTATCCGCATAACGAAAAGTTTCTGAATAATTTTTATTGAATGTTTTTTTAAGGTTCACGGAAATGGTCAGGTCTTTTACCGGTTCCAGTTGTGCAGTTACTGTAATGGATTGATTGAAGTTTTGCGTGAATAAGGAGTTGAAAGTAGTATCCTTCGTTATCAATCCTTTTCTTGCTGCATTGTTCAACCAGTTAGTATCAGGCTGCCGGCCCAATACAAAATCTATTCCAGGCGCCATGCTCTTCCAGTTCTGCCCAACAAATTTTGTACTATCCGCATAACCCGGTAAGCGGGTATTGGCATTTTCTGAAATGGTAGCACCCACCTGTTTGATACTGGTCAAAAGTTTTCCAAAGACCTTACCCGGCACACCTACATAAGGCATTGCTGTCCTGTCAATGATCTTCCTTGTTTTTATCACCTTCTTTCCATCCTTAGTGGTAACGGTATCTTTTACTTTGGTAATCCTGTTCCTCCATTTTTCCCGGTCTTCTTTGTTGGATGGCTGCTCTATCTGGCGCAGCCATTTGGATTTTTGGTAGAGGCGGTTAAAATCCAGTTGCGCAGTAGCCTCCCGTTGCTGGCCATTCTCTATGATATTACCCAGGTTTACAGCTAAACGTGATGCACCTATCCAGCCGTAAGTAGCCTGGTAACTGGCGTTAATGGTGGTCCAGTCGAGCAGGGGAAATTTAGCAGTGGGTAAAGTATAAGTAAAATTAGCGGTATGCCTGTACAGGGTATTTCTTCCACCCTTCAAAAAATTTCTCCAGACACTGTCTTTCTTTGTTTTGCTATCCAGTCTTCCGTCCGGTTCATCCACCCTTGAATTATTGGTGGCGGTAAAATCGAAATTTAAGGAACGGGTAAAATTCCATCGCATAATATAATCTCTCTGGAAAATAAAATATTTATCATAGGTTTCGGGTATGGCATATTTAGAGGCGCCAACACTTCTGGGCCTGATCGCCCCGAACTGGCGGTTAACGTCAGCCCTGAAACTTAGGGTAGAAGGGATATAGTTAAAATTGAAATCCTTGATCAAATCGAACCAATGTGTTTTTGTCTTTCTGAATATTTTTATGTTTTTGAACGGCTCTATATATTTTGGCTGCGGGCTAAAAAGGTAACCTAAACCGCCATGATGTTTGGTGACCTCATCACTTTCGATCAAAGGATTATGGCGTTTGGTATTCAGGTAAGAATAACTCAGATCAAAATTAGAGATATCATATAGCTTAGGTTTTTTAGCCCCTGTCCTGTTCTTCCGCACATTGGTAAAATTCACCGTGGTGGTAGAAGTAAAGTCTACCGCATCATTCCGGATCGAATCCTTTTTCGTTTTATCAGTAACAGATTTTAATTTGTCTTTCAGTTTTATATCCCGGTCGTACGGGTCGTATTGCGGCGTACTTACAGATTGATTATAGCTGGCAAATAACGGGAGTGAAATAGCGGCTTTCTTTGGTAACAATTTTCCAAGTTCAAGGTTAGCTGAAACATCGAACTGGTTAAAATTATCCCGGTACCTTTCATTCACTCTTTGTTCCAGCGTTCCAAATCCGGCGGAATGTATATTACCGGATATGGATAAAGTGCCCAGGTCGGCAAGGTTCATATCTACCCTGGCCAGCGCGGCATACCCGCCTGTTTCATCAAGCGATATCAGGCGCAATTCATTTACCCACACTTCGCCGCAGGCAGTGGGTGCGTTGGTATTTTCAACGCCAATTAAAATACCGGTCACTTCCGCAAGGTTAGGGCTTCCAATTACCCCATACTCCTGCCCGTTAGCCTGGATCTGTTTATACAACCTTGAAACCAATGCGGCCGGGTCAGCATTCCGGTTTTGTTTTAGTTTGATCAGGTTTTGCAGTTCAACATCCAATGAATTACCTGGAACCCATAAGGTATCATTATAAGCAGCCGAGTTGGGATCCATACTTGCCGCCCCCAGGCCTGTTGGGTTTAAAGGGATCCTTATCTGGTAATAATTATTTACAAAATCGGTGCCGATACGGATAACTGCGGTGAGGTCTTTAGATTTTAAAGGAGGGCCTGTCAATGCCTGTTCGGCATGAATGTACATGGCTATCTTTTTATATTGCCGCAGGTCGCGATTGCCAAATGTTTGAAACACGCCTCTTCCATTTTCGCCTTTAGCAAGATTGCAAAACTGCAGGCTCATACTTTGTTCGTTCAGTAATAAGTTCACCCCATTGCTGCTTAAAGTTTGCTGGCGTTCAATATCTCTTGGCGTACGGTAAGGCAGCGGCGAACGCTTATCATTCTCTTCAATATTAACAGCGCCCACAGTAAAGCTTGTACCTGAATTAAGCACCGGTGCGTACAGGCCTGAAGTGTCGATCTTATATTTGAAAGTACGCCATACATTTCTTGTTAACTGCAATTCCGCAAAACGCAGCGTAACGCTGTCACTGAAATCTGTGAGGAACATTCTTATAAAACGAATAGATTTAAAATCCGGGATGTTACCGATTTTTTTATTGTATTCATTTATAGGAATGCGGAACTGGTACCATGTTTCAGGCCTGCTGCTGCCATCGGGCAAACCGGTTATCTGGACAATTTTTTTATCCACTATAAAATTCCTTCCAATACTCATTTCTGTTGTATTGCTTGGTTTTATATTAACGATGTACTGGAAATATTCTTCCGTTTGGTTAAGCGTATTGTCCCTGTTCAGGTCTTCGGCATCGGGATATAAAGTGGCTGCTGAAGTAAAGCTGGTATTATTATCTGCGATGGGTGAATTACCCTGGGGGTTATTAAAATTTTTATACCGGCCAAGGATACCTGTAGCCTGCTGGTCAAAATCATCACCGCGATAATTATGAAAATTATCGCTGGATGGATCTTTTAATGCATCTAAATAAGCTTTTGATGTAGGCCCAACTGCCACTCTTATCTGGTTGAGGTAGTCGATGCGTTTGTTTACTTCCGCGGTATCATCGAGGCCATCCAGGCCCACATCCTGGTAAACCCTGTCTTCGGTATTATTACTAAATGCATTGGTAACCTGGATAGGATTACGTGGCACCCTGCCCCAATTGGAATTATCTACAGGAGATGGTGCATTAGGGGTATTCAACCCGTTTTCATAAAATCTTTTGCCGTCTTTTAAAATATCTTCTGATACATTACCCAGGTTAAAATATAATTTACCGCCTGTAGAACTGGCAATATTAGGGTTCTTTTTAGAATTGATAAAAGGGTCTTGCAACCAAAATTCAACAAATTCAATATTTCCCGTTTCAAAATCGGTTTGGTCAAGACTGCGCATCAGTCCGCCCCAGCGTTTATTGGGTAAAGTTAGTTTGCCAGTGGCATTGATGTTGGCATCGTCGTAATTATAAGGACCTTTATCAGTAGGAAAATAAGAGAGGTCGAAAGTTTGTAAAAAGCTTTCACCAAACCCCGTGGTTTTTTGGGGGAATATCTCTTTCTGGTATACCTGGCGAACTCTTGGATCGCTCAGTTCATCCCTGTCGTTAGACAAAGGATTATTCGGCCCTTTATATTGCTGTAATGTTTGTTCAATCTGGTACCAGGAAAGTTTTGCCCTGTTCTTCCCGTAATCAATATTGTCATTCAATGCCGCTTCAGGGAAGAGGATCACATTACCTGTTGAATCCGTTGCACCCTGTGGCGTTGATGCCAGCGTCCAGATATTTTGCGGAAAACGGAGATCGATACCCGATTTGCTGCTTTCAAAATCATCGATATAAGAAGTACCATTGGATCCTCTGCCGATCTGCGGTGCATGGCCCGGCTTTAAAAAAGCAGCTTCTGCAAATACATTTATCGAAGAGGGTGCACTGGTTTGATAAAAGGGCAGCTTATCCAGCACCTTGGTTAAACGCGGCACATCCTTACGATAGTTGACATCTAAACCGTACATGGTATTGCGGATGGGATCTTCGCCGATATTTGTTTTATTAAAGAATGGCCTTTCACCCAGGCGCACCAATGTGCCCCCAAAAGAGAGCTGTTCCTTAATTGTATTTTTCGCGTTGTAATCAAAACGCAACCCCATATAATTACGTTGCTGTAAACCGAAGGAAGCATTATTTTCAAAATTCACCTGCACGGGCAAACCCGAATTGATGATCGCCGAATTGATGATCTTAATAGTTCCCAGATCGTAGTTGATATCATAATCAATACCTTCAACCAAAGCCCTTCCGCCGGCACTAACGGTTACGCTGCCCCGGGGAATATTGTAGCCAATACTTATATCCGATGATCCCGAAATTTTTGCCGAGCCTTTTAACACGAACCGGTTCAGGTTAGGGTATTGCTGCGCTACTGCTTTAATGGAATCGTACAAGGCATAAAATAAAGTATCCTTTATCGTGGGCAGGTTAGGATTTATATATATCCCCTTTGCCAGGTCACGTCCAAAAGGTTCAAGCACAGGAAACATGACCCTGCTGAATTGAGAAAATACGGTGTACCCTTCAACGTAATCAAATACGCCATCAGGCTGGGGATCAAGCTGGTTGTTCAAACGATCAAGGTTGATCAGAGAAATAATCGGGAAGCCCGGGTTCTTATTGCCAAAGGGCACATACCTTTTTAAACCAAGGCCCGGCTCCTGGTACAAAACATCCAGTTTAAAATCAACCGGCGTTAAAGTACCATAACCAATGGGATACACGTTTTTCAGCATCAGGTTCCATATCGGCAGGTTTGGCCGTTGCGATGTAGCTTTTAATAATTTCAGGAATAATATCTTCTGCGTAGATGAAGCGCTGTCCGGTGGAAGGTCCTGCGAAAATTCTCCTACCTGGAAGATCTTCCCATTAAAAGAATATTGATAAGCAACTGCTAATACTTCATCCGTTTGTAAAGGCTGGCTCAATGAAATGAATCCAACTTTAGGGTGAAAAGTATATTGGGTAGAATCCAGTTTACGGGCAAAGGTCTTTTCAAAATCCTGCACCGGCTGCAAACCTAAAGTGAGCAAATTATTATAGACCAGTGATGGATTGCGGTTATTGCTATTGGCAATAATAGTTGAATAAAGTGCATTGGAATTATTGGTAGGTATACCGGGATTAACCAGGTTACCATCTTCGCCTAAATTTGCCAATCCCACAACATCCCTCGTTTCGGTGGTGATGCCGGTTTTATTGGTCACCCAAACTTCCATACGCAATAGTTGGATCGGCGCCGTTACTGCTGGTAAATTCGACATTACTTTATTGTAATTGGCCCTGAAATATTGTGCGGCTAAAAAATGCCGGTTCTCTTCGTATTCGTCTGCCTTAACTTCAAATAATGTCGCTGAAGAATTCCCCTGGAGGTTGGCGGTTTGCCTTTGTGATTTTTGATTGGCAAGAACCGCTGTAACAAATAATTTTCCGAACTGCAATTGTGTTTTGATACCAAATAATTGTTGTGCCCCCGGTATCAATGTGCTGCGGCTGGGAAAAGACACATTACCCAGTTCAAAACGTTTGATGATCTCGTCATCAAGGCCGGTGTAATCCAGTTTCAATTGATTATCCTGTCCAAAGTTGGCAAGGGTGTTATAGCTAATAGGAAATTTTAATTTGCCCCCGATATCTGCGTTCACGTTCAACTGTGCCTGCATATCAAAATCGAAGCCCCCATTTTTTCTTGCTCTTTCAGGTAAAGTGGGATTCTTTATATTCTGTCCCTGGTAGCCCGCCGTAATGCCCACATTACCCTGTGGTGTAATATTTATTTTACCATTCCCAAATAAGCGGTTGAATAGATTATCATAGATAGAAAGCTTGGGTTTTACTTTTCCACGGTTAAGGACACTCGTAGTATTGGCCCTCTTTTTAAAATACTCAATTTCCGACTGGCGCCCCCTTAACTTCCAGTATTCATCGAAAGAGTACGTGGTAGGCGTACGATAGTAATTATTGCCGATCTTTTCATAAACCGTATAACGTTTTGTTTTGGGATCGTATACCACAGAATCTCTCAGGTTTGAAGGATTCTTCAGGTCATAAGTACTTTGCCTGAAATTAGAAACAGGGTCTCCCCTTCTGTCGCTGATAGGAAACTGCAGGTTGGCTTTTGGCCGGGTAGTGTCCTGGAAAAAAAGGGAAGAATTATAATTATAGGGATTTGCTGCAGTTCTGTTTACAGTAAATAATGACAACATTACTGACAGCACCCCACAGCAGATCATTTTAGGAAAAAATTTTCTAATGAGCAACATCCGGTAAATCAATTAACGTAGAGTTCTGTCAAATGGTTTTTAGAGCTTTTTTGATTAAATCTTCTAATTTAGATACAGATGGATCGGTAAGGATAATTTTTTGGATGGATTGCTCTGCCTGTTGTCTTGAAATACCCAATGCAACTAAAGCATTTAACGCATCCTGTTCCAAACTATTGCCCCAATTTGGCGAAATACTTTCGTTCAATGATTGCTTGCCCAGCTTATCTTTCAGCTCCAATACTAAACGTTCAGCAGTCTTTTTTCCTATCCCTTTTACACTTTCCAACAGCTTTACGTTGCTTTGTATAATTGCTTTCCGCACTTCTTCAGGTTTCAGTGAAGACAGCATCATCCTTGCCGTAGCTGCTCCAACACCCGAAATGCCTATCAATAACAAAAATATTTCCTTTTCTGCACGTTCAAAAAAACCAAACAACACATGCCCATCCTCTTTCACCTGCAAGTGGGTAAATAATTTACCCTGGTCCATGTTTTGAATGTGAGAGTAAGTATTGAGGCTGATATTTACTTCAAAGCCAACACCATTCACATCTACATAAACCTGTGCCGGGCTCTTCTCGGTAAATTTTCCTTGCAAATATGCGTACATTACTTAGTTACTGGTTACGAGTTTTAAATCACGAGTAAGTAATACAGCACTTAATACAGTTAGTACCACCCTTTTATTACATAGCGAAAATAGGAATAATTTGTCAGCATCGGCGTTAAAATACGGATAGATGTTTTTTATGTATTTTTACCCTTCAGAAACGAAAAAATACAATAGACTAAACAAACTCCCGATTTACATGCAAAAAATTACTGCGGCAATAACCGCTGTTGGCGGTTACGTTCCCGATTACAAACTTACCAACAAAGAATTGGAAACAATGGTAGACACCAATGATGAATGGATAAGGACAAGGACGGGTGTGGAGGAAAGAAGGATATTAAAAGGCGAAGGCCTGGGCAGCAGTGATATGGCAGCTCCGGCCGTTCTGGAACTTTGTAAAAAACGAGGAATCAGCCCGGAAGAGATTGATTGTTTGATCTGCGCTACCGTAACGCCGGATATGGTTTTTCCGGCAACAGCCAATATCATTTGTGATAAAGTGGGTGCGGTTAATGCATTTGGTTTCGACATTGGTGCGGCATGCTCCGGCTTTTTATATGCCCTCACTACCGGGGCAAGTTTTATAGAAAGTGGCCGTTACAAAAAAGTAGTAGTAGTGGGCGTAGATAAAATGAGCAGCATTATCGATTATAGCGACAGGGCTACCTGTATTATTTTTGGTGATGGCGCCGGCGCGGTTTTACTGGAATCAAATGAAGAAGAGAACGGTGTTTTAGATAGCATCTTAAAAAGCGATGGCAGCGGCAGGAATTATCTTCATATGAAAGCGGGCGGCTCTGCTAAACCGGCTTCGGTTGAAACTGTTTTAGCCAAAGAACATTATGTGTACCAGGAAGGCCAGGCCGTTTTCAAATTTGCAGTAAAAGGTATGGCTGATGTGAGCTATGAATTAATGAAACGCAATAATTTAACCGCAGATGATGTTGCCTGGCTGGTTCCGCACCAGGCCAACCTCCGGATCATTGATGCTACAGCCAACCGCATGGGTTTACCAAAAGAGAAAGTAATGATCAATATTCAGAAATACGGCAATACTACCGCCGGCACATTACCGCTCTGTTTATGGGACTGGGAAAAGCAATTAAAAAAAGGCGACAATATTATTTTAGCGGCATTTGGAGGTGGATTTACCTGGGGTGCTACCTGGTTGAAGTGGGCATATGACAGTAAGTAAATACAATATAAAAAGCATTAGGTAAATGGTACAAAGAAAGAGAGCCCTTTATTAAAAGGGCTCTCTTAATATAAGGTTGTATTAAATTTTACCACCTGCTGTTACCACCACCACCGCCACCACGGTTGCTTGAATAACCACCACCGCCGCCACTACGGCCGCCACCGAAACCACCGCCACCGGTTCTTGCTTCTCTTTCTTTAGCTACAGAAACAGACATTGCTCTTCCTTCTACTTCTTTATTGTTAAGGCCGCTCATTGCTGCTTTTCCTTCTTCATCAGAAGGCATTTCAACAAAACCAAAACCACGGCTTCTACCAGTTTCCCTGTCGGTAATTACTTTGGCAGAAGCTACTTCGCCAAATTTTGAAAAAAGATCCTGCAATTCTGCATCGGATGTGTTAAAACTTAAATTTGAAACATAAATGTTCATGATTGAAAAAATTAAAATAATTAAATAAAATAAATGCCTTGCATTAAGGAGAAAGCAAACTATAAAGACGGGAAAACTATTATGGTGAGAAAATCTGAAAAATAGAATCTATCAATGCTGTGAGCTAAATACGATAATACGGTGCAAACATACACTAATTGCGCAACAAAGGGGATTTTATTTTTTTGGAATGCTTTACCAGCTTCATTCTTCAGTTCTCCGCGGGTTAAATGGGTTAAGGTTGATGTCTTATTAAGTATATTTGTATTCTAACAAGAATGTATGAAAAGTATAATTTTACTTTCTTTTATTGCCTGCTTTTTCTCCGCCTATAGTTTTGCTCAATCTACAAGGTATATAGTTCGTTTCAAAGATAAAGGCACCAGCCCCTATTCATTGGGCAACCCCGGCGCTTACCTTACCAACCGGGCCGTTCAGCGCAGGACAAGATATAATATACCCCTGGATTCTGCCGACCTTCCGATAACGCCAAGGTATATCGATAGTATTCGTTTGGCCGGTACTGTAACTATTCTTACTATTTCAAAATGGTTAAACCAGGTGGCCATACAAACAACTGATGCTGCTGCATTAACCAAAATAAATACTTTCCCTTTTGTAATCAGTACAGCCCCCATTGCTGCATCAATGCAGCCCGCCGAAACACCTGTAAATAAAAAATTCGATGCCCGGGGAAATTTTAATGCCGGAGATATTATACCCCAAAATATCCTAAATGATTATTATAATTACGGACAATCATTTGGGCAGGTACACCTGCACAACGGAGAATTCTTACACAATCGTGGTTTTAGGGGAGAAGGTATGCAGATGGCTGTTTTGGACGCTGGTTTTTTTCACTATTTAAGTTTACCAACGTTCGACAGTATACGAAATAATAACCAGGTACTCGGGACCTGGGATTTTGTTGCAGGAGATGCCAATGTCAATGAAGACCACCCGCATGGTATGAACTGCCTGAGTATTATTGCAGCCAATATGCCTGGCGTATTTATGGGCACAGCTCCCAAGACTTCTTTTTATTTATACAGAACAGAAGATGCCGCTACAGAATACCCTATTGAAGAACAGAACTGGGCCAATGGCATAGAAAGGGCAGACAGCCTTGGAGTGGATGTATGTTCTACCTCACTTGGATATTTTACTTTTGATAACCCTGCATTTAATCACAGTTATGCCGATATGGATGGCAATACCACGATGATTGCCAAAGCGGCCGATATGGCTGCAAAAAAAGGGATGCTCATAGTTATTGCAGCGGGCAATGAAGGAACAAGCAGCTGGCATTATATCATCACTCCTGCTGATGCAGACAGTGTGATGGCCGTTGGCGCAGTATCTACCAATGGTGCAGTAGCAAGTTTCAGCAGCTTTGGTCCCAGCAGCGACGGGCAAATAAAGCCCAGTGTTGCCGCCGTTGGCCTTAATGCAGTTATTGCAAACCCTTCAAACGGCCAGCCAACATTTGGTAACGGCACTTCCTTTGCATGCCCCAATATGGCTGGACTGTCTACCTGTTTATGGCAGGCCTTTCCCGAGGTAAACAATATGGCTATCATCAATACCCTGCAACAGGCTGCTAACAGGGCCGGCAACCCTGATAACAGGACAGGATATGGCATACCGGATATGAAAAAAGCCTTTACAATGCTGGTAAAACAATTATACACGCAGCAGGCTACAGCCAGGAATTGCAAAGCTGAACTGCAGTGGGCCGCGAAAACAGATTCCGCCATCAACATTGTTATAGAACGTAAACTGGTAACTGATAACAATTATATTCCCATCAGCACCCAAACATCAACCGGCGCATTTGCCTTAAGGAATTTTAATTTTAGCGATGACCTCAGCAACGTCAGCAGCACGGTGATCAAATACCGTTTTAAAATGAATGTTGCAGCGGATACCAGTTTTTATCTGGATTCATTAAGTATAAACTTTGTGCCTAAACCAATTCTCGGTGCAGACAGGTTTATTACAAGATGCAGCGACAGCAGTTTAAACTTAACCGGGTTTTACAATACAGCGGGCTTAACTGCATCATGGACTTTAAACGGTACTGCTGTTGCAAATCCGTTAGCAGTAAACAGTTCAGGCACCTACCAATTGACAGGAGCTAACAGTTCGGGCTGTTCGGATACTGCGTTGGTTGTGGTGAACTTTATTGCCAAACCAAATCTAGGTGCAGACAGGACTGTTAGGAAATGCCCCGATAGCAGTTACAATTTAGCTGCACTGTTTGTTACCAGCGGCCTAATTACCAACTGGAGCATCGGTGGAGCGCCTGTTAGTACACCCGCATCAGTTACTACTACCGGCACTTATCAACTGATCGTTGTAAATGTATCGGGATGTTCTGATACAGTTTTGGTAACACTTAATAATGATGCGCAACTTTGTCCGCCAATTATAGAAAATATCATCATTAGCCCGAACCCCGTTACCGACAAACTTATCGTGTCTGTTGCAAGGAGGGCTGCTGTAAAAATTGAAATTGCGGTGCACAATAACTCAGGGCAAAAAATATACGGTATCACCAATCAACAAACAGTTGGAACACAGCTTTACACTATCCCCATGAAACAAATGGCTGCCGGTATTTATTATATTACAGTGCTCATCAATGATAAGGAACAGTCAGTGAAAAAAATAATGAAGCGATAGCTATTTTTTCAGCACCGCTACAAACATGGAATCTGCTTTTTTATCATAGCCTGGTAATAATTCCATGCGGAGTAATTTTAGTTGGAATTTTTCTATGATAAATTGTACCACATCCTCATTTTCTTTTTTGAAAACCGAACACGTGATGTAAAAAAGCAAGCCATCATTTTGCAGGTAAGGCATTGTGTTGGATACAATCTGTTTTTGGCGCTGGGCATACACCTCAATTTGTTCCAGGTTAAAATAAAAAAGGCTTTCGGGCGTACGGCTCCATGTTCCGCTGCCGGTACAGGGTACATCACAAACAATAAGCTGGTAAT
The DNA here is from genome assembly GCA_038205215.1 of Chitinophagales bacterium. Classification (GTDB taxonomy): domain Bacteria; phylum Bacteroidota; class Bacteroidia; order Chitinophagales; family Chitinophagaceae; genus Ferruginibacter. The sequence goes on along the minus strand of JBBRCB010000002.1, from coordinate 9,441 downwards.
TATATAATGGCAATATGCCCTGTGTACCTTTTGCGGTTAAGGCCGGGAATTTAAAACCCTGGTCATTGAGGTCGCCAATAAAATAATTGTAATTTTTTATTCCCGCCTTGCTAAACCGCTGGTGAAGGTTTAATAGAATACTTAGCCTTATATCAGATACTGTAAGCTCAATATTTTTTTTTAGAATATCATATAATAAAATTGACTTGCCGCCACTTGCTGCGCAACAATCCCAGGCGCTGACCACGGATTTACCGATTACGAAATTTTTTAAAAAATTGAATACCTGCCGGGAATTATAATCCTGTATCACTGCTTCCTTATCTGTTTCAATTATTGCATCAAGCCTGGTAGCATTAGCCAATGCAATACAATCATCATCAATTAATGCAAGCGGAATTTTTGCTTTTTGTAATTTTTGAATGACAATATTTTTTTTGTTTGGCCTTATTCTTAAAAACAATTTAGGTTGTTGTAAAAATGACCCGCAAAATTTATGGTGGTTAATTGCGGCACTTAATTCAGGCTGGAAGGGAAATATATTTTTTACAGGGAAATTTACAAGCTTTATTTTTTCTTCCGTTGTCTTGCTGATCCATTCATCCCATCCAGGTTTAAAAAAATGTATAATTTCATTATGAAAGCTTTCGCATAAAAAAAGGCCGGTAATCATAATGTCATCCATTGATCCTGATACGGCAGCTTTTCCCAAACGGAAATACGCATAACATAACGAACTGATGTATTTCCTGTCTTTAGATCCGTATTTTTTATTGGCAGCGAAGAATTTTTTCAGGAAGCTGGCCAGGGGCTCCTCACCCCTGTATAATTCAATTATTTTTTTTGCAGAATTTAAATAGGATTGGTAACGCATTTGTACAAAAATAAAGCCTGTTGCGGAAACAACAGGCTTTAAAATGGTTAAAACTTTTTTATATTATAATTCCAGTAAACTCTTTACAGGATCTTTTCCAAATAAAAGTAAAGCCGGATTTTCCAATAACTCCTTGACCCTTACTAAAAAACTCACCGATTCCCTTCCATCGATAATGCGGTGATCATAACTTAATGCCAGGTACATCATGGGTTTGATCAGCACCTGACCATTAACCGCCATTGGCCTTTGTAAAATATTGTGCATCCCTAAAATAGCGGACTGGGGAATATTGATGATCGGGGTACTCATCATAGAGCCAAATATACCGCCATTGGTTATCGTGAACGTGCCACCGGTCATTTCTTCAATGGTTAATTTATTGTCTTTTGCTTTTGCAGCCAGTTCCACTACTTTCTTTTCTATTTCTGCCATGCTTAAACTTTCCGCATTCCGAATCACCGGCACCACTAAACCTTTTGGTGCACTTACTGCTATGGAGATATCACAATAATCATGGTAAATAATGTTTTCCCCATCAATGTAGGCATTTACTGAGGGCCATTCCAACAAGGCATACGTGCAGGCTTTAGTAAAAAAACTCATGAAGCCCAAATTAACTGCATGGCTTTCTTTGAACTTATCCTTGTACTTTGTCCTGGTTTCCATAATGGCGCTCATGTCCACTTCATTAAAAGTAGTAAGCATCGCCGTGGTATTTTTTGCTTCTACCAAACGGCGGCTGATCGTTTTCCGGAGATTACTCATTTTTTCCGGCCGGTCGTTACGGCCAAACATTTCTATGCCAGCCTTACGCCCTGGGTTGCTTAATGCTTCCAAAACATCCTGCTTAACTATTCTTCCGTTGGAGCCGGTTGCAGTAACTTTTTTAAGATCCACTTTTTTATCTGCAATGATGGCTGCTGCAACAGGGGTTGCTTTTGTATCGATTTCAGATTTCGGATTGTCGACTGCCGATTTTTCTACAGGTTTTTCTGGAGTGGTGGTGGCTTTGGGAGTATCAGCCGGTGTTCCTGCTGGTTTTGCAGCGTCGGTATCTATACTGCAAACAATATCGCCAATTTTTAAAGTATCTCCCTCTTTTGCAATAGTCTTAATTACGCCTGCCTGTTCTGCATTTAATTCAAAAGTGGCTTTTTCACTTTCCAGTTCGGCGATCACTTCATCGCGGTTAGCATACTCGCCATCTTTTTTCAGCCATTTCACTAAAGTAACTTCGCTGATACTTTCCCCGACAGTAGGTACTTTTATATCGATTGCCATTAATAGAAATTTATAAGTATTGCAAATTTCGGGGAAAATAAAGGATTATTAAAATTGATTTGCAGAAATCAATCGCGGGGTATTGGGCGACAGCAAAAAAAATTGCTTCACAGAAGGATTGCCTGGACCTGGTATTAAAATAATGGGCTAAACCGAAATAGGTTTTCTCATTAAATCACCTGGAGCAAAAAGAAAAAGATTTTGTGGCTGCTGTGTATTTGCGCAATACGTCAGCATAAGGTTAACACCGCACAGGTATTTATGTTCCGAGGTAAGTTTTTAAGATCTTACACCTGGAGGCAGTTCTTAATTTAGTAATGGCCTTGTCTTTTATCTGCCTTACCCTTTCCCGCGTAAGGTTAAATCTTTCGCCAATATCTTCCAGGCTTAATGCATGGTCTATACCTATACCAAAGAAAAAACGGATCACATCTTTTTGCCTTTCCGAAAGTGTGCTTAAAGAACGTTCGATCTCTGTTTTTAAAGACGCTTTAAAAGCAAGCTCATTATCGGTACTGATCGCATTGGGGTTTATCATTACGTCCATCAAAGTATTGTCTTCCCCGTCTGCCAAAGGCTGGTCCATGCTTACATGCCGGATCCCCGCACCCAGCGTAGCCCTTACTTCTTCGATATCCATTTCTAAAAAGGTAGCCAGTTCCTCGGCGCTGGGTTCTCTTTCAAATTCCTGCTCCAGTAACGAATAGGCTTTACTGATCCTGTTGGATAAACCAACTTTATTGAGGGGTAGTCTTACAATTCTTGACTGTTCGGCCAATGCCTGCAAAATGCTTTGGCGTATCCACCAAACGGCGTAGGAAATAAACTTGAAACCTCTTGTCTCATCGAAGCGTTGCGCAGCTTTGATCAACCCGAGATTACCTTCATTAATAAGGTCAGGTAAAGTGAGCCCCTGGTTCTGGTATTGTTTTGCTACAGATACCACAAATCTTAAATTAGCCTTGGTCAATTTTTCAAGTGCAGCGGCATCACCGTTCTTGATACGGATGGCCAAAGACACTTCCTCTTCGGGAGAGATCAATTCTACTTTACCAATTTCCTGTAAATATTTTTCTAAACTCTGGCTCTCACGATTGGTGATGGACTTGGTAATCTTTAGTTGACGCATGCTCATAAGCCTGCAGTTTTGAAGGTTTAGTTCGGAAAATAGAATGGCGGTTAATGATTTGTTAAAAAAAACTTATAATTATTAACGTAATTTATACTATTTAAAGTATCTAGCCAAAAAACTTTTTGTAAACACCTGTCTTTCAGTTGCTTTAAAAGACAATTTTCGCAATGCAATATGTTAATAAGTATACATAAAATAAATGCCTAAATATTTTGCGATGATGAATATTTTGTTATTATTGCAGGGTTGTAAGGATATATAAAATAACAGGATGAGTAAAAAAGTATTATTTACATTAGAATACCCGGTTAGATGTTCACCAGGCATATTGTATGAGTTTTTGATCACCCCGGCAGGCTTACAGGAATGGTTTGCAGATAAAGTAGATGAGCGTGATGGTGTTTATAGTTTTTCATGGAATGGTACTACTGATAAAGCAGAATTACTGGAAAGTGAAGAAGATAAATTTGTTCGTTTTCACTGGTCGCATATGCCTAAGGGTGAATATTTTGAATGGAGCATCGAAAAATCGGAAGTTACTAATCAAACAATCCTGGTGGTAAAGGATTTTGCCGAAAAAAAGGATATTAAAGACCAAAGCCAGTTATGGGAATATCAGGTAAAAGACCTGTTTCACCGTATCGGCAGTTAATATTTCAACAGCTGCACTATAGCTGAAAAAGATTTTTCCAGCAATACATCCATCTCGTTCCATTGGTGAAGGGTAAATTTTGCAGCCACTTTAATAAATGGCCGATGCCTGATTATTTGGGCTATTGCCGCGATCGTTAATTCGTTTATTGCAATATAATTAGTTGTTTCAAAATGATGCTCCCATTCATTTGTATTACTGCAGATGTAAAAATTATTTTTTTTCATGGCGGCAATATTGCTTAACAAAACGTTCTCAAACATTTTTTTATAGTCCCCCGATACATGAAGCGTGCAGCTAAAAAAATTGCCCCACCAAAACATCGTGCGCACAGCAAAAATATTTTCTCTATCAAAGCATCGGGGATAATCTAAAAGTACATAAGGTAAGAAGTGGTAATTTTCCCCCTTTGCAATTTTTGGCGTGGAAGTGATTACATCAGCTGGAAGATAGTCCTGTTCTGCCTTCATTATTTGCCGCATTGATACCACAATATCACCAAACAAACCATTTACTTTATCAATAATTGTACGTTTCGTTAAAATCCAGTCCTTATTATTAACCAGCTGCATTTCCCCGTGAGAAAGTATTAATTTTGATCTATCGGCCATAAGTTACAATGTACAAATAACTTTTAACAGCCCGGCCACCGGAAACCGGTATGATAAAAAAATTAGACAAGCTTATTATAAAATCTTTCTTAGGGCCGTTTATTGCCACTTTTTTTGTTACGCTGTTTATACTTTTAATGCAAACCCTGTGGAAGTACATTGATGATCTTGTTGGTAAGGGGCTCGACTTTCTGACCATCGGGAAATTTATCTGGTATATGAGCGCTACTTTACTGATGCTGGCCATGCCCATTGCTATTTTATTGTCCTCTATAATGACCTTTGGCAACCTTGGTGAAAGTTTTGAACTGGTCGCCATTAAATCCTCCGGCATTTCGCTGTTACGCTTTATGCGGCCATTGTTTTTTGTAGCGTTATTGCTTTGCGGGATCACTTTCATTTTTGCCAACTACCTGATACCCGTAGCCTATTTGAAGTCTACGGCCCTTTATAATGATATTGTTTATAAAAAGCCTGCGCTCGATCTTAAGGAAGGCGTTTTTTATACGCATATCCCCACCTATGCAATCAAGATCGGCAAAAAAGACGCTGATGGTAAAACGATCCACAATGTGCTCATCTACGAACAAAGCAATACATTACAGGATAACTGTATTGTTGCAGAGACCGGCATCATGCAAACTTCTCCCGATAAAAAATACCTTGAATTTAATTTAGAAAATGGTTTCCGTTACCAGGAACGCGGCAATTTTGGCGATACGTCTACAGAATATATCCGGCTAGGCTTCAAAACATTTAAAAAGTTATTTGACCTCAGCGCCCTGCAGATGGGTAACACTTCAGATACGGCCTATAAAAATAATTTTAAAATGAAAAGCGTACGCCTGCTCAACAGGGGCATTGATTCTTTACAAAAAATTGACGACTCCCTGAATGTAAAAATGAAACGGGAGCTTGATAATTTTATGCATTATCCGGCTATACCCGACAGCACCTGGAAAAAAAATAAGTTAACGGCGAAGGCCGATAGCCTGGATAAACTGATCCCTGATTCTGCAAGGCTGGCTGTTTATGAAAGCGCCATCAATATTGCCAGCTTCATGAAAAACAGTATTCAAAACAATAACGGTGAAATAACCGCTATGAACAGCGAGATAAAATTTCATAAACTGGAATGGCACCGCAAGTATTCCCTTTCATTGGCTTGCCTGGTATTGTTTTTTATTGGTGCTCCTTTAGGATCCATCATACGCAAAGGCGGCCTTGGTATGCCACTGGTAGTTGCAATCATTTTCTTTTTGATCTTTCACCTGCTGAATATGTTTGGTGAAAAATTTGTAAAAGAAGATATTACCACACCGTTGCTGGGTATGTGGCTGTCTGTTTTTGTACTGATCCCTGTAGGTATTTTTCTTACCTACAAAGCCATGCATGATTCACAATTATTCAGCAAAGAATTTTACACCCGTGTTTTCAAGCGGTTCCGGTTATTTTTAACTAAATTTAGGAAAGAAAAATATTTACAAACGTCTAAATAATTTATCATGTCTTCTCCAACAAAAGGCCGCAGAAAATTTATTACTGATTCTGCCAAAGGTGCCATTGCCGTAAGTATAGGATTAAGCGCTGCAGGGTCATTAGTGTCCTCCTGTGTGAATGCGAAACATATTGCAACAGGTGCAACCTTTACGGGTTTTGATCAGCAGCCACTGCCTTACAAATATGATGGATTAGAAAACGTGGTTGACGCAATGACAATGGAGATCCATTACAGTAAACACGCTGCCGCCTACTCGAAAAATTTAAAAGACGCCGCGTCAGCTGAAGCGGTTGACATCGCTAAACCACTGGAAGAAGTTTTATCAAAAATTTCCAGGTATTCCGCTAAAATGCGCAACAATGGCGGCGGCCATTACAACCATGAATTGTTCTGGCAATGCATGAGGCCAAAAACAGCAGATAATAAACCTTCGGGGAAACTTGCTGCTGCACTTGATAAAACCTTTACCTCATTTACGGAATTTAAAAAACAATTTGGGGATGCCGGTAAGAACCGCTTTGGCAGCGGCTGGGCATGGCTGTATGCTGATAAAGATAAAACCCTTAAGATTGGCTCTACCCCTAACCAGGATAATCCATTAATGGACAGCAGCGATATTAAAGGAACGCCCTTGCTGGCATTGGATGTTTGGGAACACGCGTATTACCTCAAGTATCAAAACAAAAGAGCTGATTATATCGAGAACTGGTGGAACGTAGTAAACTGGGATTTTGTTCAACAACGTTTTGAAAAATTATAATTCGCCCGTTTTTTCTATGCAGTTTGCTGCTGTAAAACATTGTTGATACCCCAATCGCGAAACGGTTACATGAAAATATTCTTATTTTTTATGTACCCGTTTTTATTTTCTCATGCTGTTGCCAAACAATTTTATGAGAAAATATTTTTTAACCCTTTCATAGCAGAAGTAACATTATAAAATACTGTACCCACCCCTGCCCAATCACCGGCTGTGTTTAGTTTTTATTACCGGCATTATTTGTAATTTCATGCCCCAACAGTTGATACCATGAAACGATATGCCTTACTTTTCCTGCTAATTGGCACTTCGGTGATGATCGGAGTAATGACAATGACCGGCGCTCCATTAAAAACAGCAGCTACCCCAAAAGGCATTCTTGACCTGGAGTTTGCTAATACTGTCACCAAAACAACCATTGTTACCACTGCCTGGGCGCAGGGACCTGTTGATAATACCAGGGCAGCAAAAATAAATACCTATTTAGATTTTATCTTTCTTGTTTTTTATGCATCATTCCTGTTCTTTACCTGTAAAAAAATCGCACGTAACAGCAAGGGCGCTTTTATAAAAGCAGGAATGCTTATCGCAAAGGGCGCGCTGTTTGCAGGTTTTCTAGACATACTTGAAAATATAGGAATGCTGCTGACCTTATCGGGCCATTCATCGGGTACAATTGCTTTGTTTACTACAACCTGTTCTGTGGTAAAATGGGGACTGGCATTATTAGCAGTAATGTATTGCCTCGTGGGATTAATCTACCTGCTATCGCAACAAAAACTCCGGTCGCTGCTGGCTTGAATTGGCTCAGCCTTTGCATAGCAACACTCACCAAAAATGAAGCTAAAACAAAGGCTGATAAATTGACAAACAATCTGGTACAAATGTAAAGGCATTGACAGTTATAAAATACAGACCCTGCATAAAATTTTGGTAAAAAGATTTCCACCAAAAACGCCTAATTTCGTAAACCGTCAACAGACCATTGACCCACTAATTAACAAAATAATCAATAAACTAATTTACTATTATGCAATCGTGGAAAGATTATCAAGCACAAAACAAAGACCGCTTTTTAAATGAACTGCTAGAATTGTTGCGCATACCCAGCGTGAGCGCCAAAAGCGAACACAAAGCCGACATGCAAAAATGTGCTGAAGCGGTTAAAGCAAGATTGCTGGAAGCCGGGGCAGACAAAGTGGAAATTTATCCTACCGAAGGGCACCCATTGGTGTATGGTGAAAAAATGATCGATCCTTCAAAGCCAACAGTATTGGTATACGGGCATTATGATGTGCAGCCAGCCGAGCCATTGGAATTGTGGAACAGCGGGCCTTTTGATCCATTGATCAAGGATGGCAAGATATATGCACGTGGAAGCTGTGATGATAAAGGCCAATTCTATATGCATGTAAAAGCATTGGAAACAATGGTGAAAACAAATAGCATGAGCACCAATATTAAATTTTGTATTGAAGGAGAAGAAGAAGTGGGTTCGCCAAATCTTGGAAAATTTGTTGCAGCACATAAAGATCTTTTAAAAGCTGATTGTGTATTGATCAGCGACAGTGCGATGATAAGTTTAGATACACCCAGTATCGACATTGGTGTTCGTGGCCTCAGTTATATTGAAGTGGAAGTAACCGGACCTAACCGGGACCTGCACAGCGGTGTGTATGGTGGTGCAGTTGCTAACCCCATTACTATTCTCGCAAAGATGATCGCCAGTTGTCATGATGCAGATAACCATATCACCCTACCAGGTTTTTATGACGACGTATTGAATGCTACTGATGAAGAAAGAAAATTGATGTCACTTGCACCTTATGATGAAAAAGAATATAAAGATGATCTTGGTGTAAAAGAATTATGGGGTGAAAAAGGCTACAGCACCAATGAAAGAACAGGTATACGACCAACACTGGAACTGAATGGTATCTGGGGCGGTTACCAGGGCGAAGGTGCTAAAACTGTATTGCCATCGAAAGCTACTGCCAAAATATCAACAAGACTGGTACCAAACCAATCTTCTGAAAAGATCACCGCCATGTTGCTGGCTCATTTCAAAAAAATAGCGCCCGCCTGTGTTAGTGTACATGCGTTTGAACATCATGGAGGAGAGCCTTATATGACGCCGATTGACAGCAAAGCATACAAAGCAGCCGCCAAAGCAATGGAAATCACTTTCGGAAAAACGCCTATCCCTGTACGTGGTGGTGGCAGTATTCCTATTTGTGCTTTGTTTGAAAAGGAGCTCGGCATTAAAATTGTTTTCATGGGCTTTGGACTGGATAGCGATAACCTGCACAGCCCTAATGAAAAGTTCAACCTCGATAATTTTTATAAAGGCATTGAAACCATTCCTTACTTCCATAAATGTTTTGCGGAGATGAGCTAATGATTGTCAGAATAATTCCTCGTCCCGGTAATTTAATTACCGGGATTTTTTTGGCCCGTAACATTTGCAGCAGGATATTTTTCCTATATCCCCGGTACTGAACGGCAGCTATTGCAAAAAATAAAAATCTTTACTACTTTTATACAACAGGTTGGTGAACAGATTTTGATAATCTTCAAATACGCGTATTGAGTAAAGAGCAAACCAAAGACCTTATAAAATTTCTAAA
>JBBRCB010000001.1:0-281035 GCA_038205215.1 Chitinophagales bacterium | reverse complement strand
CTGAAACATTTGAAACTAAACTGGAAGCTTTCAAAAGAGAGCAGTTTTTCAAATCCATTGAAGGCAGGAAATGGCTGCATGAAAATAATGTCATTTAATTTCTCATTTTTTTGGGTTGTAAATTTTCGGGACGTATTTTTGCAGCGGAGAGTTGGCAGAGCGGTCGATTGCGGCAGTCTTGAAAACTGTTGACTGTAACAGGTCCTGGGGTTCGAATCCCTAACTCTCCGCTAAAGAGCAAATCAATCATGATTTGCTCTTTTTATTTGGCATAGAGTTGCTATTTTACCTTAATCATATATTTTTTTCTCCAAAAAACTTCTACATTTGAATACGATTGCTATAGTATGGAAAAAAAGATATCCTTCAACGCTCATGAAATATACGAATTGCAACAGCGCATAGCGGTGTACGAGGATGTTGATGCCTATAAGAAATTATTTTTTTCATTTTTCCTCCCGCTAAAAAGTTTTTCATTTTCTATTCTCAAGTCAAAGGAGATCGCTGAAGAAGTGGTGTCAGATATTTTTGTGGAGATATGGGCCAAACGGAAACTATTGCCCGATATTGTAGACCTTAAGATCTATTTATATATAAGCGTGCGGAATGCGTCTTTGCGCCGCTTACAGCAAACGCAAAAAACGAGCGTGCTTTCCCTCGACGACCTCGAAGTGGAATTCGCTAGTCCCGACCCGGATGCGGAAACTTATTTAATAAACAATGAACTGGCACAAAAAATAGAACAGGCCATTGAAGGTTTGCCCCAACAATGCAAGATCATTTTCAAAATGGCCAAACAAGACAACCTTAAATACAAAGAGATCGCACAATTATTGAATATAAGTGTAAAAACCATCGATAACCAACTCTCTACTGCACTTAAAAAGATCGCTTCCGTGTTAAATACCTCTGTAAAAAAGCCATCTTCCAACTAAATCAATTTTATTTTACCGGCGTATGGGGGATTGCCTTCTTTTTTGTCTCCTTACTATCAGACGCTATATGAATAAAGACAGAATCTGGACTTTAATGTCACGTAAATTATCTGGAGAAGCAACACAGGCTGAATTGGCGGAGCTAAATGACCTGATCAGCCTGCATCCGGAAATTAATATTCCTGTTCAATATATCCACGAGTTTTGGGGAATCCCTGCGGAAAGAGATGAAGAATTCCTTGAAGCCACATTCCATTTACATAGCGAAAGATTAAAGGAAAAGGGTTTTGACCTTGAGATCAATAAAACTGAGACCGGGTCTTTGAACCTTGATCTTCCGGCTGCCAATAAAAAAAGAAGGCGTTTATTATGGGCCGGCGCAGTAATGATCGCTACTGCCGCTATTGTTTTCTTTACCATTTCAGGTGGCACAAAACAAAATACCCCTGCAGAAAAGATCGCTCAGAGCGAAGTCAGCACAAAGAATGGTTCCCGCACAAAGATCCAGTTGCCCGATGGCAGCACGGTATGGTTGAACAGCAGTAGTAAACTGGTATACAACAACGAAAATTTTGGAGTTGGCGTAAGAGAAGTTTCCCTGGTAGGGGAAGCGTATTTTGATGTCGTTAAAAATCCCAACAAACCTTTTATCATTCATACCGCTAAAATGGATATCAGGGTTTTGGGTACGGCCTTCAATGTAAAATGCTATCCCGGTGAAAAAACAACAGAAACCAGTTTGATAAGGGGAAGTGTGGAAATAACGTTGAAAGACCGCCAGGACAAGATCATCATGAAGCCGAATGACAAACTGATCCTGAATAATGATGAAGGCAAACCGGTGAAAAAAAATAATATGAACCCGAAGGACCTGGTTGTGGAAAAAAATAATCCCATTATTGAGTTTGCCCACGTCACCCATTATCCTTCAGACAGCTCTATAGTAGTAGAAACCGGCTGGGTGGAAAACCGTTTGATATTCAGTGGCGAAAGCCTGGAGGAGATTGCTAAAAAAATGGAACGCTGGTATGGTGTGACCATCGTGATCGCCAACGAAAAATTAAAGAAGGAATTATTAACAGGGTCTTTTGCATCCGAAACTTTTTACCAGGCGCTTAACGCATTGCAACTGACTACGGCATTTAATTATAAGGTCAACAAAAATATTATCACTATTTCAAAATAAAAACAACGCTGCTAAAATGAAAAAAAATGCCCCCATCAACAACTCGTCTTAAAAAATTAAAAACGGGAAATGTTGACGCATTTCCCGCAAGGCAAATAAGGAAAACTTAAATCGCTGTGTGAATAGGACTTGAGTTTCCTCTTTTTAATACCAAAACATAAAAATATGGAAAAAAACAAACAATTGTTTGCTTTGAAGCGTCAAAGCTGCATTAAATTTTTACTGCATATGAAACTAACAATTGCCTTCATTTTGATCACGGGTTTGCAGCTATCAGCTAAAACATATTCTCAGCAAAGAATTACACTAAAGCTTCAATCAGCCGAATTAAAGACGGCATTAAAACAGATAGAAAAGAAAAGTATTTTTCGATTCTTATATAACAATGATGTGTTATCTGCTGATCAAAAGATAAACATCGATGCTGATAATTTATTGGTAACAGATGTACTGAATAGTCTTTTCAGCAACACCAATTTAACTTACCGTATACTCGACAATAACCTGGTGGTGATCACTCAAAAGAATTTTGTGGTACAGGATATTAAGGTTACTGGTAAAGTAACCAACGTCACGGGAGAACCTATACCCGGCGTAAGTATTAAGATCAAAGGCTCAGCCGTTGGTACCGCTACCGATGCTGCTGGGTTTTATTCTATTTCAGTTCCCGACGGTGCAAGGCTTATTTTCAGTTCTATCGGTTATGAAGAAATGGAAGTGGCTGTAAATAACCGTACAGAACTTAATATCACGCTTGCCTCTTCTACCAAATCAATTGACGCAGTAGTGGTGATCGGTTATGGTGTAGCTAATAAAAGAGACCTTACCGGTTCTATCGTAAAAGTTTTAGGAAAAGATATCGCGGATAAGCCCAATACTAACCCTATTGCCTCTTTGCAGGGAAAGGTAGCCGGTCTTTCCGTAGTAAACAATGGTACACCCGGTGCAGCACCTGATATCCGTATCAGGGGTACCGTTAGTATCGGACAGGTACACCCGCTTTATGTAGTGGATGGCATATTCAATGACAACATCGATTACCTGAATCCAAACGACATCGAGTCAATAGAAATATTGAAAGATCCTTCTTCATTGGCCATCTTTGGTGTTAAAGGTGCTACCGGCGTAATTGCTATTACTACTAAAAAAGCAAAAGCAGGCCAGACGATAATTAATTTTAATACTTCTTATGGTACAAAAAAATTAGTAGATAAAATTAAACTGGTGGATGCGGAAGGATTTAAAACTTTGTTTAATGAAGAAAATGCAAACAATGGTGTTGCTACCCCTGACTTCTCTGCTTTAACAGCAAATACAGACTGGATAGACGCAGTTACCAGGACCGGTAAATTCAGCAATAATAATTTAAGCGTTTCAGGAAGTACTGAAAAGAACAGGTTTAGTTTTGGTTTGGGGTATATCTATGATGAAGGTATCATCAGGCACGAAAAACTGGAAAAAATGCAGTTATCATTCGCTGATGAATTTAAGATCAATAAAGCTGTTAAGATCGGTATCAACCTGAATGCATCAAGACAAAATAATCCTTTTGGAGCCGGTGGCGTTTTGGATGATGCAAGAAAAGCGATGCCAGGCGTTTCTTCAGGTACAAAATCTTTCAGGGTGGCCAATCCCTATGGCGGCGACAGCATTAACGCAAATATTTATTCCGGGCTGGCTACCGCGTTTCAAAACTCAGGTGTGGTAAATCCGTTATTAGGCGTAGAGAATACCTGGGATAAAAGATCAAATATTGAATACAGGAATGTGGCCAGTGTTTATGGCGAAGTAAGTTTCCTTAAATATTTTAATTTCCGTTCAACTTTGTATGCGGATATGAGCAGTATAAATAACAGGGTATACAATCCCCTGTATTATGCGTATAATCCCATCAACAATAGCCCTTACCTGTATGGCGAAAAAACCCAGCTGGCGGAATATGATGATAATTACAAGAAATTTCAGCAGGATCATATCTTAAGTTTCAGGAAAAACTTCGGTGATCACAGTGTAACTGCAACCGCAGGTTTTACAACTTATTATTTTAGTCATTTTGGAAGGACCGGTGTCGCCAAACCTTATACTACCGGTAATGCATTGCCAATACCGGACGATAAGAGGTTCTGGTATATCACTACGCAATTCAATGACCCTGCTGCAACTTTAGCAAGCTCAGACCAAAGCGAATATTCTACAGCATCAGTATTGGCGAGGGTTTTATACAATTACAAAGGGAAGTATTTTTTGAATGCTTCTCTCCGTGACGATGCTTCTTCACAGATTCCCGAAAAGAACCGCCACCAGAAATTCTGGGCAGTGGGTGGTGCATGGGAGATCACCAAAGAAACATTTATGGAGAACATCCCTCATATTGATTACCTGAAATTAAAAGGTTCTGTCGGCGTATTGGGCAACCAGTCAGCGGTAGATCCAAATGGTAATTCATTGCCTTACCCGTTCTATCCAAGGTTGAATACCGGGATCACTGCTGTATTTGGTACCAATACTTACGGAGCAGCACAGCCTTCTTACAATCCTAATCCTAATTTACAATGGGAAACTGTAGAAGCGCAGGAAATTGGCATCGAATTAAATGCATTCAGTAACAGGTTACATTTTGAAGCCAACTACTTCAATAAAAAGACCAATAACTTAATGTCTTACCTCAGTAAAGCTGCATTAGGATTACCTGATGAATTGACCAACGGGGGCAGCATCAGGAACTGGGGAGAAGAATTAACTGCTTCATGGAACCAAACTGTAAATAGAGATTTCTCTGTTAACGTTGGCGGAAATATCACCTTCCTTAAAAATGAAGTGGTAAGTATTGCGGAAGGAAGCGTTGCAGGATTTTTTTCCAGGTCATCTCAAAATAACGGAACAGCGGAAAGCCGTACACAGCCTGGATTACCTATTGGTTCTTTCTATGGTTATGTGGTAGAAGGCATCTACCAGAGCTATGCGGATATTTTGAAATCTCCTGTAGCTTCGGCATTGGGCGCATACAGGCCCGGCGACTTTAAATTTAAAGATATCAACGGCGATGGAAAGATTACCGCGGATGACAGGACTGTGATCGGTAACCCAACACCAAAGTTCGCTTATGGAACATCGTTAACCGCCAACTATAAAAACCTAAGTTTAAGTATTGATATGGGTGGCGTTTATGGTAACCAGGTTTTCAGAACATGGGGTTCTTTGGAATCGCCCTTCCAGAGAGTAAATTACTCTGCTGAAAAATTAGGAAGGTGGCATGGAGAAGGCACATCCAACTGGGTACCGCTTATCAGCCAGGCTGATAGGTTTAACTATAACGGTTCTACTTACAATATCGAAGACGGAAGTTATTTCAGGATCAGGAATGTACAGTTAGCTTACAATTTCAGCCAGCGTTTGATCTCAAGGGCTAAAATGAAAAATGTAAGGGCTTACCTTAATGTGCAGAACCCTAAGACGTGGAAAAATAACCTGGGTTATACTGCAGAATATGGTGGCGATGCAACGCAATTTGGCTATGACAATGCAGGTGGTGCAATTCCAGTTGTAAGTACAATAGGCTTAAACATAACTTTCTAAACCGATTAAATTGACAGATATGAAAAAAAATAAAATTTTATATTGGAGTTTGCTCATAGCGCTGCCACTACTGGTTTCCGTTATGGGATGTAAAAAATTCCTGGATCGAAAGCCACTGACGGCAACATTGGATGACCTGAACCAGGGAACCTTGGAAGCGCAAAGTTTCGGGCTATACAGCACCTTACGTTATGCAGGTTTTTCAACTTTGCCATGGCTGGATTTTCACAGTATCCGCGATGACGATGCGCAAAAAGGCAGCAGCACCACCGACGGCGCTGAGATCAATACAGAGTTTGAAACTTTCCAATATAGCAAAGATGACTGGGCACCAAATACCTACTGGAATGATCACTACTTCATGATCAACCTGTGTAATAAGGAATTGTATTTTGCCGATTCATTAAAAGCAACTGACCCTGCTTCTCTCAGGAACGTAGGTGAAGCCCGCTTTTTCAGGGCCTATTGTTTTTTTGAACTGGTTAAAACTTATGGAGATGTGCCATTGATCAATTTCTATTTTAGAACGGCAGCCGAAGGTATCAAACCCAAATCTCCTGCTGCGGCGATATATGCGCAGATTGATGCAGATCTAAATCTTGCGGCACAATACTTACCCGTAAATTGGGTAGTAGGAGGAAATAATATTTACCCGGGAAGAATAACCAAAGGTGCAGCCAATACTTTATCGGCGCAGACCTTTTTGTACAGGCAAAACTGGGCTAAAGTAACACAGCTTTGTAACGATGTAATTAATTCAGGGCAATATTCATTGGCCACAACTTTTCCCGAGATATGGAAAGATGGTTTGAACGGAGCTGGTAAGAATGGCCCTGAATCTATATTTGAGATGAATTGTAACGTGGGTGCAAACGGTACTGCTAATAACGGGGTACAATGGGGTACCTGCCAGAATGTTCGGCAGGGTGGTGCCACCAATGTATGGAACCTTGGATGGGGATGGAATACACCCACCCAGAAACTGGAAACAGCCTGGCCGTCTAACGATCCCCGTAAGACGCAAACCATTTTATATTCCGGCCAGTTTGATGGTGGGCCATCTGCTGGCGGCTATGGTGCCACGTTACCTGCCTTTGCCCCCGGCCCCGGACTTGATCAACCCTACTGGAATAAAAAAGTATATTCTGATCCACAGATGCGTCAATTCACCGGCCAGATTTTTGGAGGTGGTGGTGCAGACTGGATGAACCACAGGATAATCCGCTATGCAGATGTGATCCTGATGCTGGCAGAAGCTGCCAATGAATCAGGTGACGGCGCAACTGCAGCCGCTAATCTTGAAAAGATAAGAAAAAGAGCGAGTGGTAACCTGGCAACAGGCCGAACAATTGTGCCCACAATTCCTTTTGTTAACCAGGCACAGATGCGCCAGGCGATCAAAGATGAAAGAAGATGGGAATTTGCAATGGAAGGTTATCGTTTTTATGACCTGGTGCGCTGGGGCGATGCGATCACTGAATTGAGTGCCCTGGGGTATACTAACCGTTGCAGGTTTTATCCTATTCCTCAAAAAGCGATCGATATTTCCGGCGGTATCTTAAAACAAAACCCCGAGTGGTAATATAATTCATCCCTGCTGTTGCAAAACGGCAGGGTTTCATACAAACCTTTAATAAAATAAAAGATCATGACTACAAGTTATAAAATACTAAAAAACGCATTGGTGGTTTTTGTATTTTTTATAGCCGCTGCAAGCTGTAAAAAAACAACGAGGCCGGCTTTGGGCGATTATCCAAAAGATACTAACCCACCAGGCGGGCCATTAAAATTTTATGCAGCATTTGATGGTACTACTGCTAACCCATTAATGAATGCTGTTGACAGTATCAGGGCAAATTTCCCTTCGGACAATCCATTGGTTTCAGTTACGGGCATTAATGGAAAAGCCATCCAGGGTAATGGCACCAAAGCCATTAAATATCCCTCTGCCAATGATTTTAAAGCAGCAACAAGTTGTACCATATCCATGTGGTTCAATAATACGGTAAATACAAATACCGAACTTCTATTTTCACTTGCTGATAAAGATTACTGGCACGAAAGCGGTGCCTTTTTACTGGTAGAACATGCTACTCCTACCAAATGCCAGTTGAAATTCGCACTGCAGGACCATTGGGTAGAATATATTGATAATTTCAATAAGCCTTTGTTTGATGGTAACTGGCATCATTTGGCATTTAGTTATGATGAAACCAGCTCTACAGTAAAAGTATATTACGACGGTACTGAAGTTCCACTTCCTCCGGGAGCTGCAGGAAATTTTGCAGGAATGGGCAAGCTTACTTTAAGTAACGCAAGCAACATGGTTGTTGGTGGATGGAATAAGCATGCAGGACTTTCAGGCCCAACAGATGCCTGGATTGGTGCTTTTACAGGTAAGATGGATCAGTTCCGTATGTATGGTAAAGTGTTAACGGCGTCTGAAATACAAGCTCTTTACAATAGTAAGTTGTAAGTTTTTTTCATATAGCAGGCAGCAAATCCATAAAGGGCTGACAAAAGTTTTTGTTCAGCCCTTTTTTAAATTGTATACTTTCTGAAAAAGAATGGTTATCGGGTAATCGCCATAGTATGAAAGGAATTATTAAATATCGTTCGTTCACTATAACGCTTGGTATCATTGCAGGTTGCCTGTTGTTTTTAACCCAGTGCATCAATAATCAAAAAGATAAAACAGGCGAAATGTTTACTGCACGTGCATTTGCCGCTTATGCCGGATCCGCATCATGCGCGGGTTGCCATAAGTCAATTTACGAAAACCATACCGGCACAGCGCATTTCCATACATCAGAAATCGCTGCTGAAAAAAACATAAAAGGAAATTTTGACACCGGCAAAAATACTTTTGCATATAATTCGGGTGGTATGATAGCAATGGAAAAAAGACCTGGGGGATTTTTCCAGGTAGCTTATGTAAATGGTACGGAAAAGAAAAAGGAACGTTTCGATATTACTATCGGTTCCGGTACAAAAGGGCAATCCTACGCATCATGGGTAGGTAATAAACTGGTGCAGTTACCCATTACTTATTTTACCAGCGCAGGCCAATGGAGTAACAGCCCCGGGTACCCGGATAAGATCGCCTTTAACCGGCCGCTAACCTCACGCTGTTTGGAATGCCATGCTACTTTTGCTGAAAAAATATCAGCACCTGAAAAAGAACCGGAAGAATTCGACAAAAGCCGCATTGTGTTGGGCGTGGATTGCGAAAAATGTCATGGCCCCGCTGCTGATCATGTAAAATTCCAAACCCAAAATCCCAATGAGAAAACGGCAAAATTCATCATCAACCCGGCTTCATTCTCAAGGCAGCAAAGTTTAGACCTGTGTGCCTTATGCCATGGAGGGCGGTTACAAAAAACAAAACCTTCGTTCCAATTTACTGCAGGTGATAAATTACCTGATTATTTTTCAATTGATACTATTGGCAGGGATGTCAACAGTATCGATGTTCATGGCAATCAATATGGGCTTTTGGCATCAAGCAAATGTTTTAAGATGAGTGCTACGCTCACGTGTAATAGCTGTCATAATCCCCATCAAAACGAAAAAGGAAAAGCGGCAACATATGCCGAAAGATGCGCCAGCTGCCATAACGATACACATTCCGGTAATGTATTGTGTAAAATGACGGGCAATTTAAGTAAAGCAGCACTGAATGCAAATTGCGTTAATTGTCATATGCCTGAGCAGCCATCGATGGCAATAGCGGTGTTGTTACTGGGAGAAACCGGCCCCACGCCGGCTTTAATGCATACACACCTGGTAAAAAATTATCCTGACGAAACTAAAAAAATATTAGCTTTTATAAAAGACCAACCAAAGCACTAGAATGTCAAAATTATTACTTGAAAAAAAGAGCATGAAAATTCGGTTATCAATAAATATTTCTTTTTGCCTGCTTGCGGCTGTGGTTTTAATTTCATCTTGTGAGAGCAGGAAGGACAGCCTTTTTACCAGCTTACCCTCTTCAGCAACGCATATCAATTTTGAAAATAAGTTGGAAAAGAAAGACATGTTCAGCATATTATATTATTTATATTATTACAATGGAGGCGGTGTTTCAACTGGCGATATCAATAACGACGGCTTACCTGATATTTATTTTACTGCAAACAGTAAGGGGCATAACAAGCTTTATTTGAACAAAGGAAATTTACAATTTGAAGATATAACCGATAAAGCCGGTGTAAAAGGAAATGCCGACTGGTGTACAGGATCTACCATGGCCGATGTGAACAATGACGGGTTCCTGGATATTTATGTTTCTACAGTAAGCAATAAATACGGGTTAACAGGCCATAATGAATTATACATCAACAACGGCAACGGTACTTTTACAGAAAGAAGCGAACAATATGGTTTAAACACGTCCTGTTTTACTACCCAATCAGCTTTTTTTGATTATGATAATGATGGCGACCTGGATTGTTTTATCCTTAACCAATCGCATCACCCGCATGCCAATATTGTGGACACCAGTAACCGCACTAAATATGACAGCCTTTCCGGCGACAGGCTGTACAGGAATGACCTGAATATTTCCGGCAGGTTTACCGACGTTTCAAAACAGGCGGGTATTTATCAAAGTAATCTCGGTTATGGCCTGGGGTTAGCCATCGCTGATATCAATAATGACGGATGGAATGATATCTATATTGGAAACGATTTCCACGAAAACGATTACTATTATGTGAATCAAAAGAATGGTTCGTTCAAAGAAGAAGGGGCAAAACATTTTGGACACTACAGCAGGTTTAGTATGGGTAATGATATTGCAGATTACAACAACGACGGGCAACTGGATATTGTTACAGTAGATATGTTACCGGCAGATGAAAAAGTACTGAAAACATATGGCAGTGATGAAAACGCTGATATCTATAAAGTAAAACTGGAGCTCAATGGTTATCAAAATCAGTATTCAAAAAATTGTTTGCAACATAATAATGGCAATGGAATAAGTTTTAGTGAAACATCTTTAATGAGTGGCGTTGCTGCCACCGATTGGAGCTGGTGCCCTTTATTTGCCGACTTTGACAATGATGGCAATAAAGATCTCTTTATAAGCAGTGGTATCGTAAAAAGACCTGTTGACCTGGATTATGTACGTTTTGTGAGTGACCTGGAAGTAAAAAAGGGAATGAATCAAACGGACAAATACGATGATATAGCTATTGATAAGATGCCGGATGGAAGTTCTCATCCTTTTTTGTTTAAGGGCGATGGAAAATTTGCATTTAAAGATAATAGCGGGGAATGGGGTACCGAAAAAATGAAAGGGTATTTTAACGGAGCCGCATATGCTGACCTCGATAATGACGGCGACCTTGACCTTGTAATAAATTGCCTGAATGCACCTGCCGTTATTTTAAAAAATAATTCAGTGGCGAAAAATTATATTAGGCTGTCTTTTGCGAGCGACAGCAGCAACAGGTTTGGTATGGGGTGTAAAGCATGGCTTTTTAAAAAAGATAAAATGCAATACCAGCAATTGATGCTTACCCGTGGCTTCGAGTCTTCTTCTGATAACCGCCTGCATTTTGGGTTAGGTGCTGATTCTACTATCGACAGCATACTGATAGTTTGGCCCGACCAAAAATATCAGGTATTAAAAAATGTTTCAGGCAACAGGCAGTTAACTATTAATAAAAAAGATGCCGCGGGTATTTTTGAGTATACTGTTTTTTTTAAACCGGTGCAGCCTGCTTATACTGATATCACTGGCAAGGTTAACCTAAACTGGCGCCACATCGAAAATGATTTTAATGATTTTAATATGCAGTATTTGATTCCCCATAAAGAAAGTACCAGGGGCCCTAAGATAGCCGTGGGAGATGTAAATGGCGATAAGCTGGATGATTTTTATGTATGCGGCGCCCTGGGTGAGCCCGGTGCATTGATGATACAACAGGCCGGCGGCACATTTATAGAACAGGATAAAGAATTATTTGAAAAAGATAAATGGATGGAAGCTGTTGATGCGGTATTCTTTGATGCAAATGGGGATGGCAAATTAGATCTTTGGGTAGTAGCAGGTGGCAACGAAGCACCGAAAAATGAGGAAATGCTCGCAGATAAACTCTACCTGAATAAGGGTGACGGGCATTTTGAAAGAAAGCCAAAATTCATGAGCCAGCAATTTGAAAGCAAATCCTGTATTACTGTAGCGGATGTTGATCATGACGGGGACATGGATGTTTTTATTGGAACACTTACAACTCCGGCTATTTATGGCAAGCCGCAATCCTCTTATTTATTATTGAACGATGGTAAAGCGAATTTCACTATCGCCAATGCTAAAAATACTTTCTTCTATGATATGGGAATGGTAACAGCGGCTTCGTTTACTGATTTGAACAACGATGGATGGCAGGACCTGGTGGTAACCGGCGAATTCATGCCGGTAAAAACATTTATTAATCATGCCGGGGTGTTTAAAGAGGCAGATATACCTAACTCTACCGGGCTTTGGCAAACGGTTTGTACTACTGACGTAAACGGTGATGGCCTTATGGATATCCTTGCAGGGAATTGGGGGCATAACAATAAATTATGGTCAGGTAAAAACGGGCCTGTAAAACTCTATGTGAAAGATTTTGACAACAATGGTTCGGTAGAACAGGTGATGACCTATACAGTTGATGGCAAAGAATATACTTTTCTTGCAAAAGATGAATTGGAAAGGCCACTGCCTGTTTTGAAAAAAGCTTATCTCACCTACAGCGAAGTGGCGGGCAAAACAGTACAATACATGTTCTTCGACCTGTTTAAAGATTATAAAGAATTAAAAGCAGAAACATTATCTTCTTCCTGTTTTATCAATGATGGCAAAGGGAATTTTAAAGCAATTATACTGCCCGATGAATTACAATTGTCACCATTGATGTCATTTACTGCTGGAGCGCCTGGCAAAGGAAGTGACTATATCGCAGGCGGAAATTTTTATGGCGTAATTCCCTATGAAGGAAGGTATGATGCTTTATTCCCCACAGCATTTTCATTTGATAAAAAAAATACCAGCTTTAATGTGGGTGCAAACATGCCTGCAATTAATGGGGAAGTAAGGGATATGAAATGGCTGAATACTACCGCGGGCAATAAAATGCTCGTTCTTGCAAGGAACAACGATAGACTTATTTTTTTGCAACAACAATAATCGGATTTAAATAATAAAAGATAAAAATCACCCGAATGAAAAATTACAGGATCAATATCGGAATTGCTTTGCTGGCAGCCGCATTGGTATTTGTGCAATGCAGCTGTTCAAAAAAATCAACAACTGATAACACAGGCGGCGGCGGTTCATTACCACCGGTTAGTAATCCCGACGTGGCACTATGGGTTACCAAAGCAGATCAAACTATATTATTACAAAAGCAAAGCAGTGTTACCGCATTTGGCGAGGTATTGGGCAATCCGCAGGTAATTAATATTGATAGCACACAAACCTTTCAAACAGTCGATGGCTTTGGATATACCTTAACAGGCGGCAGTGCTTCATTGATTAACGCATTACCTCCTGCAATAAAAGCTGATTTACTGAATGAATTATTTGGTTCAGGCGCTACGTCTATAGGTGTAAGTTATTTAAGGGTAAGCCTTGGGGCATCCGACCTCAGTGCAACCGTGTTTAGCTATGATGATATGCCAACGGGACAGACTGATATTAACCTCAATAATTTCAGTCTCTCACTGGATACTGTAGACGTGATCCCTGTGTTAAAACAAATATTGGCGATCAACCCCAACATCAAGATACTGGCAAGCCCATGGAGTGCACCGCTTTGGATGAAAACGAACGGTAATTCAATGGGTGGCGGCCTTCAAACACAGTACTACGACGTGTATTCGAAATATTTTGTAAAGTATATCCAGGCAATGAAGGCAAAGGGCATTACCATTGATGCAGTTACTATTCAAAACGAACCGCAGCATGGGGGCAACAATCCCAGCATGGTAATGTCTGCCCAGGAAGAAGCGAATTTTGTGAAAAACAATCTAGGCCCTGCATTCCAGCTTGCTTCGCTAAGTACAAAGATCATTGTGTGGGACCATAATTGCGATAACCCCGGTTATCCCATAGCGATTTTGAATGACGCGGCGGCAAAACAATATATTAATGGTTCTGCATTTCATTTGTATGCCGGCGATATCAGCGTATTGAGTGCAGTACACAGTGCTCACCCTGATAAGAATTTATATTTTACAGAAGAATGGACAGGTTCTACAGGAAGCTTCAGCGGCGACCTGTTATGGCATTCAAGAAACGTGGTGATCGGATCGATGACGAACTGGAGTAAGAACGCACTGGAATGGAACCTTGCCAGCGACGGGGGTTTTAACCCACATACCCCTGGCGGTTGTACGCAATGTAAGGGCGCTATTACTTTGGATGGTACTATTGTAAGAAATGTAGGTTATTATATTATCGCACAGGCATCTAAATTCATTCCCGCGGGTTCGGTCCGCATTGCAAGCGTCACTACCGGACCTTTAGCCAATGCAGCATTTAAAACACCGGCGGGTAAAACCGTGGTATTGGTTTTAAATGATTCACCTTCATCACAAACCTTTACCATGAAATCAGGCCCGAGGTCAATATCTTCTGTATTGCCCGCAGGTACAATAGCAACTTATATTTGGTAATGAACATAAAAAATAATAGTATGAAAATAATAGTTATAGGATTATCAGCCATGGGATTGCTGGCTTTTTACTGTAGCGATTTAACTGCCCAAACAAAAAGAAAGACTGGCTTTTCTGCCACGGGAAAAAAAATAATGGTATACACTACCGCCGATAATACCGCTATGCGTTTGTCTGCTGAAGATGGGGCAGCTTTCACCGCAATGGCCCAACCATTGGAGACGCAGGTTTGTATCTTTTTGGACCCGGATAAAACTTTTCAGACATTTATAGGCATTGGTGGTGCATTGACCGATGCTTCTGCTGAAACTTTTGCAAAGTTGCCGAAAGACAAACAGCAGGAATTACTTCGGGCCTATTTCGATAACAAAAAAGGTATTGGTTATAATTTCGCAAGAACCAATATCCACAGTTGCGATTTCTCCAGCGATACTTATACTTATATTACTGAAGGGGATGCAGCGTTAAAAACTTTTAATGTACAACACGATAAACAATTCCGCATTCCTTTTATAAAGCAGGCTATTGCTGCTGCGGGAGGTAAGCTTACCTTGTTTGCAAGCCCGTGGAGCCCGCCGGCATTCATGAAAACGAACAATGATATTTTGCATGGTGGTAAGTTGAAAAGAGAATTTTACCAGCCATGGGCTAACTATTATACAAAATTCATCAAGGCCTATGAAGCGGAAGGCATTCCCATCTGGGGAATTTCTATACAGAATGAACCGATGGCTACCCAAAAATGGGAAAGCTGTATTTATACCGGTGAAGAAGAAAGGGATTTTTTAAAAAATTATTTGGGCCCAACGATGAAACGGGAAGGGCTGGCCGATAAAAAAATTATTGGATGGGATCATAACAGGGACCTACTATACCAGCGCGCCAGCACTTTATTAAATGATCCCGAAGCTGCAAAATATTTATGGGGGATCGGTTTTCATTGGTACGAACCATGGAGCGGTGGCGAACCCATGTATGATAACGTGAAATTGGTGCATGAAGCTTTCCCCGGCAAGAATTTATTATTCACCGAAGGATGCAAGGAAGCTTTTGACCTTGCAAAAGTCAACGACTGGAAACTGGGGGAAAAATATGGCGCTAATATGATCCATGACTTTAATAACGGCGCTGTTGGATTTACCGACTGGAATGTTTTATTGGATGAAACCGGCGGCCCCAACCACGTAGGCAATTTTTGTTTTGCACCGATAATCGGTAATACAAAGACAGGGGAGTTGATCTACACCAATGAATATTATTATATCGGCCATTTTTCAAAATTCATTAAACCGGGCGCCAAAAGGATCGTGGCCGCAGCCAGCCGTAGCCAGTTGATCACCACTGCTTTTAAAAACCCGGATGGTTCGGTTGTAGTGATCGTGATGAATGAAAGCAATACAAAAACACCGTTTTATTTATGGATCAATAGTAAAGCTGCAGCAGCAACAGCATTGCCGCATTCTATTTCAACACTGGTTTTTTAATTTACTAAAATGAAAAAAACAACAAATATATTTTTATTGCTTTCCTCCATTGTATTGGTTACAGCGGGTTGCAGTAAAAGCAGCGACAATACGCCCGCGCCTGATCCGGCGCCATCGCCATTGAATAATACGGCAATTAAATTGGATAATACAACAGCAACCACCAATATTGTTAATTACAATATCAAGACAACAACGGCGATAAGGCTATCGTTTAATAATGTGCTTGACCGCGGTTCTGTTACTGCCGTAACACTCACAGAGAATGGCACGGTCACGGTCCCTGTAAATTATGGGTATGAAAATAATGACAGCACATTGGTCATTACGGCTTCCGCTGCCTTAAAAAATCTCGCTAAATACAACGTGTACGCGTCAACGGCATTACAATCTGTAAAGAAAGGGAAATTAAATGCGGATATCAATTTTCAGTTCATCACGCAGATCGATTCTACCGATAAATTCCCGGTTATAACGGACAACGCCCTGCTGGACACGATACAAAAGCGAACATTTAGGTATTTCTGGGATTATGCACACCCGGTAAGTGGTTTGGCAAGAGAAAGAAGTAATGCTACACCCGAAACAGTAACCTCCGGCGGTTCGGGTTTTGGTGTTATGGCAATACCTGTTGCGGTAAGCAGGAATTTTATTACCAGGGCTGAAGGATTAGCAAGAATGCAAAAGATCGTGGGTTTCTTAAAAAATACCGCACAAAAATTTCATGGAGCTTTCCCGCATTGGCTCAATGGCACTACTGGGGTAGTGATACCGTTTTCTACAAAAGATGACGGTGCCGATCTGGTGGAAACCTCTTACCTGATGGCAGGGTTGCTTTCGGCAAGACAATACTTCAATGGCGCTGCCGCTGATGAAACAACTTTAAGAGCAGATATCAACAGCTTATGGAATGGGGTGGAGTGGAGTTGGTTCAGGCAGGGCGCCAATAATGTGTTGTACTGGCACTGGAGCCCAATTTATAATTGGGACATGAATGTAAAGATCCAGGGTTGGAATGAATGTTTGATCACGTATATCATGGCCGCCTCATCCACTACGTTTGCTATTCCACAAATTGTTTACAAAGAAGGTTTTGCAAGAAGCGGTGCCATAGTAAATAACGCCACCTATTATGGCTACCAGTTACCGTTAGGCCCGGCAAATGGCGGCCCGCTGTTTTTTTCGCACTATTCATTTTTAGGAATTAATCCAACAGGCTTAAATGATACTTACGCCAATTACCAAACACAAACCACCAATCATACCAGGATCAACTACGAGTATTGCAAAGCAAACCCGAACGGCTTTTTTGGTTACAGTAACCTGTGCTGGGGCTTAACGGCGAGTGATGTGCCCAATGGTTACAATGCCAATTCTCCTAACAACGATATAGGAGTGATCTCTCCAACCGCGGCATTATCATCCATCGCATATACACCCACTGAAAGTATGAATGCATTAAAGTTCTTTTATTACAAACTGGGGGATAAGCTATTTAAAGAATATGGTTTCGTAGATGCTTTTTCATTGAAAGACCTTTGGTATGCCAATTCATTTTTAGCAATCGACCAGGGCCCGGAGATCATTATGCTGGAGAATTACCGGACTGGGCTGATCTGGAATTTATTAACGGGCTGCCCTGAAATAAAAAACGGGATGAAAAATGTACTGGGTTTTTCTGCTCCTTATTTATAATAAAAGATAATACCCGCAATGATAAAGCGAACACTTATAGTTATAGGCTGCCTGGTGAGCCTGCAGGCAATGGCTCAACCAAATGCAACTGTAAGTAATGCATTCCATCGCAAAGCAAAGCCAAAAAATATTTGCGACTCAGCCTTGTTGGATATGGTACAATGGCAAACCATCAACTATTTTATTGAAGGTGCAGAACCGGTAAGTGGCTTGGGGAGAGAACGCATTCATATGAATAACGATTATCCCGATAATGACCAAAACGTTGTAACCAGCGGAGGCAGTGGCTTTGGTGTAATGTGTTTGATCGTGGCAATGGAAAGAAAATTTATTACAAGGGAAGATGGCGAAAAGCGATTAGAGAAAATTGTTCATTTTCTTGAAACAGCAGACCGGTTTCATGGCGCCTGGCCACACTGGTGGAATGGCGAAACAGGGAAAGTAAAACCATTCGGAAGAAAAGATAATGGAGGAGACCTGGTGGAAACATCTTTTATGATAGAAGGCCTGCTTTGTGTAAGACAATATTTCGACGGCGGCAATGAAAAAGAAAAAGCATTGGCGCGGCGTATTGATAAACTTTGGCGAGAAGTAGAGTTTGACTGGTACCGAAATGGACAAAATGTTTTGTACTGGCATTGGAGCCCCGACTATGCATGGCAAATGAATTTTCCGGTTCATGGCTACAATGAATGTTTGATCATGTATGTGCTGGCTGCATCATCACCCACACACGGCGTTCCTGCGGAAGTGTATCATGAAGGTTGGGCAGAGAATGGAAAAATAAAATCTCCCCATAATGTATTTGGCTATGATCTGCAATTGCGTTACCAGGGTAATCCTCAAAATGCTGCACCATTATTTTGGTCACATTATTCTTACCTCGGTTTAGATCCAAAAGGTTTGACAGATGGGTATACCAACTACTGGACAGAGAACACCAGTCAAACAATGGTCAATTATAAGTGGTGCGTAAATAATCCTAAAAAATATAAAGGCTACGGGAAAAATAACTGGGGGCTCACTGCCAGTTATTCTGTAAAAGGTTATGCAGCGCATGCTCCCAATTCTAATAGTGATGCAGGTGTAATTTCACCTACAGCTGCATTATCATCATTCCCCTATGCGCCTAAAGAAGCAATGGCCGCATTAAGACATTGGTATGGTGATATGAAGGATAAACTGTGGGGGCCGTATGGATTTTATGATGCTTTTAGCCAAACTGCCGATTGGTACCCGGTAAGATATTTGGCTATTGACCAGGGGCCGATACCGGTTATGATCGAAAACTATCGCAGTGGTTTGTTATGGAAATTATTTATGAGTTGCCCCGAAATAAAAATGGGCTTAAAAAAATTGTCTTTTGAAAGCACTTTGTTAAATAACTAAAGAGAAAACGTTGATGAAACAATCGTTATGTATTACCATGGTTTTTCTTTACGCCAATATTTTGTTTGCTCAAGTAAATAGAAAAGGAAAATATAACGACGGCCCGGATAGCATTGCTCCCGTGGGCATAATTAAAGGGTTTAATGACGAACAATTGCTGGAAGCCGTTCAGAAACAGACTTTCCGTTTCTTTTGGCATGGTGCACATCCCGTAAGCGGAATGGCTTTGGAGCGTAGTAATACAGTTCTTGCAGAATATTACTGGGATTATATCAATGAAGCATGGGACGAACCTAATTTCAGTAAAACAAAATTTGGGCCTGATGCATGTGCCGTGGGAGGTACCGGTTTTGGGGTGATGAGTATTATTGTGGCTGTGGAAAGAGGATGGATAGGAAGGGATACCGCAGTAAGGAGGTTGATACAGGTTTCGGATTTTTTACTGCATGCGGATTGCTATCATGGGATATACCCGCATTTTATCAATGGTCAAACGGGTAAAACAATACCGTTCGACAGGCTGGATGACGGCGCGGATATTGTGGAGACTTCTTATTTACTGATGGGTTTTTTATGTGCCAGGGAATATTTCAATAAAGATATACCGCTGGAAAATTATTTACGGAGGCGCATCAACCAAATGTGGGGAGCTGCTAACTGGAACTGGCATACGAATAACCAAAATAAATTATTTTGGCACTGGAGCCCGAATAATGGTTTCGACATGAACTTTCCGGTATGGGGATGGAATGAATGTTTGATCACTTATATCATGGCAGCTTCTTCACCCAATCATGCCATTGCAAAAGAGGTATACAATGGCACATGGGCTGGTAGTGCCGGGTTTAAAAACGGTAAAGAATATTATGGCTATAAATTGCCTTTGGGAAATTATGATAAAGATAAGGGAGGACCATTATTTTTTGAGCAATATACTTTCCAGGGAATTGACCCCACGGGATTAACAGATTCATTGGGCAATGACTATTTTTTGCAGGGAAAAAACCATACGCTGATCAACCGGGCTTATTGTATAGAGAATCCGCACCACTTCAAAGGTTATAGTTACAAATGCTGGGGTTTAACTGCAGGCGACAGTTATAAAGGTTATGTGGCACATAGCCCCGAAAACGACAGGGGCGTGATACAGCCAACCGCCGCGGTCTCCTCCATGCCCTATACACCTAAGGAAAGTATGGAAGCGCTGCGGTATTTTTATTATGAACTGGGAGATAAAATATGGAGCAAATATGGTTTTGTGGATGGATTTAGTATTGAACATAACTGGTACGCAAAATCGCACCTGGCTATTGACCAGGGACCGGTTATAATAATGATAGAAAATTACAGGACAGGATTATTGTGGAAATTATTTATGAAAATCCCGGATATACAAAATGGATTGAAGCAACTGGGTTTTACAAGTAAAAGGATTGAATAAAAATGCCGGACAGTACACAGGTAAATATTAATGTAAACGGTAAGGCCCAAAACACTTATGATGCTATCGTAATCGGAAGCGGCATCAGTGGTGGCTGGGCTGCAAAAGAATTGTGCGAAAAAGGAATGAAAACCCTTGTATTGGAGCGCGGAAGAAATATAGAACATATTAAAGACTACCCAACTGCTAATTTATCGAGATGGGAATTGCCGCATCGCGGAGACATTACGCACCAGGTAAGAAAAGAAAATCCATTGATCACTAAAGCGGCAGGCTATGGAGAAGATACCCAGCACTTTTTTGTAAAGGATGCTGATCATCCCTATATACAGGAAAAACCTTTCGATTGGATAAGGGGTTACCAGGTAGGCGGCAAATCATTAACCTGGGGCAGGGCCTGTGCCAGGTGGAGCGAATTTGATTTTACTGCGCCTCACCGTTATGGTTATGGTGAATCTTTTCCGATAGTGTATGATGATATAAAAGATTGGTACAGCCATGTAGAAACATTTATTGGTGTATGCGGCAACAGGGAGGGCATACCGTCAATGCCCGATGGAGAATTTTTACCGGCCTATGAATTGAATGCAGTAGAGCAGCACCTGCAAAAAACGATAAAAGAAAAATTTAACCGCCATTATGTTTCCGGCAGGTGGGCACATATCACCGAACCCAAACAAATTCATATTGACCAGGGCCGCACCCAATGTATGAATAGAAATTTGTGTATGCGAGGTTGCCCGTTGGGAGGTTATTTTAGCTCAGTTAGCAGCACCTTACCCTGGGCGAAAAAAACGGGCAACCTGACTATAAGGCCGCATGCAGTAGTGCATTCCATTATTTATGATGAACAAAAGGGAAAGGCCGTAGGTGTAAGGGTGATAGATGCCAATACAAAAGAATCGACTGATTTTTTTGCCAGGATAATTTTTGTAAATGCATCCTCTTTAAATACCAATTTAATCTTGTTAAATTCTACTTCTAATCGTTTTCCCAATGGTTTGGGCAATGACAGTGGTAAACTGGGCAGGCATATTTGTTTTCATAATTACCGGGGCAGCATGTATGGCGTTATTGATGGCTTTACCGATAAATATTATAAAGTGGCTAAACCGGCAGAATGCATCGTTGCCAATTACCGTAACGTTGAAAAAAGGGATACTGATTTTTATGGGGGCTATGTAATTTATTCTGCTGCCGGCAGGCAGGTATTCAATGATAAAGGAACAGAACCCTTTCTGGGTGCAGCATTTAAGGAAAACATGAGTGAGCCGGGGCAATGGGGCGTATATATGTATATGCAGGGCGAGACCATTGCTAAAGAATCCAACCATGTAAGGTTAAGTACCGATAAAAAAGATCAATGGGGCATTCCATTATTGATAACTTCGGTTGGTTATGATGATAACGATGATCGAATGGTAAAAGATTTTTTACAACAGGGAACAGCAATGCTTGAAGCGGCAGGAGTAAAAGATATCAGTACGAACGACAATAAACAGCCCCCAGGTTTAGACATTCATGAAATGGGGGGTGTGCGTATGGGCAGCGATCCCAAAACATCAATGCTGAATGAATTCAATCAACTGCATCATTGTAAAAATGTTTTTGTAACAGATGGCGCATGTATGACAAGTACCGGCAGCCAAAGCCCGTCTATTTTATATATGGCATTTACTGCAAGGGCAGTTGCTCATGCTGTGGAAGAAATGAAAAAAGGAAATCTATGATTATGAAAAAAAATTTTTTGTTACGGGCTTCAGTAACACGATTCAACATCGTTGTGTCACTCACTGGTACTTTTAGATCAGTATCGGTCATGCCTACTATAAAGAGTATAATTTTACTTTTTGCTTTTTATTTTTCACTTGCTACAGTTCTTGCCCAGCAAAAAACCTACTGCAATCCCATTAATATCGACTATGGTTATACGCCTATTCCCAATTTTAGCGAATGGGGCAGGCACAGGGCCACTGCCGATCCGGTAATAGTAAATTATAAGAACGAGTATTATCTCTTTAGTACTAATCAATGGGGCTATTGGTGGAGTAAAGACATACTGAAATGGAATTTTATTTCCAAAAAATTCCTTCGTCCCTGGAACCAGGGTTATGACGAATTATGTGCGCCGGCTGTAGGCATTGTAGGCGATACCATGTTGGTATTTGGTTCCACTTACACCAGGAAATTTACTTTATGGATGAGTACCAATCCTAAAGCAAATGAATGGAAACCATTGGTGGATTCATTCGACATTGGAGGATGGGATCCCGCATTTTTCACTGATGATGATGGAAGGTTTTATATGTACAATGGCAGCAGCAATACCTATCCCCTGTATGGCGTGGAATTGAACCGTAAAACTTTTCAACCCATCGGAACCAGAATGCCCATGTACATGCTGCAGGATTGGCGCTATGGATGGCAACGTTTTGGCGAACACATGGACAATACGTTTCTTGATCCTTTTATTGAAGGCTCGTGGATGACCAAACACAATAACAAATATTATTTTCAATATGGTGCACCGGGTACCGAGTTCAGCGGTTATGCAGATGGCGTGGTGGTAGCCGGTAAACCTTTATTCGATGGTGTAGAGATCCATCCACAATCGGACCCTTTAAGCATGAAGCTGGGTGGTTTTGCAAGAGGTGCAGGACATGGCAGTACCTTCACAGATAACTATACTAATTACTGGCATATCAGTACCATCATGGTCTCTGTTAAAAATAATTTTGAAAGAAGGCTGGGTATTTGGCCAACAGGTTTTGATGAAGATGAGGTGATGTGGTGCAATACAGCTTTTGGCGATTACCCGCATTACCTGCCAACTGCAACCCGGCACACTTATGGAAGTGGCTTCAGTGGCTGGATGTTGCTGAACTATAAAAAACCGGTCACTGTATCTTCTACATTGGGCGGCTATTATCCTAATAATGCCAATGATGAAGATATCAAAACCTATTGGAGTGCAGCCACCGGTGATAAAGGCGAATGGATACAAACTGATTTGGGCAATATTGCTGCAGTGAATGCGGTGCAAATTAATTATGCAGACCAGGATGTTAGTTTTCCCAGAGAAATGGACAGCATTTTCCTGGGTAAAACAAGTGGGCTGTACCACCAATATAAAATGTATTATTCCATTGATGGCAAGAAATGGAAGGTATTAGCGGATAAGAGTGCTAACAAAGCAGATATACCACATGACTATGTAGAGTTAACCACGCCGGTGCTGGCCAGGTTTATTAAGTTAGAAAACATTCATATGCCCGCTGGAAAATTTGCTGTCAGCGGCCTGAGGGTATTTGGCAATGGCAACGGGGAGAAGCCTGGTGCGGTAAAAAATTTTTTCGTGCTGCGTACTGATAAAGATAAACGTAGTGCATGGATAAAATGGAGCCCGGTAGACAACGCTTATGCTTACAATATTTACTACGGCACTGCGCCGGGTAAATTATACAACTGCATTATGGTTATGGGCAACACCATAAATGAATACTGGTTCAAAGCGATGGACCTGAAAAAAGAATATTACCTTACAATTGAGGCAGTAAATGAAAATGGGGTAAGTGAAAAATATAAAACTATTAAAGTTGAATAAGGTAAATATGATAAGGAAAATAACTTTGGTATTATTGTTCTTAACTATTGCAGGAACAATTAATGCGCAGCCTTTTGCAAATGACATTGCAGCGTTCAAAAAACAGGATGCCATTTCTTTTCCTCCAAAGAATGCCGTTCTTTTCGTGGGCAGTTCTTCCTTTACCAAATGGAAAGATGTACAAAATTATTTTCCTGGGCATGCTATTATTAACCGCGGTTTTGGAGGTTCTTCCTTGCCCGATGTTATCCGTTATGAAAAGGATATTATCTTTTCGTATCAACCCAAACAAATTGTAATTTACTGCGGGGAGAACGATGTGGCCTCAGCAGATACGGTAACAGCTTTGATGGTACTGGAAAGATTCAAACAATTGTTTACTGATATCAGGCAACAGTATCCCCATGTTCCGGTAGCATTCATTTCATTAAAGCCATGTCCTTCAAGATGGCAGATGAAGGAAAGGATGATGGCATCCAACAGGCTGGTGAAAAAATTCCTCAGGCATAAAAGACACAGCAGCTTCATCAATGTTTGGAATAGTATGCTGGGTGCAGATGGCAAACCAATACACGGTATTTTTATTGAAGACAATTTACACATGAATGCTAAAGGCTATGCCATTTGGCAGAAAATAATTGAACCCTATTTAGTTAAATGATAATGAAGATAAAAACGCTTTTGTTTGGTTGGAGTATATTCTGCTGCGGAGTTACATTGGCGCAGAAAAATATAAAACTTACATCTCCCGATGGAAAGATCGTGTATACATTTTCACTGGAGAAAAATAAGCCGGTGTATAGTGTTAGCTATAACAATGAGTTATTGATCCAGCCGTCTTCAATCAATCTTGTTTTTGACGATGGTGCCGCTTTTGATCACTGCCTAATGCGGCAGGCGCCGGAGTTTTCAACTGCTACAGATAATTATACATTGGTGGTAGGCAAAACCTCTGCCGTAAATCAATCTTATAAAAAAGTCATATTTTTTTTAGCCGGTACCATTGGTGCAAAGTACCAGGTGAATGTAGAAGTAAAAGCATTTAACGATGGATTGGCTTTCAGGTATGTGTTGCCCTATCAATCCAATAAAACCAATTTTACTTTGCTGGAAGAACAAACGGAATTCAAACTGAATAACAATCCTACAGTAAAAGCATTGCTGCTGCCCAACTATTTATCATCACACGAGGGGTTATATACTACCTTACCCCTGAATCAATTGAAAGAAGATACATTGATGGATATGCCGGCATTGTTTATGTTCAGCAACAATACTTTTATGGCTATTACGGAAGCGGCGTTGCTGGATTATGCGGGTATGTATTTAATAAAACACAAGGGAAATTTAATAAGCCGGCTTTCTCCCTTACCCCATCAAACCGGCATAAAAGTAATAGCGAAGCTGCCGCATCCAAGCCCATGGCGGGTAATGCTCATCAGCAACCGCATAGGAGCACTGATAGAATCAAATATCATTACCAGCCTTAATGAACCCTGTGCTATTAAAGATATAAGCTGGATAAAAACCGGTACCACTACTTTTCCCTGGTGGAATGGTACTATAATACCCGATACCAGTTTTGCGCCCGGCAATAATTTTGAAACCAACCAGTATTATATTGATTTTTGTGCGGCAAACAATATCCGTTTTCATACCGTAGTTGAATCTGGCGGACACGAATGGTATACCAATGATGGTAATGGCTACGATCCGGGTGCACATGCAGATGTTACCACACCTGTTGCCGGCCTTGATATGAAAGCGATATGCGATTATGCCCATTCAAAAAATGTGGGTGTGCGGGTTTGGGTACACTGGAGAGCACTGTATCCAAAATTAGATGCGGCTTTTACAATTTTTGAAAAATGGGGGTTAAGTGGAATGATGGTGGATTTTATGGATCGTGATGACCAGGAAATGGTGAATATTCAAACAGAAATCTTACAAAAAGCAGCGGCACATCATTTGCACATCCAGTTTCATGGTGCTTATAAACCAACAGGGTTGAGCCGTACTTATCCTAACGAATTCACGAGAGAGGGTACACTAAATTATGAATGTGATAAGTGGAATGATCTCATTACTCCGGATGTGGATCTCAATATCCCGTTTACGAGAATGCTGGCGGGATCCACAGATTATCACCTGGGTGGATTTAGGGCAGCAGTTCCCGGTAAGTTTAAAGTGCAATACACGCGGCCATTGGTCATGGGAACCCGTTGCCATATGCTGGCTATGTATATCGTGCTGGAAAATTACCAGGGTATGATTTGTGATTATCCCGAAGCATACCTTGGTCAACCCGGTTTTGAAGTATTGCAACACATGCCCACCACCTGGGACGAAACGCAGGTTACGGATGCCAAAATTGATACCTATGTTTCTATTGCCCGGCGAAAAGGAATTGATTGGTATGTGGGCACCATTAATAATCATGATAGCAGGGAAATGGAGGTAAGGTTAAATTTTTTACCACCGGGAAAATACACTGCAACCATTTATAGCGATGCCGAAGATGTTACCAGTAACGCCAATCACCTTACCAGGGAATTAAGAGCCGTGGATAATTTAATGACAGTAAAAATAGCAATAGCCGGTGGCGGAGGCAACGTGATGATCATTCATAAAAATTAAAAAAAACAAAGATGAGAAGAACACTTTTATTGATTACAGTCTTTACGCTAACGCTGGCAGTAAATGGGCAAGGCCAGGCTGATACAAAAATGAAAACCTTCATCGATGCGTTGATGAAAAAGATGACGCTGGAGGAGAAGATCGGGCAGTTGAATTTACCTGGCTCGGGTGATATCGTTACCGGTCAGGCGTCCAGCAGCGATATTGGAAAAAAGATAAGGGATGGGCAAGTGGGTGGCTTATTCAATATCAAGTCCGTTGAAAAAATAAGGGCGGTACAAAAAGTAGCGGTGGAGGAGAGCCGCTTAAAGATACCGATGATCTTTGGCATGGACGTGATACACGGTTATGAAACCGTTTTCCCGATACCGTTAGGTTTATCCTGCACCTGGGATATGAATGCAGTGGAGCGTAGTGCAAGGATCGCGGCCACGGAAGCCAGTGCCGATGGTATCAACTGGACATTCTCCCCCATGGTGGATATTGCCCGCGATCCACGCTGGGGGCGCATTGCAGAAGGTAATGGTGAAGACGTATACCTTGGTGGGCAAATAGCAAAAGCCATGGTAAGAGGTTACCAGGGTAATGATCTTACTAAGAACAATACCATCATGAGCTGCGTAAAACATTATGCCATGTACGGTGCTGCTGAGGCAGGAAGAGATTATAATACTACTGATATGAGCCGAGTGCGCATGTTCAACGAATATTTACCTCCTTACAAAGCCGCAGTAGATGCAGGCGCGGGAAGTGTGATGGCATCATTCAACGAAGTAGATGGCATTCCTGCAACAGCCAATAAATTTTTAATGACGGATGTATTGAGAAAGCAATGGGGCTTTAAAGGTTTCGTGGTTACGGATTATACCGGCATCAATGAAATGATTGAACACGGTTTGGGTGACCTGCAAGCTGTTTCCGGTAAAGCATTGAATGCAGGCATCGATATGGATATGGTAGGAGAGGGATTCCTGCTAACGTTGAAAAAATCATTGAGCGAAGGGAAAATAACAACAATACAAATTGATATGGCCTGCCGCAGGATACTGGAAGCAAAATATAAACTGGGCCTGTTTGATAATCCTTATAAATATTGTGATGCCAACAGGGCAAAGACAGAGATCTTTACTGATGCCAACCGTAAAGAGGCCAGGTCAATTGCAGCACAAAGTTTCGTTTTACTAAAAAATAACAGCAATATTTTACCGCTGCAAAAAACCGGCACCATTGCTTTGGTAGGGCCCCTTGCCGATAATAAAGAAAATATGCCCGGTACCTGGAGTGTAGCTGCGAATTTTTCAAAAGCTACTTCTGTATTAACAGGATTAAAAGAAGTTGCCGGGGATAAAGTAAAGATATTATATGCTAAAGGTTCTAATTTGGATTATGATGCTGCCTTTGAAGAACGCGCTGGCATGTTTGGAAAAGATATGAAAAGGGATAAACGTCCCGCTGAAGAGATTATACAGGAAGCAGTGAATATTGCCAACCAGGCCGATGTGATCGTTGCTGCTGTAGGCGAATCAGCAGAGATGAGTGGTGAATGCAGCAGCCGCAGTGATATTCAAATTCCGGAAGCGCAAAAAGATCTATTAAAAGCATTATTGAAAACAGGTAAACCCGTTGTAGTAGTTTTATTTACGGGAAGACCGCTTGCTTTAAAATGGGAAAATGAAAATATTCCCGCTATCTTAAATGTGTGGTTCGGTGGAAGTGAAGCGGGCTATGCTATTGCGGATGTATTATTCGGCGCAGTGAATCCTTCAGGAAAATTGAGTACTACCTTCCCGCAGAATGTAGGGCAGGTGCCGCTTTACTATAACCATAAAAATACCGGCCGCCCTTTGGAGAATGGCAAGTGGTTCTCTAAATTCAGGAGTAATTATTTAGACGTAAGCAATGAACCGGTTTATCCTTTTGGTTATGGGTTGAGCTACACCAATTTTACGTACAGCGAAATCAAATTAAGCAATACTTCTTTAAAAGGAAATCAAACTTTAACTGCT
Source organism: Chitinophagales bacterium (assembly GCA_038205215.1). Lineage (GTDB taxonomy): Bacteria > Bacteroidota > Bacteroidia > Chitinophagales > Chitinophagaceae > Ferruginibacter. The sequence continues at coordinate 252,412 of JBBRCB010000001.1, read as the reverse complement.
GCTGTAACGGTAACGAACACCGGAAAATATGATGGTAAAGAAACTGTTCAATTATATCTCCGTGATATGGTGGGTTCTATCACGAGGCCGGTGAAAGAATTAAAAGGATTTCAGCAGGTTGACATCAAGACAGGTGAAACAAAAACTATTTCTTTCAACATTACCACTGCAGACCTGAAATTTTATGCACCGCATTCTGCGAATAATGCTGATATTAAATACGATTGGGAAGCAGGTGAATTTCAAATTATGATCGGCGGTAATTCACGCGACGTGAAAATGGCTAAAATAAACTGGGTTAAATAAACAGCATGAATACGCATATTATTAAAAACCTGTGCCTGTTGGTTATTGCTACGGCACAGGTTATTTTTTGTCTGGCACAAAAAAAATCCATTGACCAAAAAGTGGATTCGGTGTTGCGCCTGATGACGCTTGACGAAAAGATCGGGCAGATGAATCAATACAACGGCGATTGGGAAGCTACAGGCCCTATTACGAGAGACGGTGATAAACAAACGCAGATCCGGGAAGGAAAAGTGGGTTCAATGCTGAATGTAACGGGTGTTGGACACACGAGGACATTGCAGGAGATTGCGATGCAGTCGAGATTAAAAATCCCTTTACTGTTCGGGCAGGATATTATCCACGGTTACCGGACGATCTTTCCATTACCCTTAGCCGAAGCAGCAAGCTGGGACCTTGCTGCAATAGAAAATAGTGCAAGGATCGCAGCAACAGAAGCAGCAGCAGCGGGTGTACACTGGACTTTTGCGCCCATGGTGGATATCGCCCGCGATCCAAGGTGGGGCAGGATTATGGAAGGTGCAGGTGAAGATACTTACCTTGGAAGTTTAATTGCAACAGCAAGAGTCAACGGCTTCCAGGGAAAAGGATTGGGAAATACGGATGCCCTGATGGCATGTGCCAAACATTTTGCTGCTTATGGCGCCGCTGTTGGAGGAAGGGATTATAATTCTGTTGACATGAGTAAGCGTCAATTGTACGAAATCTACCTGCCCACTTTTAAAGCAGCGGTAGATGCAGGTGCGGCAACGATCATGAATTCTTTCAACGACCTGAATGGTATTCCTGCAACAGGCAATAAATTTTTGCAAAGAAATATTTTAAAAGGCCAATGGAATTTTAAAGGGTTTGTAGTGAGTGACTGGGGCAGCGTGGGTGAAATGATCAACCACGGTTACGCAAAAGATAATTATGAGGCCGCCATGCTTGCCGCCAATGCCGGCAGCGATATGGATATGGAGAGCAGAAGTTATATTCAAAATTTATCGAAGCTGGTAAAAGAAGGCAAAGTAAAAATTGCCGTGATCGATGATGCAGTAAAAAGGATTTTAAAAAAGAAATTTGAAATGGGCTTATTTGATAATCCCTATAAATTTTGTGATGAACAAAGGGAACAACAACAATGGAATAATGCGGCTAATTTAAATGCATCTAGGGAGATGGCTAAAAAAAGTATTGTGCTGTTGAAGAATGATGCTTTCAGGTCCCCACTCGGGGGGGAAACAGGGGGGCTTTTACCTTTATCGAAACAAACGAAAAGCATTGCAATGATCGGCCCTTTTGTAAAAGCGGTAAGGGATAATTTAGGGTTCTGGTCGTATAGCTGGCCGGATGATACTGCAAGGATTGTTACACTTTGGGAGGGGATGCAGCGTAAGCTGAGCAGTACAACAAAATTATTATATGCTAAAGGCTGTAATATCAATGATGAAAAAAAAGAAGATTTTGATGAAGCTGTTGCTGTTGCCAGGCAGGCGGATGTTGTGGTATTGAGTGTTGGAGAAGCCAGCGATATGACGGGCGAAGCAAAAAGCCGCAGCAACCTGCATTTGCCGGGTGTACAGGAAGAACTTATTAAAGCGATCGTGGCAACAGGTAAGCCTGTTATTGTGTTGATCAGTGCCGGACGGCCATTGGTATTTAACTGGACAGCCGATCACGTTCCTGCAATTGTATATACCTGGTGGCTGGGTACAGAAGCGGGTAGTGCCATTGCGGATGTATTATTGGGGGATTATAATCCTTCGGGAAAACTGCCGGTAAGTTTTCCAAGAACGGAGGGACAAATACCTGTATACTATAATCATTACAACACGGGTAGGCCTGCAAAGAATGATAGTGATGTAAATTATGTTTCTGCCTATACCGACCTGGTGAATAGCCCTAAATTTTCTTTTGGTTACGGGTTGAGTTACACGAAGTTTGATTACAGTAAAATAAAGCTCAGCAAATCAAAACTCCGTGCCAGCGATAAGCTGGAAGCGTCTGTTGTGATAACCAATGCAGGAAATTATGATGGGGAAGAAGTGGTACAACTATATATCAGGGATAGGGTTGGATCTGTAGTAAGGCCTGTAAAAGAGTTAAAAGGATTTCAAAAAATATTTTTAAAAAAGGGGGAGAGGAGGGAGGTAAAATTCATCGTTTCTGTAAATGACCTTAAATTTTATAATGATCAGTTAAAGTATGATTGGGAGCCGGGTGCATTTGAAATCATGATCGGAACAAGTTCGGGTGAGGTGCAAATGGTACCCATAGAATGGAACAGGTGACGGGTTTTAATACCGGGATTTTATCTTTTACATGATACAAAGAACGTTGCTGTTAAAATATTTTTCAACTCAATTAACGGATATATTATTTCTCTGTTTGGGCGCTTTCACCTGAACAATATCATCAGGATTTCTTTTTCAATATGATCATTTCTTCCAGCAAATTAAAAATCTTTTTATACCTTTCTTTCAATGCAGCATATTGTGTTGCTTCGTAATAACTTTTAATAAACTCCAGGTCTAAAGAATAAGTGACCGAGTTTTTAGACCTATCAATAACAGTTTCACGATGAATGCTGATATCTTTTTCCGGGAATGTTACTGTAATGTTTTCCGGTACACCGTCTACAAAATACCCATCAGGGATTTTAATGGTGGCTTTGATATTGAGCACCCTGTTATATCCAAAATTAATGTCAGAAAAACGGTTGTCGCCGATAAAAGGATTAGTGTTTGATTCTTTAAAAAGGTTGACTGGCAGAAACCGGTACTCGCCGGTACCAGTAAGTGTAGTGTTGAAACTGAATTTTTCAGTTAATGGTAATGAATCGCTTTCGGTATTCAGCAACTGAAATTGAGTAATGGCTATTGCGTTATTTTCCTGCTGGTAATAACGTTCTTTAAATTTTGCTGTGTCTCCGTCGTGCTCTTTAAGTTTTTTAATCCTGGCATAACCAAAATTCATGATGTTGGCGTTACCGTTTATGTTACCATCATCAGTTACCTGTATATCGAGGTTAAGCTGCTGTTTGTATTGCAGCGTATCCGGTGTAACAGTGATCAGTTCACCTGATAACCTATCGATAAGAAAAGTAGTAGTGTTTAAAATACTTTCTGGAAAATAATTTACAGGAGTATACTTATCTGTTGCATCAAGTATATATTTCGTTCCTTTTATTTCCACGCAGGCAAAAACAGAATTGAACTGGCCTGCGTAAGCGTATGCTGTATCTACCTTGCCATTAAAACGCTGGCTAACCAGCAACGGGTAGGTTTTTAATTGCACTTTATTTAAAAGGTTCACCAGTACCAGGTTGATATCTCCGCTGCTTCCACTGCGGTTTTTCCAGGCGTTGTTGACACCATCAGGAGAAAATTTATTGTATTCCTTATTCCATGTCATGTACTTTCTTACTGTATCATAGATCAGCTGCATTTTTTCCATATCGGATGAAAGCCGTTTTGCTTTGGAAACGATACTATCTACACCGTCTATACGTGCAACAATCTGTGATCCAAATCCGTTGACGAACAACAGGAGGGTATTTAATAACGGCCACGAGGGATAAAAGGGCTCTACCTGGCTGGAACCCCACCTCGAATTGTTTTCACCAATCCAAATGTTTACCCGCTGTACGTAATCGTTTTTTGCATCCATGTAAGGTTCTTTCTCATTGGTAAGGCCGGGTATGTTGCGCATTTCAAAAAATATCCTGTCTTTTTCCGGCAACACAGTTATTTCAAGATCCGGCCTTTTAATAACCTGGTAACGGAAGCTTTTGTTGTAGAGCATTTTTAAATGATACCGGCTGGTCATTACCGGTATGTCTTCCTGGAAATACCAATCCCGCAGGCCCCAATAATTTTTCATCACACTTTGATATTGATATTCTATAATACTGCCGGCTTTAACAGCGGGGAAAGTAAAATTGATCTGCCCTATGATCTCATTTATCCTGGATGTATAAAAGGATTTTTTGGTTACCTGTTGTTTCAACATTTTACCTTCATCTGAAATATTAAGGGTTATCGCCTCCAGGTTAATGATCCTTTCAAAATTATTGATGCGCAAAAAAGGCAGCGTAATATTAGCAGCATTGGTACCCGATGCCTTTAAGATCTTGATACGGATATGATGGGTGGTAATCAGCTGTTGGCCGTCTTCCGAATAAGAAAAAGCTTCATGTATCAATACTACGGCGCCCGCGCTTTTATCAAATGAACATTCTTTCATATCCAGTTCTTCGGTAGAAGGCATGCCAAAATCTGGATAATCCTGTGCATAAGCGGAAGAAAAAATAAATAGAGAAAAACAGTAGAATAGTTTTCGCATTACCGTAAATGGTTGTACGTTTAATTTAGCGGTTCAAATGTTATTATCAGATACCATTTGGATCTTCATAGTAAGGTATCTCGTCAAGCGATACCACTTCTTTCTGGTGCCAGTAAGATAATGTGACCACATGCCCGTCTTTGGTTTTTAAGGATCTTCCAAAAATAGCATTGATAGGATTAAAAGTATAATCAGTTACACCAATCGTAAAAGTTTCGGGTAAACCCTTGGAGGGTTCTAAACCCTCCAAGGGTTTGTCGGGAACAGCCGCAACTTTAGGTGCTGGTGAAGGAATTACTATAACGGTGAAGCCATTATACTCCAATAAATTTTTAAGAAATTCTACTCTTGCCGGAGTACTGTTCTTTTCAACAATGCCGCATTTAACGCCGTCTAATTCTTCAAACTCGTGGTTTTTATTTATGGCCATTTTTAAAATTTAGTTTACTTGCAATAAGGAAACAATATAATCATACACCGGGCTCAAAACTCCTGTCAATACAATGCCGGCGGCACAAATGATCAAACCCAATTTTGTATAGGGGTCAATAGTTATTGGGGTCACGGGATTTTCATTTTTATCCATGAAAACAGAACGGATCACCCGTAAATAATAATACAGGGAAATCACCATATTCAATGCTGCAATGCCGATGAATGCATAGTTGGCATTGGATGCACCGGACGTCAATAAAAATAATTTGCCAAAAAAACCAGCTGTTGGCGGGATACCTGCTAAAGAAAATAATGCCAGCGCCAGCACCCAGCTTAAAAATGGATTAGATCGGTATAACCCCCTGTAATCTTCGATTTTCTCTTTGCCCCAATGAGAAGCAATTACGGCAGCTACACCAAAGGCAGCAAGATTGGAGAAAACATAGATCAAAATAAAATACACCACCGACGGGATACCTGTGGTATCGTTATTACTGCTGACGCCCACTAAAATAAATCCCACCTGCGCAATGGAAGAAAAGGCGAGGAAACGCTTGATATGCTGTTGCCGCAATGCAAAAAGATTGCCTACCAGCATGGTAAGGATGGCTAATACCATCACCATATTATACCAAACCGTATGCATAGGTTGAAATACTTTATACAACGTGGATACGAACACAAACGCAATGGCTCCTTTGGAGATCACGGATAAAAAAGAAGTGACTGCAAAGGGCGCGCCTTCATACACATCGGCTGTCCATAAATGAAAAGGCACAATGGATAACTTAAACGCAAAGGCACTGAATAAAAATACCAATGCCAATACCTGTATCGTGCTTCCATCCAATAAAGCAGGTAATGCGGCAAAACTGATCGTGCCGGTTACTCCATACATAATTGAAATGCCAAACAATAAAATGCCGGATGAAAACGCGGAGGAGAGGATCATTTTCATGGCTGCTTCAGAAGATATCTTTTTTTGCAGGTCGAAATTGGCCAATGCAGCAACCGGTATCGTTGCCAGTTCCAGTGATAAATAGAACATTAAAAAATTGCCGCTCGACAATAAAAGGAACATACCCAACAATGCGGACAGCATCAGGATAAAAAATTCAGCGAGGTGATCTGTTTTCTTAAACCAATCTGCAAACAATAATGAAATAAGATACATCCCCAGGTTTAAAATATTTTTTTGAAAAGCGATGAGGGGAGTTGTCTGGTACATATCGTCAAACAGGCTGGCTTCAAAATTCATAAAAAAGCCCGCGGCAAAATTCAACAGCAATAAAATCTGTATGCCCGCAAGGAGGTGCTCATTTTTTATTCCTTTACCCAGTTTAATAAAAAGTAAAATAAAGATGATGGCTGTTACCATCAGTTCACTTTTCATTATTGTAATAAATTCGCTCATTCACTTTTTTTTTAGCCGACCTAAATATAATTTCGGCGCGGTGCTATTTTATTGCTTCAATCTTTTGCATAATGATCGCTGCCCCCGGTTTTACCAGTTCGTTCAACCACGAGGGTACAATACCAATGGCGAGTATACCAAGGATCAAAATAATTGCTGCCAGTTTTTCATTCCAGCGGGCGTCAGTTAAATGAACATAACTTTCCCTGATAGGCCCCATTACAGTTCGACCTACAGCTCTTAAAATATATACTGCCGTTACCACGATGCTCATGCAGGCTGCAATGGTTGCAATACGATGGAATGCATCTGCATTTTGCCATGATCCAACAAATATGGTCATCTCGGCGACGAAGCCGCTTAATCCCGGCAATCCCAATGAACATAATCCAACAATGAATAAAACGGTTGCAATAAAAGGCATTACTTTTAATAAGCCACCCATGTCTTCCACCTGCCTGGTATGGGTGCGTTCGTAGATCATCCCGATAACCGCAAAGAATAGTGCCGTCATCAAACCATGGCTTACCATCTGCAGCACTGATCCCGTGATAGCGGTTTGTGTAAGCATGCCAATGCCCAATAACACAAAACCACAATGGCTTACCGAGGAATAGGCGTTGATGTATTTAAGGTCCTTCTGCATCATGGTAGCGAAAGCCCCATATAAAATCGCAATGGAAGAAAGTACAATGATGATGTTGGCATATTCCTTAGCGCCTTCCGGCATGATATAGGTGGCAACACGCAAACAACCGTAGCCGCCCAGTTTCATAGAAATACCTGCAAGGAACATTGACCCTGCAGTAGGAGCTGAAGAATGCCCATCGGGTACCCATGTATGAAAAGGGAACAACGCCGTGAACACACCGAAGCCAACAAATAATAATGGAAAGCAGATCCTTTGCGTGGCAACGGGGATGTGTACGGTAGATAACTGGAGCAGGTCAAAAGTTTTTCCTGCACCGCCGAAGTACATGCCGAGCAGGCCTACTAACACCAATGCTGAGCCGCCCATAAGCATTAATGCCAGTTTATTGGCAGCATATTCTTTTTTACCGCTACCCCAGATACCGATCAATAAATATTTTGGTATTACGGCGATCTCTAAAAAGAAGAAAAGGATAAAAAGATCGAGTGAAATAAAAAAACCATAAGCTCCCAGGCTTAACAGCAGGAGTAAAAAATAAAATTCTTTTGTCATCTTCTCTACGTTCCAGGACACCAACACACCCGCAATTACAACAAAAGAAGTTAATAATATCATGGCGATTGCAATACCGTCCACGCCAAAATGTAAACTGATATTCCAATCAGGAAACCAGTTGTATTTTTTTTCAAACAGAAAAGCAGCCGTCTGCCCGCCAAGCCTTGCAGTTCTGTAGCAGGCATACAATAGTACGGCCAGCACTAACTGCATTATTGCACCAATGAATGCCGCCCACCTTACCTGCTGTTTATTTTGCATCAGCAATACTGCAAGCGCAGTAACTAGGGGAATCAATAAGAGTAATAATAAATTCATTCCTTTTAAATAATATTTTCGAATTTTCTCTCTTCGATTTTTAAACTTCCGGGCTGCCGCACTTCAACATACTCTCAACAATCTTCCCCATTTCACCCCGGGGAGATATAGGGGATTGTTTTTTTAGACCTATAAGGTTTTGAAAACCTTATAGGTCTGTTTTTACTTCCACAGGTAAATAAACAAAATGGCCATGCTGATCACACCCGCTAAAAAGTAAATGCCATATTGCTGTACTTTACCCGATTGCAATCCTTTGATCTTTTCTGAGATCAATGCAGTAGTATTACCCGTTGCATTCATTAACCCGTCCACGATATTTTTATCAAACCATGCCGCGGGCCTTCCGATTAAATTGAATATTATTTTTTTGGTGATGAATACATAAATTTCATCAATATAAAATTTATGGTACACTATTTTATAAAATCCATTTAATGATCCCGCAATTTTACCCGGCTTATCATTTTGTTTTAAATACAGCCACATGGCTGTAAATATTCCTATCAAACCCAAAACAACGGGTGCAATTGAAAAAGATAAGTGAAATTCAGATTCCAATGCTTTGCCATCAGTACTCACATAATGGCCAAAAGGAATGAAGCCCGCAGCTGCTGCGCCTACTGACAGTAGTACCAATGGCAACATCATGGCAAAGCCGCCTTCGCCTTTATGTTCACCGTGTGCATGTGCCTCTTTGTTCCAGAAAATAGAAAAGTATAAGCGGAACATATAAAAAGCAGTGAGCGCCGAAGTGCACAGCGCAATATAATAGATCGTACTGCTGTTACGGGATGCAGCCAATAAGATTTCTTCTTTACTAAAAAATCCTGCAAACGGCGGTACACCTGCAATGGCCAGGCAGGCAACGAGGAATGTAATATGAGTGATGGGTAGATATTTTCTTAAGCCACCCATGTCTTTCATTTCATTGCTGTGCACATAATGTATAACCGCACCTGCACCTAAAAACAACAATGCTTTGAACATAGCGTGTGTGAACAAATGAAACATAGCAGCCGTATATCCCAATCCATCTTCTCCGCTATATTTTGAAACGCCCAGTGCAAACATCATATAACCGATCTGGCTCATGGTGGAATAAGCCAATACTCTTTTAATATCGGTTTGCGTGCAGGCAATCACTGCTGCAAATAATGCAGAGAAAGCGCCAACATAAGCTACCAGGTGCAAAGCTTCGGGTGCACTGATTGCAAATACGGGAAATAGTCTTGCCACTAAAAAAACACCGGCGACTACCATCGTAGCGGCATGTATCAAAGCCGAAACAGGGGTTGGACCTTCCATTGCGTCGGGCAGCCAGATATGTAAAGGAAACATAGCACTTTTTCCGGCCCCACCCACGAATACCAATACCAACCCCCACGTTAAAGCGGATATCCCAAGGAAGGAAGCAGCAGTCGCAGTTTTTAATGCCGACGATTCAGGCGAAGTTAATGCACTGATCAATGTTTTAAAATCCAGCGTCCCGGAATAAAAAGATAATATCAATATGCCGATCAGAAAGCCAAGGTCGGCAAAGCGGGTAACTATAAACGCTTTTTTACAGGCAGCAACAGCAGCGGGTTTATCGTAGTAATAGCCGATCAGTAAGAAGGAAGACAATCCAACCAGTTCCCAAAAGATATACATCTGGAAAATATTGGCAGCCATTACAAGGCCCAGCATGGAAAAAGTAAACAAACCCAGGAATGCATAGTAAGCAGGAAAACGTTCCTCGCCCTTCATGTATGCGAGGCTGTAGATATGCACCATCAGTGAAACGAAAGTGACCACCACCAGCATCATTGCTGAAATAGGATCTAGGATAACGCCGATATCTATGGTCAGGGTTTTCGTAAATTCCAGCCAGTGATAAGTAAGCGGTACTAATTTTTGATAAACACCGTCTACTTTACCATATTCAAAAAAGTAACCGTATGCCGTATAAAAGGCAAGCAGGGTAGATGCTAATAATAATGCAGTCGCAATCACCCCGGAAGTATTTTTAAAATATTTTCTCCCGAATAATCCCAGCATTATAAATCCTGCTAAAGGTAATAGGGGAATCATTAATATGTAAAAACTGTTTGGCATATGGCCTCACCCTTATTCCCTCTCTAAAAAAGAAGGAGGCCGGGCTTTGGGTTATTTTTGAACGTTAGTAATTAAGCATTTCAACTAATTTTTTTATTCATCGCAATCATATAAAATCAATCTTCGTCTTTATCTCCTCCCTTGGAGGTGATAGAGGAGGCCTAATATTTCATCTCTTCCGCATTTTCCACATCAATTGATTGATGGCTTCGGTATAAATTTATAATGATGGCTATTGCTACAGCGGCTTCGGCAGCAGCAATAGCGATTATAAAAATGGTAAAGAACAAACCATCCAGTTTATGCGGCCACAAATATTTATTAAATGCAATGAAGTTAAGGTTTACACTATTTAGAATAAGCTCCACGCTCATTAACATTGTGACGAGGTTTCTCCTCGTAAAAAAGCCATACACTCCTATAAAAAAAAGTGTTGTGCTGATGATTAATATTTCATTTAATCCGGGGTGCATCAGTTGGTAAGGGGTTTGGGTTTTGTGATTGGTATCTCTCCTCTTTTGGGGGAGTTAGAGGTGGAAGCAATAACAATACAGCCCACTAAAGCAGCTAATAATAAAATGCTCACCACTTCAAATGGTAAAGCATAACCGCCCACTTCAGTGCCCAGCATCTGGTTGCCAATATTCACTACGGTTGGTGCCGTCGCAGTTTCGGGTGATCCAATAAAATCGTGCTGGTATAATTGAACCATAATCAAAGCCAATCCACAAAAAGCAGCAAGTGCGGCAAATAATTGCCTGCCCAAACGCTGCTGCGGCAGCTTTTCACCGCTTTGCTGGGTTAAAAAAATGGAAAAAATGATCAACACCACGATACCACCAACATATACTACAATTTGCACTGCTGCAATAAATTCATACGCCATCCAAAAATAAAGCCCGGCAATGCCGATCAATGCAAACAATAAATAAATAGCTGCACGAAATATGCTGCGGGTTGTTACTGCCAGCAGCCCGCTCATTAATGTAATTACAGCAAGTAAATAAAATATGATCGTTGATCCTTCCATTACTTTTTCGATAAAACAATTATTTTCTTAAATATAAAAAACGCTTAGTCTCCAAAGACCCTATCAACTTCTAACCTTCAACCTTTAATCCTTCACTCCACTCCATCCATGATCTTACTCCCCGGGTTATTTAATACCTTGGTCAATTCGGACCGGTCGAATACGCTGTGTTCAAATGTGGGCGCCATTACGATCGCATCCGAAGGGCAGGCGATCACACATAGGTTACACATGGTGCATAACTCCAGGTGATACACTAATTTATCAATGGCTTTTTTCTTTTTTCCTTCCGGTGTGATATCAAATTTAGTAATCACTTTAATAGTGCCGTTAGGACAGGCCAATTCACATGCTGTGCAACCGGTACACCGGTGCTCGTTCTTTTCATCATGCGGCATCACTACTTCGCCTTTGAACCTTTCGGCCAATACCAGCGTATCCCTGTTATCAGGATATTGTTCGGTAATTATTTCTTTATGGTGCGTAAAATAATAACCGGTGCGCCGCAGCCCTATAAGCAGTGATCGCACTGCACTGTAAACTTCTTTTATATATTTTATTATAAACATAGGCCCCATCCCCTAAAGGGGAGTTATTCAAAGTGTAAAATATTTTCTAACATTCATTTTATTGTTACAAGTAGATTTTGCTCTTGCCCTGTTTCATCCCTATGGGTGATGGGGGCTAAAAATGCCATTTCAATATCGCCATGGCAGTTACCAGCAAAATATTAAACATGCTTATTGGTAACAAATATTTCCATTCTAAATTTAATAACTGGTCGATGCGCAGCCTGGGGAATGTCCACCTGAACCACATGATCAGGAAAATTAAAAAGAATGTCTTCCCAAAGAACCAGATGCTTGACGGAATATAATCCATTACGTGGTTAAAACTTTCCCAGCTGCCAATATGAAATGGCATCCAGCCCCCGAAAAATAATGTAGCACCGATAGCACAAACAATAAATACGTTGATATATTCTGCCAAAAAGAACAAAGCAAATTTCATCCCTGAATATTCTGTATGAAAGCCCGCCGTTAATTCACTTTCTGCTTCAGCAAGGTCAAACGGAGCCCTGTTGGTTTCCGCTGTAACCGCGATGATGAAGATCACAAAGGAAATGATCACGGGAATATGCCCTTTGAATATCCACCAGCCATCCTGTTGCGAAATAATGATATCATTTAAGTTCAAACTGCCGCTCAATACTACAATAGATAATACTGAAAGGCCTGCAGACAATTCATAACTTACAATTTGTGCACCACTGCGCATGGCGCCCATCAATGAATATTTATTATTACTTGCCCATCCCGCCATTAAAATACTGATCACAGAAATGGAGGATACCGCGGACACATACAATACACCGATATTCATATCCCATATCTGCAGGTTCCTTGCAAATGCAATAGGCGCCATCAAAAGCATTGCAACCATCATGGCAATAATAGGAGCGAAGTTGAATAAGAATTTATCTGCGCCGCCGGGTGTCATCCCTTCTTTTACCAACAGTTTCACCGTGTCTGCCAATGATTGCAACAAACCGTTGGGGCCTACACGATTTGGCCCAAGGCGTATCTGCATCCATGCAGCAACCCTTCTTTCCATCAACACCAACACTAATCCTAAAATAGCAAACAGGCTGATCACGCAGATACCAATGATCAGCATTTCAAATACCAATGCCCACGTGGCACTGAAATGTTGATGCAGCCATTGATCGATATTGTTTGCTATGTTAGATAAACTCCACACGTATTTTTATTTTGAATGTTGAATTATAAATTTTAAAATGGTAAGAGTAGTTTAATTCATAATTTATAATTCATAATTTCATCGGTCTATATCCGGTATTACCAGGTCCAGCGTTCCCATCATCGCCACCAGATCGCCTAGTTTGCTACCTCTTGCCATATGGTCCAATGCCGACAAATTGGAAAATCCCGGTGAACGGAATTTAATACGGTAAGGGGTTGTGCCGCCTTCACTTACAATATACACCCCAAATTCTCCTCTTGCAGTTTCTACCCGCTGGTAAAATTCTCCTTTAGGTAATTTTAAAACTGCTTTTGTTTTTGCCTGGAAATCCCCTTCGGGAATATTGTCGATTAACTGTTCAATGATCTTTACAGATTCGTTCATCTCCCTTACTCTTACCATATACCTTGCGAATGAATCGCCGCCGGTTTCTATGATCTCGTCGAACTGAACTTTATCGTATACTTCGTAAGGATATAATTTTCTTACATCGCATGCAACGCCACTTCCTCTGGCAGTGGGCCCGGTACACCCAAATGAAATAGCATCTTCCTTAGATAACACGCCCACGCCCTTCATCCTGTTTTGAAAAATGATATTTCCTGTTACCATTTCACTATACTCCTCCACTTTGGATTTATACAACTGGATAAAATCCTTTACTCTTTTTTGAAAATTGGGATGGATATCCTGCATCAGGCCACCGGGAACAATATAATTCATCGTGAGCCTTGCGCCGCAGGTTTCTTCCATGATCCCGTTGATACTTTCTCTCTCCCTGAAAGCATGGAAGAAAGGCGTGAAAGCACCCAGGTCCATCGCCATTGCGCCCCACCAAAGTTCGTGGGATGCAATTCTTGTCAGTTCATCTACCAGCACCCGCACCACTTTTGCTCTTTCGGGTACTTCTACCTGTAAGCCCTTTTCCACCACCAGGGCACAGGCATTATTATTAATATGGGAAGATAGGTAATCCATGCGGCTGGTTACATAACTAAACTGCCGGTAGGTGAGGCTTTCACACATTTTCTCAATCGACCTGTGAATGAAACCGAGGTGCGGCTCCACTTTTTTTATGGTCTCACCGTTCAATGTGAGTACCAAATGCAATACACCATGCGTTGCGGGATGCTGAGGTCCTACATTGATGATCAGATCACCTTCGGTGGTTGTGCCTACTTCTTCAAACATGCCCCTATCCCCTAAAGGGGGATGATTGTGTTTTATTGTTAAAAATTAATCTTCGCTATTATGTCCCCCATGATCAGTTCCCCTTTAGGGGGCGAAGGGGGGTGGTTTAAAGTTTTATCATATTAACAGGGTCTTCAAAATCTTTACGTAATGGATTTTTTCCTTCCCATCCATCGGGTAATATCAATAACCTCAGGTCGGGATGATTAATAAAATTCACCCCAAACATTTCATATACTTCTCTTTCATGAAATTCAGCGGTCTTCCATATACTGCATACCGATTCAATTTCGGGATTTTCAATATCCAGTTTAGCTTTTATAACCAGGTTGTGGCGGAAGATGGTTGAATCCATATGATAGACCATGGTAAGGTGCGTCTTCCAGTCGATACATGTCAAACAAAAAAGAAAATCAAATTGTAACGACGTGTTATTGCGCAGTTGCCTGGCCAATTGCAGCCATTCGCCAGGTTCAATTGTAATGGTAGGCCATTGTCCGCCTTCCTCAAATACTGCAGCGGGCAATAATTCACTGACCTTTATTTTTAACGCTTCAACATTCATACAGCTCAGGTATATTTTTACGGTGCTGACTACATTCCTCCAGAAGTTTTTATTTGTTCACGGGTTAAGCCAGCTTTTATTTTTTGTTGTAAACTGATCAATGCATGTAATAATGCTTCAGGTCTGGGCGGGCATCCTGCCACATATACGTCCACGGGGATCACATGATCAGCGCCTTTTACCACCGAATAAGTATTGTAAAAAAATGGCCCGCCACTGATAGCACAGGCGCCCATGGCGATCACGTATTTGGGGTCGCCCATTTGATCGTATAACCTTTTTAACACCGGCGCCATTTTATTCACGATTGTTCCTGCTATGATAATTACATCGGCCTGGCGTGGCGAAGCCCTTGCCACTTCAAACCCAAATCTTGAAAAATCATACTTGGCACCTGCAACAGCCATATACTCGATACCGCAGCAGCTGGTAGCAAAAGTGAGTGGCCATAAAGAATTTGACCTTGCCCAGTTGATCACATCATCTAATTTACTGAGCACGATACCGCCACCGGGGAGCTCCTGTATTTTGCCAGGAAATTCAGCCCTCCCTAAATCCCTTTCCAAAGGGGGGACTTTTGAAGACGCTGAATTATTTGTACCATCATTCATTTATAAAGAATTGTTTACACTATCCGATTTTAATTTCCCCATATCTCTTTCCGCCAGCTGACGGAGAAGGATAGGACGGGAGCTTACACCCACTTCAACGCACCTTTTTTATGCGCATATAAAAAGCCCATGAATAAAATAAAAAAGAAAATGATGATTTCCACGAGTGCCATCCAACCCACTTTTTTAGCCACAACTGCCCATGGGTAGAGGAATACCAGTTCCACATCAAATACCAAAAATATAAGGGCAAATAAATAGTAACCTACGCTTAACTGTACCCAGGTTTTACCGGTGGTAACGATACCGCATTCGTAAGGCTCCAGCTTGGCTTTATTGGTGGTAGCTTTGGTGACGATCTTAGAAACCAGGACCGCAATGATCGAGAAGGCAAGGGCAGCAAGTATCAGGATAATCATGGAAGATGCACCCATAATTCAAATCAGTTTTATAAAAATGAAGTTACTGCTAAAATTAGTTACAAAAATTCAATCGGGTCATTTTTTTACTCAACATGATGAAAATCATTTTACTAAATAACGAAAATCACTTTTGCAAAATGAAAAATAATTATTTAAAGCATGGGCAACAATTTTTTTTAGTCAGTAAAAAAAACAATAACTTACAACAGCATTTTCACCGTTCTGTATTAGTTCATCTTCTTATTTAACGCCAAATCACCAGTTATGAAAAAAGTATCACAGATCCTTAGCAGAAAAGGCAGCAGTGTTATTACCATTACACCCGGTATCACGGTATTGGATGCCTTGAAGCAAATGGCGGAAAAAAATATCGGCTCCATTGTTGTACTCGAGAACGGTCAATATGTAGGTGTATTAACCGAAAGGGATTATGCCCGGAAGGTAATATTGAAAGGTAAATCTTCCACCACTACGCTGGTGAATGAGATCATGAGTACCGGTTTGCCGCGTATTACGCCCGATAACTCTTTGGAGACCTGCATGCAGATCATGAGCGAAAATAATATCCGTTACTTACCGGTATTTGAGAATGACCAGTTATGCGGGATCATTTCTATTAATGATGTAATCAAAGAAACTATTCTTACACAAAAAGAAACGATTGAGCATTTGCAGAATTATATCCATTCCTGATCAACGAACAATGAATAATGATAAATGAACTATAAGTGCCTTATGATTGTAACTGCCTTGCAAGTACTAACATCCTAATTCATTATTATTGTTGATTGCTAATTGTCCATTGTCCTACCTTTGTATTCAATGAAGCACCTTCGTTCGCTCCGTAAATATTTCTGGAAATACCGCTGGCTGTTCCTACTGGGGATATTCTTTGTGGTGCTTACTAATTATTTCAGGATACTGGCGCCGCAGATCACCGGTTATGTTGTGAACACCGTAGTACATACTATTAAACACGATGCCGGTGGCAAACAAATCACTCCTGTTGCAGCAGAAAAAAAATATGACTTCCTCGTTACAAAAGTGATCCTGTTTTTTGAGGAACACCAGGACAATAAGATCCTGCTGGCAGGCATTACATTATTAGTGCTGGCGATCATCAGTGGCTTGTTCATGTTCCTGATGCGGCAAACCATTATTGTAATGAGCCGTCATATTGAATACGATCAGAAGAACGAGATATTCTCGCATTACCAGAAACTGGATACTAACTTTTACAAAACCCACAGCACCGGTGACCTGATGAACCGGATAGCGGAAGATGTGAGCCGGGTGAGAATGTATACCGGCCCGGCGATCATGTATTTCATTAACCTTGCAGCGGTCATTGGCTTTAGCGTTTACTTTATGTTGCAGGCCAGTGTAAAGCTTACGCTGGTAGCGTTAACACCCTTGCCCCTGCTGGCGATCACTATTTATTTTGTAAATACCATCATAAATAAGAAAAGTGAAAAAATACAGTCACTCCTCAGTGATCTTACTACCAATGCACAGGAGTCGTATTCCGGTATAAGGGTGATCAAATCCTATGTGCAGGAAAAAGCGATGTTATTTTATTTTAAAAATAATAGTGAATCGTACCGTAATAATGCGCTGGGCCTGGCGAAAACAGAGGCGATCTATTTTCCCAGCATGGCGTTGCTCATTGGATTGAGTACGATCATAACGATCATGGTTGGCTGCCTTGATGTAGTAAATAAAGTAGACGGCGCCAGCGTAGGCACCATTGCTGAATTTGTATTGTACATACAGATGCTGACTTTCCCGGTAAGTGCTATTGGCTGGACGGCGAGTATGACCCAACGGGCGGCGGCATCACAAAAAAGGATCAATGAGTTCCTGCATACCGAGCCGGAAATAAAAAATACCGGCAATGAGCTGTGTCCCGTGTTGCAGGGCAATATTGCATTCCATAATGTTGACTTCACGTACCCGCATACCGGCATCAATGCCATAAAAGATTTTTCTCTGCAGATCAATAAAGGGCAAAAGATCGCCATCATTGGCCGTACGGGAACGGGTAAGTCCACCATTGCACAATTACTCCTGCATATGTATGATCCGCAGCGCGGCACAATCACGTATGATGGTATCCCCGTGAATAAGATCAATATTAATTTCCTGCGGGAGAAGATCAGTTATGTGCCGCAGGATATTTTCTTATTCAGTGAAACCGTAAGTAATAATATCAGTTTTGGATTAGAGAATGCTTCGCCCGAAAAGATCGTAACTGCTGCGAAGCAGGCCAGTGTTCACAACGAAATAGAAAGGTTTCAACAAGGATACAAAACCATGATCGGGGAAAGGGGCGTAACCCTCAGCGGTGGGCAGAAGCAGCGAATATCTATCGCAAGGGCGCTGATTAAAGATCCGCAGATCGTGATCTTTGATGATTGCCTAAGTGCCGTGGATGCCCGAACAGAAAAGGAGATCATCGAGAACCTCTATCATTACCTGGAGAACAAAACGGCCCTGATCATCACTCACCGTATCTTCTCGCTGTTTAAATTTGATAAGATCATTGTGCTGGACGACGGCCGTATTGCCGAGGAAGGCACGCATGAGGAGCTTTTACGGAGTAATGGTATTTATACCGAGATGTATAACCGGCAGCAGGAGGAACGCAATTAGTGCATAGTTGATGGTTGATGGTTGATAGTTCATAGTTGATGGTTCATTGTATAGTACTGTATTCTCCATCAGCCATCAACCTTCAATCTTTACCCTTCAACCTTTAACCTTTACCACAAACCATCCGAAATAACTGCACATATATTTTGTGGTTTCAAAAACAATTTTATCTTTGCCTTTCCTTAAAAAGGGGAATCGTTTAAAAAACTAAAACAACAACAACAACAGTGGCGTACGAAAACAACGACAAAAAAATGGAAAGCGTTTACAGTCAACGCATCCGTGCCGGAAAACGCAGGACTTACTTTTTTGATGTAAGAGAAACCCGTGGTAACGACTTTTATTTAACTATTACAGAAAGCCGTAAAAAGTTTGACAGTGATGGGTATGAGCGGCATAAAATATTTTTATACAAAGAAGACTTTAATAAATTCTTAAAAGGGTTAGGAGAAGCTGTTGATTATGTAAAGACAGAACTGATGCCAAACTTTGATTTTGATGCATTCAACCACGACACCCCTTACGAAGGGGAAGGTGGCCAGGCTCCTCAAAATACAGAGTCCGCTGCACCCGCCGCTTCAGCACCTGAAGCGATTGCAGAAGAAAAAGCTGAATCTCCTGCCGAACCGTCAACACCTGTTGATAATGGCAGCACCGAGGAAGTAGATAAGTGGTAAACCAACGCCAAAACTAATTGCTGAAACCCTTTCTTTTTTAGAGAGGGTTTTTTATTTACCAAAAGAACTGGCCTTATATTTGTTTAAAAGCTTTTAATGAAAAAGTTAACCGCGATACTATCAGTAATTGCCGCTCTCAGCTGCAGCGCTCAACATAAAATTCAAAAAGCACAGGCTTTTTTTACCGTCTCAATTCCGGGAGTGCAGCTTGCCGATGAGCAGGGCAACAGGATAAATCCTGCACCTGTGATGGAAAGGTTTATTTACCTGGAATGTAACTACAACGGCAAGCCTGCCATTGATACCGTTTTGTATAATGGTATATTTTTTACGTGTACAGTTGCTGAAACAGGAGAAAATACAGCCACTATCGGCGTTAAAAAAGTAAACGGGAAGCCAGTGATCTTAAAAGCCAAAAAAGGAAATCATGTTTGGAGGATCGATCTTTTACAGGCAGATGGCAAAACTTTACCGCATGAGTTACTGAAAAAAATTGTACTGAAAGGAAAGCTCGATAAAACAATTTTCAGTTACGTTATCGTCACAGAAACTGAACTCGTTGCTCCACAACGATATTAATTATTTTAATTCATACTTTACTTTTTCCTGATCAGGTCTAGCATTAAATTTTTAGCAACTTTTTTTGGAGCTTTGTCAAGCTTTAAAAGATTTTTTTTTCTGAAAGGCGCTTCAGGTAATTGTTGTCTTGGTAAAGAGTTAGGTATAAAAGGACTAGCAAAGGGCGTTACACTAACAGGCATGGAATTTTGATCAGCGAAGTTTGGAACTAAACAGGGCATATTATCAGGTGGCATTGCATATAAGTTACCTAAGGGAGCGATGCCCGTAAGTTTTGGTACAGGAAGAACTGGAATTTTTATACCACCAATAGCCGGGTTGAGTTTCATTTCATCCAAAGGATTTGAAGGTGTTACCTGGGCTGTTGCAGCAATTGAAATAAAAATAGCACCAGCAAAAAAGCAAATTATTTTCATAAATAATTGTTTTTCTAAAGTTACTATATTTTATGGGTCATTTCATTTTCTTATACGCGTTGATTAATGCATTGGTGGATGAATCGTGTGAAGTAATAATATCTGCATTTAAAAGTTCCGGTAAAATTTTATTCGCCAAAACTTTTCCCAATTCTACACCCCATTGGTCAAAACTGTAAATATTCCAGATAACACCCTGTACAAAGATCTTATGTTCATACATAGCGATCAGTTCACCTAAACTAAATGGCGTTACTTCTTTAATCAAAAAAGAATTGGTGGGGCGGTTGCCTTCAAAAACACGGAATGCATTGGGCGAAGTGGAAGTGTCAGGATCAGTGCCGTTCATAAGCGCTTCTGTTTGCGCAAAAAAATTACTCAATAATTTTTGATGATGGTCTCCCATCGCGTTGTGGCTAATGGCTGGTGCAATAAAGTCACAGGGAATAATCTGGGTGCCCTGGTGGATCAACTGGTAAAATGCATGCTGGCCATTAGTTCCCGGTTCGCCCCAAATTACGGGTCCTGTGGCATAAGTAACTTTTTCACCGTTGCGGTCGATATATTTTCCATTGCTTTCCATATTGCCCTGTTGAAAATAGGCCGCAAAACGATGCAGGTATTGATCGTAAGGAAGGATGGCTTCTGTAGTGGTACCATAAAAATTCGTATACCAGGTACCGATAAGTGCCATTAAAACGGGTATGTTTTTTTCGAACGTTGCAGTACGAAAATGTTTATCAGTTTCGTGGGCGCCTTTCAGCAACTCTTCAAAATTATCATACCCTACTGTTAGTGCTATGGATAACCCGATTGCACTCCATAAACTGTAACGGCCACCCACCCAGTCCCAGAAAACGAACATATTTTCGGGAGCAATACCAAATTTGGTCACTTCTTTTTCATTGGTGGACAGTGCCACAAAATGTTTTGCAACCAGGTGTTCGTCTTTTGCTGACAATAAGAACCAATCTCTTGCACTATGCGCATTGGTCATGGTTTCCTGCGTGGTAAATGTTTTGGAAGCAATTAAAAAAACTGTTTCATCGGCTGTCAGCTTTTTTAATGTTTCCGCGATATGCGTGCCGTCGACATTGCTTACAAAATAAGTTTGTATGCCATCTATCCAGTAAGGTTTTAATGCTTCCGTTACCATTACAGGGCCAAGGTCGCTGCCACCAATGCCAATGTTGACGATATATTTTATCTTTTTTCCTGTATAGCCCTTCCACTCACCGCTGTGTATCTTTTTGCAGAAGCTGCTCATCTGCAACAGTACTTTTTTTATATCGGGCATCACGTCTTTCCCGTCTGTAATAACAGCCTCACCTGAAAAATTTCTTAAAGCCGTATGAAGCACAGCCCTGTCTTCTGTGCCGTTGATTTTTTCGCCGGTAAACATGGCTTCAATGGCATCACTCAATTTACATTCATTAGCAAGCTGCAGCAATAACTGCATCGTGTCTGCTGTAATGATGTTCTTGGAATAATCAAACAGGATATCGTTGAATTGCAGGGAAAATTTTTTGAACCTTCCTGCATCAGCTTTGAATAATTCTTTCATGTGCACCATTTTCATTTGGCTGAAATTATTCTGCAATGCATGCCATGAAGTAGTAGAAGTGGGATTGATCTTTGGAAAACTCACAGTGGTTGTTTTTGTTTGGGATAAAGTTATTTAAAAAATAGCGGACTTGTTATTTCCTGAGCGCCTCAATCGTTATAAATTCTTTTGTTTGCAGGAAGAATTTATACACCAGGTAAAGCAACGGTAGGTTGGCCAATACCAATACTGCATAAAAACCGGTAGCAAAAAAAACAGCGAAGAAAAGCCCGCTGAAAATAATGCCACCCCAAAGGCTGCCATTGTCGGTTTTGCAACCAACACCGATTAATACAATACCAGCATTATGCCTGGAAATGTAAAAGGGTTTTGAGCAATGAAAGCCGTTTTTTGCCACTAACTTTACCGGTAAATGATTTTCCTCGAGTACAAACGGCTCCTCTTCTCTCAACTGGTACAAATGAGTATCATTAACTACGATATATAATTTTAAAACCCTTAGTAAAAGCTGCCTTTCTCTAAAAATGATTATGGTAGGATTGGTTTGTATACTTGATGATTAAGCTTTTGAATTTATAAGAGCAACAGGAGATATTAAGTACTGGCATGTTAACCCAAATACAAAACGATAATTGGTACAATTATTTTTCATCAGTGTAATTGGTAAAATTCGCATAATAAAAATATCATCTGCAGCACTGATCACATTAATGCAATAACGCCGATCAATTTTTTTACCATTGCCTCAGTAATATCCAAATGTGTTACCATGCGTACCTGTGTAGGTGAAATGGATAAGCAAAGAATATCATCCAGTTTCAGTCTTTCACAAAACTCTTTTGGAGTATACGAACCTTTCACTTCAAAGATGATGATATTGGTTTCAACCGGCATGATCCTCCCAATAAAATCTTTTTTCCCCAATGCTTCCGCAACCTGGTGTGCATGTAAATGATCTTCCTGTAATCTTTCAATATTATTTTCAAGCGCATAAATTCCAGCTGCGGCCAGGTAACCGGCCTGGCGCATGCCTCCGCCAAAAACTTTCCTTACTCTTCGCGCTTTCTTTATAAAATCGAATTTTCCTAAAAGCAAACTGCCTACCGGAGTTCCTAATCCTTTACTTAAACAAATAGAAACAGAATCGAATATTTCCCCGTATTGTTTAGGCGATTCTTTCTTTGCCACCAATGCATTCCAAAGCCGGGCACCGTCCATATGCAGGCTTAATTTATTTTGCAAACAAATTTCTTTAATCTTCTCAAATTCAGTGAAATCGTAGCAACTTCCACCGCCGCGATTAGCGGTGTTTTCAAGACTGATGAGACTGGTTCTTGCCTTATGCACATCATCAGGGTTGAGTGCTTCCACCGCTTGCGCTGCAGTGATTCTTCCCCTGTCACCTTCCAGGGCTTTTACCTGGCTGCCACTGTTAAAGGCAATGCCACCGCCTTCGTAAATGTACACATGGCTCACTTTGTCGCAGATCACTTCGTCACCTGGCTGGGTGTGGCATTTGATACCGATCTGGTTGGTCATGGTACCGCTGGGACAAAACAAAGCGGCTTCCATTCCAAACATAGTGGCTGACATGGCTTCTAATTGATTTACGGAAGGATCTTCACCAAAAACATCATCGCCAACCGGAGCTTTAAACATGGCTTCAAGCATAGCGGGCGAAGGCTTGGTAAACGTGTCGGAGCGTAAGTCTGTTATCATGGGATAAAGATAAGATGGAGATTTTAGAAAATGTTCAATGCTCAATATTCAATTTTTAAGGAAAATGTGTCGCATACAGGTAGGTAGCATTTTTCCAGTAAGGATGCAGATTGAAAGCATGTGCCCTTGTATTTCGTTGAGCATTGAAAATGGAGCGTTGAACATTGAACATTTTTTTCTTACTTGCCCTCACAAATCAATACCCGTCACGCCCTTCTTATCCACCATTCGTACCTTTTTTACACAAACGCTATGAAATTTGGCATTTTTATCCTAATTTTGCAAACTATTTTATAAGGATGTGAGGCTTATTAACTATTCATTTGCAACATTTTCCCCAACAAATATGTCTATATAGTGTTATCTATTCTGAACTAATACATTACAATGAGGCAACTTAAGATCGCAACGCAGATTACCAACCGTGATTCACAAGCGGTAGAAAAGTATTTGCAGGAAATTTCCAAAATTTCAATGATCACACCGGAAGAGGAAACTATTTTGGCTCAAAAGATCAAGATGGGTGATCAGCGTGCATTGGACAAACTGGTGCAGGCCAACCTTCGTTTTGTGGTATCTGTTGCTAAGCAGTACCAACACCAGGGCCTTTCTCTTAGCGATTTAATTAACGAGGGTAACCTCGGCTTGATCAAGGCAGCACAACGCTTTGACGAAACCAAGGGTTTCAAATTCATTTCTTACGCGGTGTGGTGGATTCGCCAATCTATACTACAGGCGTTGGCAGAGCAGGGCAGATTAGTCCGCCTGCCTCAAAACAAAATTGGCACTTATAACAAAGCTAATAAAGCTTACATGGCTTTTGAACAGGAACACGAGCGGGAGCCCTCTACTGAAGAGTTAGCAGAATTACTGGAGATGAGTGAGACAGAGATCAACAACATTTTTCAAAGCAACACCCGTCATACTTCCCTGGATGCACCCGTGCATGAAGCAGAAGATGTAGCCATGGGTGACCTGTTGAAAGGTGGTGATGAAACTGACGAGGATGTAATGCATGATTCATTGAAAAATGAGATCCGCAGGGTATTAAAATCTTTAAGCCCAAGGGAAGCAGAGATTGTAAATGCATACTTCGGACTGGATGGCGAAAATGGTGTTACCATTGAGCAGATCGGCCAAAAGTACGATCTTACCAAAGAGCGTATTCGCCAGATCAAAGAAAGGGCTATTAAACGTTTACAAAAAGCCCGTTACAGCGGCGCATTGAAAGCCTATTTGGGTTAATATTATTTTGATGGGTTATTCCTTTGAGTCCTTCTGCAAAAGCAGGAGGATTTTTTATTGGAACAAAAATCCCTGCAAACATTAACTTATTTATCGACAAACAAAAACCGTAAAAAATTGTAATACACTTAATTTTGTACCTGATGAAAAAATTATTGTACATATTCCTGGCTAGTATTCTTTTTTCCTGCGAAAAGAATATTGATTTTAATTTGAAGAATGCCGACGATATTCTGGTGGTAGATGCCCAGGTAGAAAACGGACAGGCGCCAACCGTAGTGCTTACCAAAAGCTTTGATTATTTCAGTACCATCAATCCATCGATCCTTGCCAATTCGTTTGTGCATAATGCCGTTGTTACGATCTCCAATGGAACTTTAACGCACCGGTTGAGGGAATATCCTGTAAATGTTGGCGGCGGTTATACCTTTTATTATTACACTCTGGATTCCGTAAATCTTTCCACTGCATTTGTTGGCCAGTTCAATACAAGCTATAGTTTAAATATTAAAGCGGAGGGAAAAGAATACAATGCCAGCACAAAAATTCCCCTGCTCGAAAAATACCCCGATTCATTG
Source organism: Chitinophagales bacterium (assembly GCA_038205215.1). Taxonomy (GTDB): domain Bacteria; phylum Bacteroidota; class Bacteroidia; order Chitinophagales; family Chitinophagaceae; genus Ferruginibacter. The sequence continues at coordinate 227,296 of JBBRCB010000001.1, read as the reverse complement.
TGGTTCAGGCAGGCGCCGTTAAATCCCGATACCAACAAAAGGGTGTTGATAACAAGAACTACCGACCCGCCTGGGTTGGGCAATTATATACGTTATTTTACAAAAAAAAATAGAGGCGTTTTTTTACCGGGTGAGACCTCTGTTTTTGATGATGCCGTTATTGACGGCACTACTTATGAATTACAGGTTGATCCGGGCATTGACAGGAATAACCGAATTTCAGCAGACAGTAATTTTTTTAGAAAAGGCGACACGGTAACTGTAAAAATATGCAATATTGATAAGGCCAGTTTTACTTTCTGGAATACCTGGGAGTTTGCCCAGCAAAGTATCGGCAATCCTTTTACACAGCCTAATAAAGTAATCGGGAATATCAGCAATGGCGCCTTAGGGGCATTTTACGGGTATGCCGCCTGGTTCAAAACTTTAGTTGCTAAGTAAGCTACTTTACATTTAAACCTAAAAAAATCATCATTTCCTTTTTGAGGAAACGGAGCAAAAGAATATTCCTGTAAATTCGCGGATTAGCACTGAAATAAAATTTATGGATACAGAAAAAGTACATTGCCTGGTCATTGGATCGGGGCCAGCAGGTTATACCGCCGCGATCTATGCTTCAAGGGCCGGTTTAAATCCTGTTCTTTACCAGGGCATTCAGCCCGGCGGGCAATTAACCATTACAACAGAAGTGGAAAATTACCCGGGTTATCCGGAAGGTATCCAGGGCCCGGATATGATGCTGCATTTTGAGAACCAGGCCAAACGTATGGGTACGGATATTCGGTATGGGTTGGCTACAAAAGTTGATTTTTCATCAAGGCCTTTAAAAGTGGAGATCGATGAAGAGAAATGGATCGAAGCAGATGCTGTGATCATATCTACAGGTGCAAGTGCTAAATGGCTTGGCTTACCGAGTGAACAACGTTTGAATGGATATGGCGTAAGCGCCTGTGCCGTATGTGATGGATTTTTCTTTAAAGGTAAAGAGGTAGCGATCATCGGGGCTGGCGATACTGCTGCGGAAGAAGCCTTGTACCTTTCTAAAATTTGTTCGGTAGTACATATGATCGTGCGTAAAGGAGAGATGAGGGCCAGTAAAGTGATGCAGGAAAGGGTATTGAAAACAACCAATATAAAAGTGAACTGGCACAGTGAAACGGATGAGATACTGGGAGATAAAAAAGTAGAAGCGGTACGCATAAAAAATAACCAGACCGGGGCGCTGACTGTGATACCTGTGAGCGCATTTTTTGTTGCTATAGGGCACCAGCCCAATAGTGATATTTTTAAAGGCTGGATCGAAATGGATGATGCAGGATATATTAAAACCATTCCCGGCACTTCAAAAACCGATAGGGAAGGGGTATTTGCCAGCGGCGATGTACAGGATAAGATATACCGGCAGGCAGTAACTGCAGCAGGAAGCGGTTGTATGGCGGCGTTAGATGCCGAAAGGTATTTGAGTGAAAAAGGATTGCATTAATGAATCAATTGAAGGAACTATTAATTATCCATTATATCATTCTCCATTAATGTTTACAATTCAGCTTCATAATTTACGTTTCTTTTCCTTTCATGGTGTCTTTGAAGAGGAAAGGATATTGGGCAATGAATATGAAGTGAATGCTTCGGTAACATTTAATGAAAATGAAACGGTGACCGAATTGCATCAGACCATTGACTATGTAAAGATCTATACGATCATAAAGGACCGTATGAACATTCCGATCCCGCTTTTGGAAACTATGGCACAGGATTTGGCGCAACAGGTTTACGATGCGGATAACCGTATCACTTCTATTGACATCCATGTAAAAAAAGTTTATCCTCCGATACCCGGCATCCAGGGTTCAGTTGGAGTTAGCTATAAAAAAGATTTTTAGAATGAAGTTGCTTTTAATATTATTTATTTCAATCCTCACTTTTTTGAAACCTGCGGCACAGGACGTAAATGGTACCATTAAAGAAGCCGACCGGCTGGAAGCTGTGCCTGATGAGATGGCGGCCCTCGCAAAATTCAAAGAAGCACTAAAGATAATACCTACCCACCTGCATGCATTAAGCAAGAGCAGTGAACTCTGCAGCCGCATCGGCCAGCGCCAGAAAAATGGGGTGCTCAGGGATAATTATTACCTCGCCGCAAAATATTATGCGCAAACTGCATTGAAGATTGACTCTACTAACTCCGAAGCCAACACTTCTATGGCGATAATGCTTGGACGAAGTACTTTAACAAAGTCGGGTAAAGAAAAAGTAGTGTCTGCAAAAGACCTCAAAAAATATGTTGAAGCAGCGATCAAAAGCGATCCCTCCAATTTTTTAGCCTGGCATGTACTCGGCCGCTGGCATTACGAGATCAGTAATTTGAATATGATAGAAAGAGCCGCAGTAAAAATTTTATACGGTGCATTTCCCCCTTCCTCATTAAAAGAAAGTATTGCCGCATTTGAAAGATCGAAAACGCTTACTGCAGGTTTTATTTTAAATTATGTGGAACTGGCAAAAGCCTACCACCGCAACAATCAAAATGATAAAGCGATTGCATTACTCAACGAAATGATGCTTATCCCCAACCATACAGAAGATGATCCTGCCATTAAGGAAACAGGAAAGAAATTATTAAATGACTGGAAGTAGGTTCAGCGAATTTTTTTTTCAGATCGTTTTAATGCTCAATATTCAATGCTCAATACACAATATGCAAGTTTTACATTCAGCTATATCCAGCTTGCTCCCCACTTGAGAATTGAGCATTGATTATTGAACATTTAGTTCTTCATGAGTTCCCTGTATTTCACGGCCAGTTAATACTTAAAATCAATGCTTCAATACACATTTATTTACACCTGTGGTTTTACAGGTACATTTGTTTTAGCTATCTTCATACCATAAAATAAAACTCATGCAAAAATCTGGCCTCTTTTTTATTGTATTATTTTTTGTTGGAACCGCTGCTGTTGCTCAAAATGAAGAAAATATTGAAACAAAATATAACCCGCATGCATTATTCTCTCCATTGTTTTACCCATCCGGAGGTACCATCAGCAGGGCAGCAACGGGAGAACCAAATGTAGGTTACTGGCAAAATAAGGCCGACTATCAGATTACCGCATCATTGAATGATATCAGCCATGAAATAAGTGGTACCGTTACGATCACTTATAAAAATAACAGCCCTCATTTTTTACCTTTTTTATGGTTACAGTTAGAACAAAATTTATTTAATAAAGACAGCCGCGGACAGGCGCGTATGCCTTTCGACAGCCGCAGCCGTTATGGCGATAGCAAAAGTTCTTTTAATGGCGGTGATAAAATAACCAGCGTTACCTACGAAGACGGCAGTCCTGCCAATTACGTCATTACAGATACAAGGATGCAGGTACGTTTGCCAAAAGCCGTAAAACCCGGCGGGGATGTGATCAAATTAAAGATCGCGTTCTCCTTTACGTTACCAGAGTACGGTGCCGACCGTTGCGGCATATTAAAAACAAAGAATGGAGATATTTTTACCGTTGCACAATGGTATCCAAAAATGTGCGTGTTTGATGACATAAGGGGATGGAATACCGATCCTTATCTGGGACCAAGTGAATTTTACCTGGAGTACGGCGATTTTGATGTAGCGATAACAGCGCCTGCCAGCCATATTGTTGTGTGCAGCGGCGAATTGCAAAATCCTGCTGAAGTATTAACCACTACACAGGCTACACGATTAGAGGAAGCTAAGAAAAGCGATAAAGTGGTAATGATAAGAACTGAGAAAGAAGTTACCGATCCTGCATCAAGGCCGGCGGGCACAACGCTCACCTGGAAATACCGGATCACCAATGCGAGAGACGCCGCCTGGGCTTCTTCAAAAAGTTTTATATGGGATGCTGCCAGGATAAATTTACCGAGCGGTAAATCCTGTTTGGCGATGAGTGTATACCCTGGGGAAAGCAATGGTAAAAAAGCATGGGGCAGGGCAACGGAATATACAAAAGGCAGTATAGAGAATTACAGCAAACGCTGGTATGAATTTCCTTATCCTGTTGCCACCAATGTAGCCAGCAATGTGGGCGGTATGGAATACCCGGGAATCGTTTTCTGCGGCAACAAAGCAACTGATGCAGGATTGTTTGGTGTAACCGATCATGAATTTGGTCATACGTGGTTTCCAATGATCGTGGGCAGTAATGAACGCAGGTATGGATGGATGGATGAAGGTTTCAATACTTTTATCAATTCATTGGCGGATGATGATTTTAATAAAGGCGAATATAAAAATCCTGTAACCAGTATGGAAGGCATGGCCGGGTATATGTTCGGCGAACACACTGAACCGATTTTCCTGACGCCTGACGCGATGAAAGAAGGCAATATTGGTATAGCATTATATTTTAAACCCGGCTATGGTTTGGAATTATTGCGTAACGAGGTTTTGGGGCCCGACCGTTTTGATTACGCGTTTAAAACTTATATCAACCGGTGGGCATTTAAACATCCAACGCCATGGGATTTTTTCAGAACGATGGAAAATGCAGGGGGAGAAGACCTTGCCTGGTTTTGGAAAAGTTGGTTCCTTGAAAATTACCGGTTAGACCAATCTATAATTTCCGTGAAATATGATAAGGATGCTGCTGCAAACGGCGCTGTTGTTACTATTGCAAATTTAGAAGAAATGGCCATGCCGGTAAATATCAGTTACGAAACAAAAAGCGGCGTGAAAGGAACAATAAAACTGCCTGTTGAAGTCTGGAACAATACCGCGGTATGGAAACTTAAACTACCCACTACCGAAGAATTAAAAACTGTAGAGATCGATGCAGCAAAAGTTTTCCCGGATATCAATTTCGCCAATAATGTTTGGAAAGCTAAATAAACAGCATGAAATACAAAGAGGTTTTTTTTATATGGCTCCTGGCAGATGCATTTTTAGCCATTGGTTTATTCGGCTTTGTTATATATGAACAGTTTACCGGCGCTGATAAAAATGACCTCGGTATGTTCTTACAGCTGGCGGGGTATGGCATTTGCATTTCGTTGCCTTCTTTAATTGCAATGCTGCTTTTTAATTGGGTGTATACTGCAAATGCAAAAGCCGGTGCAGATCGCCGGTTGGCTTTTATTGCCCTTGTTATCTGCATTAATATGTTATACCTGCTGATCGGTGAATATGGTATTGGCATGACAGGCGAGTTCAATTATTTTTATATTGCTTCTACAATGGCAGGACTTTTATCTTTTTACCTGGTAGACAGGACGGCCAGGAAAAAAATGCTGTCGGTATAATAAGATCTGTTAGTGAAGGCTTTCCTTTCATACAACAGGCAAACCCTGCCTACATAATTTTATGCTCCCTGGTAATTTATTTTAACGCCGCACTGATAAGGTGTGAATAATGTAATCTTTTTTTGCAATTGTATAACAGTTAAAATAATACAATAACGCAACTTTACTCCACATCAAAAAAACTATTATTATGCCTTTACTCACTATTATAATTGTGATCCTTGTTGTTGGCGTACTCCTGTACCTGGTAAATACTTACCTGCCCATGGACCGTAAAATAAAAAATATCCTCAATGCGGTGGTCGTTATCATATTGGTGATATGGCTTTTAAAAGTATTCGGGCTCTTAAGTTCGTTGAACAGCATCCACACTTAAAACAGGATAATTTAAAAACGAAGAAATATATTTTCAACCAACAATTGAATGGGTAATACCAGCGCAATTAAACAAGCACCAATGACTACAGTAAAAAAATTAGGTATCTGGATGGATCATTCCAATGCACATTTAATGGAATTTGAAAACGCAGCGTCAGGCTCAAAGACCATTGAATCCCCTTTTACCAACGGCGTAAAGGAAGAAACGATGGACAAAGGTGAGAAAACGCTGCACCACAAAGAACAGCAGCAACAGACTGCCTATTACAAACAATTAGGGGAAGTGATCATGAGATATGATGATGTGCTGCTCTTCGGCCCTACAGATGCCAAGACAGAATTATTAAACATCTTAAAAACGGATCATCATTTTGATAAAATAAAAATTGAGATCAAACAAGCTGATAAAATGTCGGAGAACCAGCAGCATGCTTTTGTAAGAGAATATTTTTCAACTAATTGATCGTATACTTAAAACGGTTATGGACAAGAAAACAGAAAATCAGCCGGTGCGTAAGCCCGGCATTGAAGAAGGGCTTGCTTTTGAAGGGCTTCCCATTTACCCGCCGGGCGATGACATTTATAACAGATCCACCAAAGTAGCTGATACCGATCCTGAAGACATCTCAGCAAAAAAAGAACCCATTGCCGGCAACCAGCAAGAGGAGTACAATGAAAAAGACTTTAAGGACGACCATTCCGGGAACGACCTTGATATCCCGGGTTCAGAACTGGATGATGCGCAGGAAGAGATCGGGAGTGAAGACGAAGAGAACAATTATTACAGCTTAGGTGGAGATAACCACAACGACCTGGAAGAAGATAAAGGCGAATAGATTGCTTTTGTACTACAACTGCAAAAAACCTACAATGAAAAAAATATTAATTGCCCTTGATTACGGGCCTACTGCGCAACAGGTAGCTGAGGAAGGGTATGCATTGGCCAAGGCCCTGCTCGCGGAAGTAGTGTTGCTGCATGTTACAGCAGAACCTGCCTATTATTCTTCAATGGCATTTTCACCGATAATGGGCTTTGGGGGTTATAGCGATATTGACTTTTTACAGCCCGAAAGCTTAGAGCACATTAAAAGAGCTTCACTGGATTTCCTGGAAAAAACAAAAGCACATCTTGACGACAGTACCATACAAACCCTGGTAAAAGAAGGTGATACCGCGGATGCGATAGTTGAAGCTGCAAAAGAAACCGCCTCATCGATAATTGTAATGGGATCACACAGCAGGAAATGGCTGGAAGCCGTGGTAATGGGGAGTGCAACTGAAAAAGTGTTGCACCATACGCCTGTACCGCTCTTTATCATCCCCACCAAAAAATAGTGTCGCTTACCCCTTACCCCGCTTTAAACAAAGCGGGTTTATTGTAAGAATGTGTGAATAATACTATTCTTTCATGCAATTCTATAACAGCCGGGCAGATAAAAAAACTAAATTTTGTATAATGAAATTTTTAGGTGGGATTAAATAAAAGAAAGGTGGGTAAAATAAGCGGAAGGGGGATACCCGTTTTTTTATTCCAGTCACAAACTCTAAAGAAAATGAAAAAGATCACTATGAACAGTGCGGCTAATGCGCTCCAGGTTGCAGCGGTATTTTTTCTTTTTGGCTATTCTTTCATAACACCGGACGACAGGTCGAAACAACTTCCGTTAAATACAACCGGGGTTAAAGAATTAAAACAGGAAGATAAAGAGGATAGCCAATTCAGCACTTATCAATTGATGAATGCTTACCTCTTCGGGATTGCAGTGGAAAAATCCAGCCAGCCACTGTATTTACACGCTACCATTTCCAGCGGAATCTTTAATACCCGCAAAACCAGCCATGAAGAGCTGCCTGTAGCGCTGAAAAAATTTGAAACAATACAGGAAGAGAAAAATAATAACAGCTTAGTTAAAGATAAAGCACTTTCAGATGATTAACGGCCCCAAAAAAACTACGTAAATTTTGGTTATTTATTTAAAGAATATATGCAATGATGCGGGTAATGTTACCGTATTTGCTGCCAGGTTTTTCAAAGAGATTTTTAAACCACCTTATGAAATAAAAGAATTCATGAGGCAGTGTTACAATATTGGTTATAAAACATTGCCCCTGGTTACGATCACCGGTTTTATCATGGGCCTGGTGCTTACCATACAATCACGCCCAACCCTTGCCGAATTCGGTGCAGAATCCTGGTTACCCGGAATGGTGGCGCTTTCTTTGATAAGAGAGATTGCCCCTGTAATAACCGCATTGATATGTGCCGGCAAGATATCTTCGGGTATTGGTGCCGAGTTAGGCTCTATGAAAGTAACGGAGCAGATTGATGCCATGGAAGTTTCTGCTGTAAATCCCTATAAGTATTTGGTAGTTACCAGGGTGCTGGCCACTACATTAATGGTGCCGGTTTTAGTAGTGTTTGCAGATGCTGTTGGCCTGCTGGGCGGTTATGCTGGTATCAATATTCACAGCGACGTTAACTTCGTCCGCTATTTTACACAGGCACTCGATTCGCTGGATTTTATTGATATCATTCCGGCAATGGCCAAAACATTTTTCTTTGGTTTTTTTATTGGTATGATCGGTTGTTATAAAGGATTTACTGCAGCCAATGGTACAGAAAGTGTGGGCAAGGCAGCCAACTCAGCGGTAGTGGCCGCTTCGCTCACGATATTTATTATTGATATGCTCGCTGTACAGTTAACCGACCTGTTTTTTTAAACCTAATAATGATAGCAGAACAAAAATATATCACGGAAAATAATAGAAAAGAAAACGGGGGCTCTGTTATAGCCATCAACGGCCTGTATAAATCTTTTAAAAAGAATGATGTTTTAATGGGCGTTGATCTTTCTGTAAACAAAGGAGAGAACCTGGTACTGCTGGGTAAGTCGGGATCGGGTAAATCGGTAGTTATAAAATGTATCGTAGGTTTGATCACTGCCGACAGTGGTACCATAAAAGTTTTTGATACTGATATTACCAACCTTGATGATGAGCAGTTGAACCCGATACGGGTGCGCATTGGTTTTCTTTTTCAGAATGCTGCTTTGTATGATTCTATGACGGTAAGGCAGAACCTGGCTTTCCCGTTAAAGCGCCATTTTAAAAAACTGTCTCCAAAAGAAACTGAAGACGCCATTAAAGAAGTTTTGGAAAGTGTTGGCCTTTCAGAAGCAATCGATAAAATGCCTTCCGAATTATCAGGTGGTATGCGCAAGAGGATCGGCCTTGCACGAACACTTATCTTAAAACCGGAGATCATTTTATATGACGAGCCTACTACCGGGCTGGATACCATTACATCCCGGGAGATAAGTGATTTGATCGTTGCTGTAAAAGAAAAATATAAAACAACAGCAGTTATTATAACCCATGATATGGCTTGTGCACGACTTACGGGCGACAGGTTGATGATCTTAAAAGATGGCATAATTCATGCCGAGGGAACTTACGACGAACTGGAGAAAAGCCCCGATGAATGGGTACGCTCTTTTTTTGCATTGCCATTAAATAAAAATGTTAGTATATGAGTAAAGAAAATGGATTTACATGGAAGCTGGGTATGTTTGTTATCATAGGATTGATATTGTTTGTTTTGACGATATATTTTGTTGGCAAAAATAAAAACCTGTTTGGTTCTACGTTTCACCTGAATGCGCTGTTTAGAACAGTGAGTGGCTTAAAAGTGGGGAATAATGTACGCTTCTCAGGGATCAATGTTGGTACGGTTAACGATATCAGCCTGGTTACCGATACTTCCGTAATGGTGACCCTGGTAATAAAAAAAGACGTACAGCAGTTTATAAAATCCGATGCCAGTGCCAGCATTGGTTCTGATGGGTTAATGGGCGATAAGGTACTAACCATTTCACCCGGAACAGTTACAAATCTGCCAGTAAAAGATAATGACCTTATTACATCAAAAAAAGCCATTGAAATGGATGATGTGATGAGCAGTATAAAAACAAGCGTGGATAATGCCGGCATCATAACGGCACAGCTTGCCCAGTTCAGTTATAAGATGAACAATAGTAAAGGTGCACTTTCAAAATTGATTAATGATGAAGAATTTTCGGGGAGCCTGAAAAGTACACTCACCAACCTGCAAACCAGTTCAGGAGAATTTGCTAAGTTCACTACTAAAATGAATAGCGGTAAGGGCGCACTATCCAAACTGATGAGCGACGAAAAGGTAGGTAATGCGCTGGACTCTACTATAAGCAACCTGCAGGGTGCAACCAAAGGGTTGAATGAAAATATGGAAGCCGCTCAGCATAATATTTTATTCAGGGGCTATTTTAAGAAAAAGAAAAAAGCAGACGCGAAAAAGAAGGCTGACCTGCAAAAAAAGCAAGGCAACGACACCATAACGCCTGCAAAAAATTTGAAGGATAGTATAAAACAATAAGACAGCCGCTGCGCAATAATGATTTAAGCGTATTTAAAGTAAGCAGGGTTATGAAAAATATATACCATCATACCGAAAGGGGATTTGAAAAACTGAGCTCCGCAGGCATTGCCATTTTGGGTAATTCCATCTCCTTCATTGTAGCGTTATGCATCGTTATCTTTTGGATGTGCAACCGGGATTTTCATAAAGAGCACATTAATGATACGATCAGGGATGGCATTTTCAGTGTTACTTTTTTAAGCATGTTCGTTATCCAAAAATCTTTTAACCGCTTCTCTGCTTCATTGCATATTAAAGTAAATGAGTTGGTAGTATCGCACGAACCTGCAAGTAATGCAGTAATTAATATAGAAGAAAAAACAGAACAGGAGATCACAGCACTGGCTAAAGAATATGCCGGCCTTGCCACAGAATTAAAAGAGCAGGATGTAAAGCCCAGGTGAGGCGCGCCGTTATGAAATGTGTGAATGATGTAAATTATTATCCTGTTTATGTAATATTTCCACCGGCAGGATACTCAACTTTGCTTAAAGGATTTTGCAGGTAGTCTTTTTTAATTCCAAATAAATTGTCATGGGCAATATACTTTATACAATAGCGGTCATCCTGGTGGTAATATGGGCGATCGGTTTTTTAGGATTTCATACAGGCGGTATCATTCATATACTGTTGGTGATTGCCTTCATAGCAATATTGCTCAGGGTAATAAAGGGAAATAAACCAATTTAAAAAATATACAATGAAAAAAACTGCTTTATGTATAATGGCACTGGGTTTGACATTAACATTTCATCCACTAATTACTAATGCTGCGGTAGTAGTAGTGCCGTCTTCAAAGGTAATTTCAGATTCCGCTTATGTAGCCGGTTTAATCAACAGGGTTAATGAAATAAAGGATATGGATAAGTCCGGTTTAAGTGCCGGCGAAAAAAAAGACCTGAGGAAAGAATTAAAAGCACTTAAAAAAGAAGCGAGAGCCAATAATAACGGTATTTATCTTTCTGTAGGTGCTATCATTATTGTTGTGCTACTGCTGATCTTGATATTGTAAAAATTTAAAAACAACAAATATGAAAACAAGCAAATTGTTATTGGGCATCGTGGCCGGCGTAGCCGCGGGTACCGTATTAGGAATTTTACTGGCACCGGATAAAGGATCAGAAACAAGAAAGAAGATCAGGGAGAAAGGCGGCGAATTTACAGATGGAGTCAAAGAAAAGTACAACAGCATCGCAGACACGGTTAAAGAAAAGTACGAGGGTATGAAGCAGGGCATAGAAGGGTTGGTTACTGATAATAAAGTAAAATATGAACCCGCTAAAAATGAAGTAAAGAACGGTATGTTGTAAAATGCACCGCTACAGAGCTCATGAAAAAGAAAGATGAAACTGCAGCATTAAAACAAACCATTGCTTTGCTGAAAATAAGGGAGGAACAGGAACTGCAATCACTTAAAGAACAGTTTAACCTCAGCTTTGAAAGCTTAAAGCCGGTTAACCTTATCAGGCATAGCCTGAAGCAGGTAATCGCAACACCTGGCTTTAAAAGCACGCTGGTGAAAGCTTCGGTAGGTTTGGCAACTGGCTATCTTTCTAATAAAGTTTTGTTTAGCGCCGCACAAAGACCTGTAAAAAAAGTACTCGGTATAATTCTTGAACTGGGCATTGCCGGGCTCATTACAAAAAGGGGTACAAAAGAAAAAGAACAGGTAGCAGTTCGATAGAATTGCCGGCTGTATCATAGCATTTAATTAAAGGTTCGTGGTAACATGAATCTTTTTTTGTTCTCATACCCGTCGCTGGTATTTAATTATTGGTCTTCCACCTGCCACTCTTCAAAAATATAAATGCCATCGTAAAAATAGTTAACCAATATACTATTTCATTACTCCATGCCATCGCCAGTGAGATGAAATGTACTTTCATGAATATCCAGCTGTAGATAAGGTATACAGTGATAGCTACGATTTCTATCATGAGGTTCACCCTCGTTTTACCGGTACCTGTTACACCATTTAACCAGATATTGGCTACGCTCATAAATAACATGCCCAGCGAAACCACTCTTGCAACAGGAATACCAGCCGTAACAAACGCATCGTCTTTACCAAATAAACTAAAGAATATTCCTGGGAAGATATTGAGCAGTATCACCATCAACAGGCAGAAACAGATACTCAATAACATGATCTTATTGATCGCCAGTATCACTTTATCTTCCCTTCCCTGTCCCATTAAATTGCTTACTACCACATTACTGGTACTGGCAAAGGCCCAAACAAAAACGCCCGCCAGCCCAAATACATTTCGCATTACATTACTGATGGCTTTATCCAATGCACTGCCACGGGATTCAATTAGGAAGAAGAACACCAGCCATGTGGTTACACTGATCACGTATTGTGCAACCAGGGGAGCGGAGACTTTTATAATGGCCTTGCTGATAATTTTATTGTAAGTAAAATTTTTAAGCAGGTCATATTTCCTTTTTAAACCAGTTTTGTACAGTACGGCAAATACCACTAAAAAACCTATAGCTTCAGCAATCACTGAGGCTACTGCTGCTCCGTTAAATCCCATGCGGGGAAAACCAAACCGACCTTTAATCAAAAGATAATCCAGTAAAATATTTACTGCGGCTTCGCAGATAAAACCGATCATCAAATAACGGCTGTTGAGCGACGCCACTAAAAATGCGTTTCCCATTTGAAAGAGGTATAAAAATGGCAGGCCCCAGATCCTGATGCGTAAAAAACTTATTTCCTGCGGATAGGCGTCGCTGGCAGCGATCGGTTGTAAAATAAAGGGTGCAATGATCCAGGTAAAGGCAATGCCTATTAATGCCAGTTGTAAACATATCCGGATACCTTGTGACAGAATGGTTGTAAAAGCGCCGGTATCCCCACCGCCTGCATGGCGGCTGAATACCGATTGCATGGCGTTATTTAATCCGTGCCCGGCTACAGCAAATATCAGGTAATACACACCGGTAATACCCGCATTTCCTAAAGCATTGATATCATAATCTCCCAGGAAAATGCTGTTGGTGAGCATGTTTAGCTGCGGAATAAGAATAGCCAGTGTAATAGGCATTGCAATAGACAGGATCTGTTTATTGGTAACTTTTACTTTTAAATCATCGTTTGTTGTTATACTTTCCATAAAGTCAGCAAAATTATCTTATTTTGCCTGCCGAAAATCAAACAGTGAATCCATCATTCAACATAACATCCACCACTGCCATAACTGATAAACCGGTTTTATTGGTGCACGCAGGTAAACAGGGGATTTCGTTTACGCAGTTAGACAGCTCGACTAACACTTTTATAGCTGTGCAGGTATACCATTTTGCAAAACATGAAACCGATAACGGTATTGCTGATGCGATCAGTGGTATATTAAGTGCCGGTGATTTTGAACAGCAGCATTTTAAAAAAATTTTCATCACATGGAGCTTAGATGAAAATGTTTTAGTGCCGGATGAATATTTTGATATGGACCATGCAGCGGCCATGCTGGAACTGGTGTACGGTGATGCAGCACGAACTGCCTTGCTGTACGACGCCATCCCTGCGCATAATTTGTATAGCGTATACAGGGTGCCTATTGCTTTAAAAAATGTTTTCAATCACTGGTTCCCGTTCTCCATTCAAAACCACCAGGCTGCAGTATTGATCAACGTGGAAAAAGGAAACAGGAATCTTTTGTATTGTCATTTCTACCCGGGCTTAGTAACTGTATTATTAAGAAAGAACGGCCAGTTACAACTGGTTCAGAATTTCGAATTCGTTACCCCCGAAGACGCCGTATACCATTTGCTGAATGTTTGCCATAGTTTTGAAGCTGCGCCGCAAACCAATTTAATGTTGAGTGGTATGATTGATACCAACTCTAATTTATATACTGAACTCTACAAATATTTTTTGAATATTGAGTTCGCGCCATTGCCCGGAAACTTTAATTATGCTGATGCGATACTCGAACAGCCTGCACATTACTTCAGTCATTTATTTTCTACTGCATTATGCGTATTATAAGCGGAATACTAGGGGGTAGAAGAATAACACCGCCTGCTCAAATGCCTTACACCAGGCCCACCACCGATATTGCAAAAGAAGGCCTGTTCAATATAGTGCAAAATAACCTGGAGATTGAAACACTGAAAGTGCTGGATCTTTTTGGTGGTACGGGTTCTATCAGTTACGAATTGGCCAGCAGGGGCGCTCCTGATATCACTATCGTGGAAAAAGATAACCGGATGCACGCGTTCATCAAAAAAACTGCTGCGGAACTGGGGCTCGAAAATTTTAAAGTGGTTCAACTCGATGTGTTTCGTTTTATAGCGACTGCAACAGGGCAATACGATTTTATTTTTGCCGGGCCGCCATATGCATTGGCCACTATTGACGAGCTGCCTGTAAAGATTTTTGAAAAAAAATTATTAAACCCGGGTGGCTGGTTCATACTGGAACATACACCCAGGAACGACTATAAAAAAACTGCGCATTATAAAACAGAAAGGAATTACGGGACTACTATCTTTTCTATTTTTATTAATTAATGATGAAAGGAATTGGGAATACGAATAAAGAAAAATGAATTACACGAATAAAAAAAAATGAATTACACGAATTAAGAAATACGAATTACACGAATTTCACAAATTAACTTATAAACCAATTAACTAATTCACCAATCAACCAATCCCGGTCAATGCCAAAAAGCCTCAGATATTTATTATTTCCCGTGTCGTTGATTTATGGGCTGATAATCTGGATGAGGAACTGGCTGTTTGATAAAAGGTTATTGAAGTCGTCGGCATTTAATTTCCCTATCATTTGCGTGGGCAATATTGCTGTGGGTGGTACCGGTAAAACGCCAATGGTAGAATACCTGATACGTTTACTGCAACATGATTTTAATACAGCCACATTAAGCCGTGGCTATAAAAGAAAGACCCGGGGATTTGCGATTGCAGATCATACTACCACGGCGCTGGAGATAGGAGATGAACCGATGCAGTTCCATACTAAATTCCCGCGGGTAACGGTAGCCGTAGGAGAAGAACGGCTGGTGGCCATTCCAAACATTCTTCACGACAGGCCGCATACGAATGTGATCATACTCGATGATGCCTTTCAACACCGCCCGGTAAAAGCTGGATTAAATATTGTGCTCACTGCTTACAACAATCTTTTTACAAGAGACCTTATGATGCCATCGGGTGACCTGAGAGATGTAAAAGCAAGTATGAAAAGAGCAGATTGTATCATTGTTACCAAATGCAAAATGGATCTGACGCAGGAAGAAAAAAATGCAATGATAAAAGAAATACGGCCACTATCCCGCCAGACTGTTTTTTTTACCGGTACCAGGTATGGGTCGGCTTACCATCTCTTCAATAAGCAGCAGTCGGCTATTGACCGTGATGCAGTTATCTTGTTGATCTGTGGTATTGCCGATCCTGCGCCATTGAAGGATTTTTTAGCACTGCATTTTAATAGTTATGATATGCTGCGATATCCCGACCACTATATCTTCAACAGTGATGATCTTGCGGATATCAAACAGCATTTTGAAAAGATGCCGTCTTCCAATAAAATAATGCTGACCACTGAAAAAGATGCAACAAGGCTGCTGAAGTTTGAAGATGATCTGAAAGATTTCCCTATCTATGTGTTACCGATCGAACATAGTTTTCTTTTTGATGAAGCCGGTATATTTAATAAATCCG
Source organism: Chitinophagales bacterium (assembly GCA_038205215.1). GTDB lineage: Bacteria > Bacteroidota > Bacteroidia > Chitinophagales > Chitinophagaceae > Ferruginibacter. The sequence continues at coordinate 211,500 of JBBRCB010000001.1, read as the reverse complement.
TGACTGGCTTTATTAGTTCTTTTAAAAAATAATTTAATTCCCGAAGGTTTTATCCATTACAAACGTCTAATTAAAAATACCCAACCCTTTTGACTGAGCAGGAACTGGTTTACGGGCTCCGCAATGGAGATGAATTTGCTTTTAAGGAACTTGTGCTCCGGTTCCAGGACCGTGTATTTAACACATCGCTCGGTTTATTGCAACATCGCATAGATGCAGAAGATATCGCACAGGAAGTTTTTATACAGGTGTACCGTTCCATTCACCAGTTTAAGGAAGAGGCACAGCTTTCAACATGGTTATACAGGATCACTACTACCAAATGCCTGGATCATTTGCGCAGCAAAAATAGAAAAAAACGTTTTGGTTTTATCACTCATTTATTTACACCTGATAATACACCAATCTATGAACCCGAAGAATTTAATCATCCAGGCGTACAACTCGATAGGAAAGAAGACGCCGCCCTGTTATTTAAACTGGTGCAACAGTTGCCGGCAAACCAGCGTACAGCCTTCATCCTAAATAAAGTTGAAGAATTGAGTTACCGCGACATCGCGGCTATCCTTAATACTTCCGAATCAGCAGTGGATTCGCTGTTACAAAGGGCGAAACAAAGCCTTCGAAAAAAAATTAATAAAATGCCAGCTTAGGAGCGAAGGTTTTTGTTTAAAATAACATCTAACAATGAACAATGAACAATGAAAAAAAGATATTAAACAGTTTGACGGGTTTGCAAAAAGCAGCTGCACCGGATTTTTTTTATACCCTTTTATTGGGGCGTATGCAGCAGGAAATAGAACCAAAGGCAAGACCTGTTTTTTTTCTTCGCCCTGTGTTTATTACCGGCGCTTTAATGCTGGTACTGCTGGTCAATATATTTTCAATAGTAAACTTTAATAAAATACCTCAACAAAAAGCAGGTCAGCCATCCACGAAACCTTCAACACTGGAATCTTTTGCTGAAGCATATAACATGAATACGGCATCTGTTTACGAATAAATTTATTATATGAGTGTTTTTACAAATAACCGCCTGCTTCCTGTAATAACATTGCTGTTACTTACTGCAAATATTGTAACGCTGGGTTATTTATGGACCCATCGCTCAAATACTATGCGGAATGATAGGCCACAGCATCCGCCTGCGGGCCCTGTATTTGAGTTTATTACTAAAGAACTGCAACTGGATGCTTCACAGCAACGGGTTTATAAGCTGTTAAGAGAAGAGCACCAGGCCGGGCAACAGCCTTTGCAGGATAGTATCCGTAAAGCAAAAGATGCTTTATTTGAATTATTGAAACTGCAAACGGTATCCGATTCTTTGCTGCAGGTACAAAGTACTAAGGCAGCAGGAGCAGAGCAACAATTGGATTTATATACATTTAAACATTTCCAAAAGCTCCGGGCGATCTGTACTGCTGCACAACAGGAAAAGTTTGATAAGATGATAAAGGATGTGTTGCAGCTGATGGCGCAGGGCAGGAGGCCAAAGGGGCCGCCACCAGGCGAAGGAGAGGGGCCGGATGGAATGCCTCCTCCGCCTAAAGGTAAAACGCCACCCGTTGAATAAATTTTCTATAAAACAATAAATACTATGCGTACACTTATTATCCCTTTACTGCTGATAGTTATGATCTTTTCAGGAGCAGCCTGCAACAAATCTTCAGATGTGAGCCCGGGCGTTGGCGGAACGGCCACCGTACCAGATGTATATAAAAAGATCTACGGCGCTGCAAGCATCACTTCTGACGGCACCTATATCACTATTAAAACAAGCGGAGCGCCCGATCATAAGAGTGTATACTATCCGGTTAGCAATACATTGTATGAAGCTTTCAGCGGCACGACATTCGGGGGCAATACTTTTTCTAAAAACCCTAATTCCATTGCCACCCAGAATTATACATTTAAGATACCCGCCAACCCGCAGGTATCAGCCACCCACAGTGCAACACCACTGGGGCCCATTGGTGTTGCATTAAATGGTGTGGCATTTTTTAATCAATATGCAGGACCTAACCAGCCACTCACTAATGAAGTGGTAAGTTTTGATAAATATTGGGGGCATCCATCCCCAACCAGTGAATATCACTATCACGTGGAGCCGCTTTATTTGACTACCGTAAAAGCAACCAAATCTGCTTTACTTGGTTTTTTACTGGATGGATTCCCGGTATATGGCCCCGAAGAAAATGGTGCCACTGTAACTAATGCCATGCTGGATGCCTACCACGGGCATACCGCGGTTACGGCTGATTATCCCAATGGCATTTATCATTATCATATTACGGGCACCGATCCTTATATAAATGGAAGTGGATTTTATGGAACAGCAGGCACGGTTTCTAAATAGGGGCATGTATATATTACTGCTCATGTTGTTTACCGGTTGCCAACAACCCGGTAAGCAGGCTGGTGAGCACAAACTGCTGAATGCCGTGACGCCTGGCTTAAAAACGTTGAACGGTATCGTTTATTTTGATGAACAACTTTTCAATGGCACCGTGTTTACTCTTTTTCCCCCTACAAATGATACTGCAACGATCATGAATTTCCATAACGGGAAAGAAGATGGGATTTGGAAAAAGAAATTTCCCAATAACCAGCCGGAAGAAATAAGGGAATTTAAAGAGGGGAATAAAACAGGGGAGTACCTTGCATGGTGGCCAAACGGGAATAAAAAACTGCAATATAAATTTAAGGAGGGTGAATATGAAGGTACCTGTTATGAATGGAATGAAAAGGGCCAAATGACAAAGGAAGCTAATTATAAAGCCGGTCACGAGGACGGCCTGCAAAAGATATTTTATGATAACGGGAAAGTACATTCCAATTTCGTTTTCATCAATGGCAGGCGTTATGGATTGCTGGGCACAAAAAATTGTATCAATGTATCGGATAGTATTTTTAATTAGTTGCTCTGTAGGGCTAGTGTATTGCAGCAATAAACAAAAAATTGCGGTACTGCCTTATTACAACACTGCTGATTTTACGCCGCATTTCATTGATGCAGCAGCAGCGGAGAAAACCATCACTCATACCATCGCTGATTTTTCCTGCAGCAACCAGGATGGAAAAAATATCACTCAAAAAAATATTGAAGGCAGGATACATGTGGCTAATTTTTTCTTTACGGCCTGTGGGAGTATCTGTCCTAAAATGATGAGTAACCTGAAAGCGGCTTATGAGCCATTTAAAAAGGATAGCAACATCATATTTCTTTCCTATTCGGTCACACCCTGGAAAGATTCCGTTCAAAAGCTGAAGCGCTACGCTGATAATAATGCAATAGATTTTCCTAACTGGCATTTGCTTACAGGCAATAAAGCGGCGATCTACAAACTAGCCCGCACTTCGTACTTTGCAGAAGAAGATTTTGGTTTCAGCAGGGATAGTTCTCAATTCCTGCATACAGAACATATTCTTTTAATTGATAAGCATAAAAGAATACGGGGGATCTATAATGGTACGCTGCAATTGGAAACTGAGCAACTGGCTTCGGACATCGAAGTATTAAAGAAAGAGGAGTAAATAAAAATTCCAGGAAGATACGCAGCGGTTACACATTGTATCTTCATTGAATTTTATATTATGCGCTGCGGAACTTGGTGTAACAGCTCTCACTTCGCAATATCGATCTTAACTTTCTTATTCTTTATTTTTTCGTCTTTTATTAAACGTAAGGTTTCACTGACCTTAATCTTTTTGATCGCTACAAAGGAGAAGAAGTCTTTCACTTCAATTAAGCCAATATCTTCCTGTTTTAATTTCCCGATATGTGAGAAAAAGCCGACGATATCGATCTTATTCACTTTATCTTTTTTGCCGGCAGCAATGAACAGGGTGCTCCATTTGGGCTTTTCCGGTAATTCATAACTGTCGTTCAATTCCTGTGCCGTGGCATTTGCTGTAATATATTCCGGAAGTATTTCTTCTTCAGCATAAATTACATAACAGGTGCCGCTGGCTTCCATACGGGCTGTGCGCCCATTACGGTGCGTAAAAATATCTTCCGTACCGGGTAAATGGTAATGAATAATGTTGCGGATATTGGGAATATCCAAACCACGGGACGCCAGGTCAGTGGTGACCAAAATATTGGAAGTGCCGTTTTTAAATTTACACAAGGCGCTGTCGCGTTCCTGTTGCTCCATGCCACCATGATAAAATACATTCACAATTCCTTTATCAGCCAAAATAGCGCTGGTTCTTTCTACTGATTCGCGGTGATTGCAAAAGATAATAGTGGAGCGGTTGCCCAAAAAACAGACCAGGTTAAAAAGGGTATCGGCTTTATCCTTATCGTGGGAGAATACCGTTTTCACTTCAAGTCCAATGGCGTTTTCAATAACGAGATTGGAATAATTGAGTCTTAAAGGATCTTGTAATCCAATAAAATCGGGCACTATAACGGACTCAGTTGCAGAAGTTAAAATCCGTTTGTTAATATTTTTTAGTGAACCAATAATAAATTCCATTTCTTCCTGGAAACCCAGTTCAAGTGACTTATCAAACTCATCCAGCACCAGAGTAGTAATGCCTTCAGTAGAAAAATTGTTTCTGCGCAGGTGATCGGCAATACGTCCCGGCGTGCCAATGATCAAAGCAGGCGACTCGATCAAATTAGTTTCTTCAATTTCACGTTTATGGCCACCATAGCATAACGTGACTTTAAAGCCGGTCTGCATCTTGCGGAATACATCGTCGATCTGTATGGCCAGTTCACGGCTCGGCACAATGATGATGGCTTGTACGGTCTTATTTTCTTTTTGTAATAATTGTACTAACGGCAACAAGAAAGCCAGCGTTTTTCCAGAGCCTGTGATGGATAATAAAATTACATCCTGGTTTCCGGTTGCCTGCAGGGAAGCCAGTTGCATTTCGTTGAGCTCATCAATTTTTAAATTGGAGAGCATTCGTTTAAGTGCTGTATTGTCTGTTTGCATTTCGGCAAAAGTAGGTTTTGTATTCCTATAATCAGTTAATTATTGGGTTGATGAATTCAGGGAAAACATATAAACACAATTTAGAAGTCCTATAATTAATGTTATGTTAAATATCCGCTACTCTCAGCCCTTAATTTTGTTTTCCCTTGCCACCATAGCGCGAAGATTAGGTTGTAGATTCAGGCGATTATTTTAATCTCATTTTAATTCATACCTGCCCTTGTGCCGTTATTAGCCTCCCCGGTATAGTAAATTTAGCCACATCATACAACTGCTGCACGGTATTTGTAAGCATAATAACCTTAACCCGTAATACTATGAGTGAATACATAGCATTTAACCTGCCCGCCTTGATAGAGATGCTTTCTCTACATGCACAAGAACATACCCTCTTGCTTAAGCGGAAGCTTATAACCGATAATGCAAGAATTTCATATGTCAAGATGAAAATAAAACTAATCAGGAAAGCTATTGCTTTTAAAAATCTTTCCTTAAGCGTGAAGATTTGAGCTAAGAAATAAGCGGGTATAAAAAATAGAGTATTGAATTTTGAAATGTACAGGGAATAAGGGTTTACGGTAGTAAACGAGCCGTATGGATAAATTTAAAAGTGTAATGAAGCCTTTGCAACTTTTTTCTCAATTAAATGTGCATCATTTTCATTAAAGCAGGCCATTATCTTATTGAATAATTCATCGCTAAATCCTTCGGGTTGAATTTTTATTGGCTTTTCTGAAAGATAGACCATAATTACAGCAAATTCGCTGGCATCCTGCTCAACCTCTATTTCAGGTAAAATTGGATATACCCTATCCGAAACATATTTGTATATTTCTTCAAAGATTATTTGTTCCTCCAGGGTATATTTAAATTCAATTCCTGAATTTTTAATCCAAATATCAAATAGCAGCCTCATAGTACTAATATACTACTCGTTCCCGATAAAAAGAAGTTGTGTTTCTGCACAACATATTTATTATTTAATAAGCGTAATATTATATTCCTGATAATGAGCATGAACGATTACCTTAAACTTGAGCTTCCTGCTCTCGTGGAGATGTTAGCTTTTTATTCAGTAAGATACACCCGGATGCTTGGTGATAAATCCACTCCACCGGAAGAACTTACACGGGAAAAAGAAATAATCAAACTCCTCCAGGAAGCGATTAATTTAAAACACAGCCCACCATAAGGCTTTACGCTTCTTTTTTTGGTACTTATTGATATTAATTTTTTTAGTAAGGCATAACCCAAATTAATGCGTTATTTTTTTATTTTCTGATACAGCGTTTTTATACATGATAGCATCTATTGATTAGCCATGCTTACATTTCTATGTGAGCCACGTTTTTTATCATCAATAGTTTTGTTATTACAAAAGTTTGGGGTAGTCTGGGGAGACTACCCTTTTTCATTTGCTATCCTCCTCTTTTACGTTTGTTAGGCAATAGTTAATCGCTTTTTGCACATGATTTTTCAATCTACTTTTGAGTTGTACTTGTATATCTATGCAGGTTTAGAATTTTTCTCGTATTAGTTATTTATTTCAAAGGGTAAAGGGTTGCTTTGGGCGGCCCTTTTTCCTTACCTTTAAGCCGGTAAAAATGCGATGACAAAACTCTCCGTCAACATCAACAAGCTCGCCACATTGCGTAACAGCCGAGGCGGCAATAACCCTGATCTTATTCGGTCTGCAAAAGATATTGAACGTTTTGGTGCCGACGGTATCACTGTTCATCCCCGCCCCGATGAACGGCATATCCGTTATGCTGATGTGTATGATCTAAAAAAGACAGTCACTACCGAATTCAATATCGAGGGCAATTGCACGGAACAGGCTTTTGTTGACCTGGTATTAGCCAACCGCCCTACACAGGTTACGTTGGTGCCCGACAGTAAGGGCCAGCTTACCAGTAACCACGGCTGGAATACGATCGAGCATAAAGATTACCTGCAGGATATGATACAAATCTTTCAACTGGCAGGCATTCGTGTATCGATATTTGTGGATCCTGTTGTTGAAATGGTGGAAGCGGCAAAAGCTACCGGCACCAACCGTATCGAACTATATACAGAAGGTTTTGCCAGTGAATATGCAACAGGAAACAAAACTAAAGCCATTGCTCCTTATATCCCCGCTGCACAAAAAGCAAATGAACTCGGGCTCGGTATTAATGCCGGGCATGACCTTGACCTGGAAAATTTAAAATTCTTTGCTGAAAATATTCCAGGACTTTTAGAAGTTTCTATCGGCCATGCTCTTATATGCGATGCGATTTATTTGGGATTGGAAAATACCGTGCAGTTGTATAAAAGATGTTTAAAATAACTGCCCGGCATGTCGCTTTCGCCAGTTGGCGAAAGCGACATGCCGGAGATTTAGTGAGCATGCTTCAATAACACTTCGACTTAGCTCATCGTTTCCTTCGAATACGCTCAGTGTTCAATACTGGTATGCCGTTGAACCGAGCGTGGCAACGATGATGCCATGAAAAAGAAATGTCCGTTCCAACAATTTATTTTACGAAGTAAAATGGTATGGCATAAAATGTGGGTAATAATTCCAAACAGGGGCTTAAATTATTTAAGAATTTTTTCCAGTTTTCTTTCCAGTGCAGGCCCCCTTAAATTTTTACCGATAATTTTTCCCTGGGGATCGATCAAATAATTTTGTGGTATGCTCTGGATCTGGTTTTGCACTGCTACGGCATTGCCCCATCCCTGCAGGTCGCTTACATGCGTCCAGGTTAAACCATCCATTGCAATAGCGTCGATCCAGGCTGGCTTTGCTTTATCCAGTGAAACGCCGAGCACCGTAAAATTTTTATCCTTGAATTTATTGTAAGCGATCACTACGTTAGGGTTTTCCTGGCGGCATGGCCTGCACCAGCTCGCCCAAAAATCTATCAATACAAATTTCCCGCGTAAAGAAGAAAGGCTGATGGATTTTCCTGCTGTATCAGTTTGTGTAAAATCGGGTAACAGAGTACCCAATGCGTTTTTTTTAGCATCGTAAATAAACTGCATTAATGCACTGCCCAGGGAAGTTGCTTTAACCGGCGCCGTGAGCTGGTTGTATAAAGCTTCCGTTTTTTCAATGTCTTCCGAAACCTGGTTGTACCTGAAGATCGCCAAAGGATTTATAAAAGAACCGGGATGCTTACTCGCAAACGCATAAGTAACCAGTCCTGCATTTGCTGAAGCAGCAGAATCAAATGGTGCGTTTTCAGCGAACACGGATTGATAAGGCGCCATTAAATTATTAAACTCTTCAAAATCCCGGTGCGACGGCGAGCCGGTTACATATATCTTGTCCAACGCCTGCCTTGCTCCTTTTACATTTACGGTACTGTTATCTAAAAACAGGGTGGTATAGGGCGGCTGCTTATAAAACATCAGCAACTTAAAATCGGGTGAAGCAAGTTTGCCCCTGATCGTAAATTTTTCTTTGCTTACCGTTGTCTCTGCTTCTACTGCGCCGGTTTGCCCATTAAGTAAAGAAACGGGTGCACCATCTTCTAACCCCCTGATCTCACCGTTGATAACATAGCCATCGGCAGGTTTTGTGGCTACCGCCTTTACTGTAACTTTATTTTTTGAAACCGGTTTAGTTGTTTTTTTTTGCGTGGTTTGTGCAAAAGCTATCAAAGGAAACAACAATACTATAAAAAAGGTCCGCTTCATAATGTCTATTTGAATATGCAATTTACCTGGTTTTTTACAAATGCGTCAACCGGTAATACTATTTAAGAATTCTTTAGTGGTTTGATCAATATCCCTGGTATTTTCAAGGACTTTAATATAGGCAGAACCAATGATGGCGCCGTTGGTATATTTACAGGCTGCTTTAAAAGTTGCTTTGTCTTTGATGCCAAATCCCACCAGAACAGGGTTTTTCAATTGCATACCCTGCAATTTTTTAAAGTAATCCTCCTGCCCTTCAATGGATTTATTTTTTCCGGTTGTAGATGAAGAAGAAACGGCATAAATAAATCCACTGCATAATGCATCGATCTTTTTAATGCGCTCTTCACCGGTTTCGGGCGTGACTAAAAAAATAAATTTCAAATTATTTTTGTCAAATAAAGGCTTGTACATTGTTTCAAACTCATAAATGGGCAGATCGGGTAAGATAATGCCATCAATGCCCACTTCTTTTGCTGCAGCACAAAATTTTTCTATTCCAAATTGCAAAACCGGGTTCATATAGCCCATTAAAATAATGGGCAGCTGAATGCCCGGCCTTATATTTTTTAACTGTTCAAATAATTTTTCTATGGTCATACCATTTTGTAAAGCTACAGCACTGCTGGCCTGTATCACTTCACCGTCGGCCAATGGATCACTGTAAGGCATACCCAGCTCAATAATATCGGCGCAATGATTTTGCAGTGCGTCTATAACTTCTATTGTTGAATTCAAGTCTGGGTAACCGGCAGTGCAGTAAATATTAATTACCTCTGATTTTTTTATTGCAAATAATTGGTCTAATCTGTTCATATTTATATTCTTTCTGCAGTTACTATCTCCAGCGTTTGATCCCCTAAAACAATATGATGGTAAGCAGGCTTGGCATCAATGTCCAGTGTCAATTTATATAAAGCCGTTTTTTTAGTAGCTGCCGGAAACTTTAGCAGCAGGCTATCTCCTTTTCTTTCGATGCTATAATTTTTTCCGTTGAAGTCTTCATCAAGACAATAATTAAATTCATACCGCTCTCCATTGATGTTGGAGATCATTTTTACCGGAACAGTTTGCTGGTTACACGCTCCTATTTTTTCAGCATTCATTCTGTGATTGATAAATGAATTGCTGCAGGAAGAAAGGGAAAAAATGATTACTGAAGTTAGAATATATTTCACTTTATATTTTTAAAATAAATACTTCACCCCAATCCTTCTTCTCCCCGATTGGCTTTACAGGCAAATGTTTTACAAATACTTCATATAAGTATCCAAATCCTTATCCCCCCTCCCGCTCAAACAAACTACCACCACATCAACTTTTTTAAAGGTTATTTTATTTAAAGCAAATAACGCATGTGCTGTTTCCAGTGCCGGAATAATACCTTCCAATTTACTCAATTCAAATGCCGATGATAAAGCCTCTTCATCGGTGGCACTTAGGAATGTAGCCCGTCCACTCTCATATAAATGTGCATGCAGGGGGCCAATGCCGGGATAATCCAGGCCCGCTGAAATGCTGTGTGGTTCTACTACCTGGCCATCCGCCGTCTGCATCAATAAACTTTTACTGCCATGTAAAATGCCCGGTTTGCCGAGCTGTGTTGTTGCAGCACTCCTGCCGCTATCAATACCACAACCGGCTGCCTCTACAGCAATAAGCTTTACATCGGCATCATTTAAAAAATGGTAGAAAGCGCCGGCGGCATTGCTGCCACCACCCACACACGCAAAAACATAACCCGGGTTTTCATTGCCTGTTTTATACAATAATTGTTTTTTTATTTCTTCGCTGATCACGCTTTGAAACCTTGCCACCATATCAGGATATGGATGCGGCCCTACCACGCTGCCAATGATATAATAGGTATCAACAGGATTGTTAATCCAGTCGCGGATCGCTTCATTGGTAGCATCTTTTAAAGTTTTGCTGCCGCTTCGTGCAGGCACAACAGTGGCACCCAGCATTTTCATACGGGCAACGTTCGGCGCCTGGCGTTCAATATCTTTTTCACCCATGTACACAATGCATTCCAAACCTTTTAAAGCACATACCGTTGCTGTTGCTACGCCATGCTGGCCGGCACCGGTTTCTGCGATAATTCTTTTTTTACCTAAACGTTCTGCCAATAATATTTGGCCGATGGTATTATTAATTTTATGGGCACCGGTATGACAAAGATCTTCCCGCTTTAAAAATATCTTTGCACCATACTTCGCACTCAAACGTTCAGCTAAAAATAAAGGCGTTGGCCTGCCCACATAATCGGTTAGCAGTGCATTAAAATCTTTTTGAAATTTTTCGTCATAGATAAACTTCAAATAATTTTCCTGTAATTCTTTTACGTTCGGATACAACATTTCCGGTATGAATGCTCCTCCAAAATCGCCGTAATAACCGTGTTCATTTACTGTGTAGTTCATTTTAATTTCTTTGGCTTACCAAAATATTTTTTTTGTTACAAACTTTTATAACGGTATGTGGCATCGTTGCGTCGCACACTTGTACAAAATACCAATACTGAACTTTTATTATGTTTTGCTCACAACTGCCGCCCCTCCGGGGCTTGTCTGCAAGGATCGTATTCATTTTACCAAATTGTCGCTCCTCCGGAGCTTAATACGACAGCAGTGTAAATTATTTTTTATACAAACTCAAATCTTCGCCACGTTCTTATCCATTTCATTTCCCCAGCCGGCGAAGAGATAGCAGGGACTATTTCATCCCCTGCTTAAATAGCAACACCTGCCCCATATCTTTAACACCCGGCTCTTTTTCAAACCTGCTGTTAATATCAACACCAAAATAGTCAGGATGTTTAAATTTTTTTAGCCTGGCAATATCATTTACACTGATGCCTCCGCTCAAGAAAAATGGTTTTTCGATCTTCGCTTTGGATAAGACGGCCCAGTCAAATTGTTTACCCGTACCGCCAGTTTCTCCTGCTGCCTTTGTATCAAATAAATAATAATCACACACGGCATCATAAGCTGCCACCAGTGCGTCAATATCTTTCGTGCTGTCGTCAATGTTAAAGACTTTGATTACTTCGACTTCATCGCTCAGGTCTTCGCACATTTCAGGACTTTCATCGCCATGTAACTGCACTACATCTAAACCATATTCATCGATGGCATCCAGTACATCGATCATCTCGGGGTTTTTGAAGACACCTACTTTCTTCAGGTCAAAGTCCGCATTTTTTACGGCTGCCGCATCCAGCGTGTCTCCCATATACCTTGGGGAATCTTTTACAAAAATTAATCCTGCAAATTCAATATTTAATCCATCCAACTGCTGCAATTGTTTTAATTGTGTAATACCACAAACTTTAATGTTCATAACCTATATATTATTTTTTATTTTTTACTTCGTAAAAATGTTTGCCACGGATTACACAGATTTTCACTGATTAGAAAAGAATAAATTGTATTCATCCGTTTTAATTCGTGTAATCCGTGGCTACTTCAATTGTTGTGTAAAATTCTTTATCAATTCAATATCTTTTATTCCCGGCAATATTTCAAATTTGGTACTGAGGTCAATGGCGAATAAGGCTTTTGCTTCCGGCCTTTGCGAAAAGGTATTTAATTTATCAGCATCACCCGGTTCTATCATACCACTTAAAAAATAAGGCTTGCCTATTGAAACCTCATGTAATTTTTCGAGGTTTAGTTTTTTTCCTGTGCCGCCATAACCTACACCTTCGGTGTCCAGCATAAACATATCACAGTAGTCCATGTATTCCTGCACGCGGTAGCCAATATTATCAGTCTCACTAAAGCGAAAGGCTTTTACCACAGCAATATAATCGGCGATCTTTTCACAGAACTTCGGGGTTTCATCACCATGAAGCTGTACCATGTGCAGCCTGCATTCATCCACCATATGCAATATCTCTTCCACTGAAGCATTCACAAAAACCCCTACTTTGTTCAATTTATTTTCTTTCTTTATCTGGCTGGTGGTCATATGCCGCAGCACATACCTTGGCGACTTGGGATAAAAAATAAACCCGGCAAAGGATACGCCTGCACCAGGCAATTGATCCAATTGCTCTTCCTGGGTGATACCGCAAACTTTTACACGCATGTTACTTTTGCTTTAGTTGTTGTACAAATTCGGCAAAAGCAATCGTTGGGTCGGGTTGCTTCATAAAGTTTTCTCCAATTAAAAAACCTTTGAACCCGGCATTTTTGAAGGTACTCATTGTTTCGATATTGTTGATACCACTTTCTGCAATTTTTATTTTATCAGCTGGTATTTTTTTACCCAACTCTATAGATCTGTTAATATCTACCCTAAAAGTTTTCAGATCGCGGTTATTAATGCCGATAATTTCAGTTGCTTCACCAATATGCCCTAACTCTTCTTCAGTATGTATTTCGAGTAAAACCTCCAATTGCAGGTTTTTTGCAAACAGTGCCAATGCTTTCACTCTTTCCGGCGACAGGCAGGCTGCGATCAATAATATCAGGTCCGCTCCCATGGCCCTGGCTTCTGTAATTTGATATTCATCGATGATAAAATCTTTTCTTAAAATGGGGATATTATTGACCCTTGCTTTTTTAAGGTCTTCTGCCGATCCGCCAAAGAATTGCCTGTCGGTCAATACGGATAAACAACTGGCACCATTGGCAGTATATGCTTTGGTTACTGCTGCCACGTCTGCAGTATCGTTGATAATTCCCTTCGAAGGTGATCGTCTTTTAAATTCAGCAATGATACCCGTTTTAGTTTCATCCAAAAGAAATTGTTTCAGCGAAAAAGTTGGTCTGGTAAAGAATTCGCTTTGCTGCAACGTTGCAACACTGATCTCTTCTTTTGACCTTTTTACTTCAATTTTTTTGCTTTCTATTATGGTGTCTAAAATATTCATTATTGCAGGCTGATTATTTTTTGTAAGGTTTGGTAGGCTTTACCGCTTTCTAAACTTTCTACCACTGCATGAAAACAATCGTCGTATGTTTTATATTTTCCTGTGCATTGCAGGGCCATTGCTGCATTGGCAAACACTACCGCATTTTGTGCCCATGTTCCTTCTCCTTTTAATATCTTCAAAAATATTTTTGCCGCTTCCTCTACAGTATTACCGCCATAAATATCTTCGGCATTCACCATTCTTTTCCCCAGCATTTCTGCTGTTAGAATTTTTTCACCTTCGCTGGTGATCACTTTTGTATCTCCGGTTAAAGAGATCTCATCATAACCATCCAGCGAATGAATAATAGTAAACTGGCTGCCCGCCTGTTGCAGTAAATAATTATAGATCCTTGCCATTTCCAGGTTATAAACGCCTACCAGTTGGTATTTTGGAAAAGCCGGGTTCACCATGGGGCCGAGCATATTAAAGAAAGTGCGTACACCTAAATTTTTTCTTATCGGTCCAACTGCTTTTAATGCCGGATGAAACAGCGGCGCATGTAAAAAACAAATATTAGTTTCATCAATCTCCTTTTGTAAAGCAGCGGCATCATTTTTAAAACTATAACCAAGTTGTTCCATCACATTACTGCTGCCGCTAACCGATGTGGCGCCATAATTACCATGCTTGGCTACTTTATTTCCCGTGCCTGCAACAATAAAACAACTAAGTGTTGAAATATTGAAAGTATTTTTTCCGTCACCGCCGGTACCCACAATATCGATCACCTCATGGCCCTGCAGTTCTACTCTCACACAAAGTTCCAGCAGCGCATCCCGAAATCCCTGCAATTCATCTATGGTTATACTCCGCATTAAAAACACGGTGATAAATGAAGCGATCTCACTTTCATTGTACAGGTTTTTAGAAATGTTGATCAACACTTCTTTGGATTGTTCACGCGAAAGTGTTTTATGTTCGAATAGGTAGTTTAATATTTTTTTCATGTTGCCCTGGTCTCCGCCAGCTGGCGGAGAATTTCGATTGTTATTGTATTATAAATTTGATTCCACTTAATTTCATAAACTATAAAATAGTACATTATCATCTTCGTTTCAATCTACGCGTTAGTTCTACTTCAGGGAGCCAAGGGGGCGTTTAACCAATTCCTCAATATTGTTTCCCCATCGGGTGTCAATACACTTTCGGGATGAAACTGCACACCCTGCACATCAAATGTTTTATGCTGCAGCGCCATGATATAGCCATTTTCATCTGTCGCAGTAACTTCCAGGTCATTTGGAAAATTATCATCGCTGATAATCCAGCTGTGGTAACGACCAACTTCAATTGTTGCGGGCAAGCCTGCCAATATTTTTGATTTTTTGTTGTTGATTTTAACAGGCGTAGCAACGCCGTGGTATACTTTACTTAAATTGATCAAGGTTGCACCAAATGCCTCCCCTATTGCCTGGTGACCCAAACAAACACCTAGTATAGATTTTGTTGCTGCATATTTTTTGATCAATGGTAGTAATAATCCCGCTTCCGAGGGAATCCCCGGCCCCGGTGATAAAATGATCTTGTCATACTCATCTACCTTTTCCAAATCGATCTCATCGTTACGGAATACATCCACTTTTTGATTGGTGATCTTCTCAACCAAATGAACAAGATTGTAGGTGAAAGAATCGTAATTGTCAAAAACAAGTATTTTCATTTTATTGGTTCATAGTTCATGGTTGATGGGTCATGGTATGTATTTGCTATTAACCATGAGCTATGCACCACGAACCGGTTATCAAATATGTTGCGCCAGCACAATCGCCTGTTTCAACGCGTTTAATTTATTGTTCACTTCCTGCAATTCGCTTTCGGGTTGGCTTGCCGCCACTACTCCTGCCCCTGCCTGGTATACCAAAGTATTATTGCGGCTTAAAAACGTCCTGATCATTATCGCATGGTTGATGGTACCATTAAAACCTACTATGCCAATAGCGCCGCCATAATAACTTCTTGCGGTGGGCTCAAACTCGTTTATCAACTGCATGGCTTTATACTTAGGCGCACCGCTTAACGTGCCCGCGGGGAAAGTTGTAGCAATTAATTTAAATGGATTTGCTTCCGGCCCAACCGTTCCCGTTACTTCACTTACCAGGTGAATAACATGGCTATAATAATTTATTTTTTTGTACTGTGTTACTTCCACTTTATTACACATGCGGCTGAGGTCATTTCTTGCCAGGTCGACCAGCATGACGTGCTCTGCATTTTCTTTTTCATCTGCTTCTAATGCAATAGCCAGTGCCTTGTCTGTTTCATCATCGCCTGTTCTTTTGAAGGTGCCTGCAATGGGATGAACGATTGCCTTCCCATTTTGTACGATCAGCTGGCTTTCGGGTGATGAACCCATCAGTTTATAATCGCCATAATCGAAATAAAATAAATAAGGCGAAGGATTAATACTGCGTAATGCCCTGTACACATTAAATTCATCACCGGTAAATTGCTGCTCAAACTTCCTACTCAAAACAATTTGAAATACATCTCCCCTATGGCAACTGGTAATGCCCTTCTTTACTATTTCAATATATTCTTCGTTGGTAAGATTGGAAGTCTCTTCGTTTGCAGTCTTAAAAGGAAATGTTGGAACGTCTTTACTTTTAATTAAACTTTCCACCACCGCCACTTCGCTCTCTATTCCTTTGATCACATTTTCACAAATAAATAATTCATCTTTAAAATGATTGATAACAATCACGTATTGATAAAGCCTGTATCGCATTAAGGGTATTGCGGTCGTGATACCTGAGTCGTGAGACATGATTTTGACTGAATCAAAGAATTGTACGGCATCGTAAGTGGTATAACCAAATAAACCTTGTGCAATATTCACCTGTTTTTGTTCAGTAGGTGCCATTGCAAAGCGGTTCATAAAATCCCATAAGTGACCTGGCACATCAGTAGGGTTATTAATACTAACCTTTTCTGCTTTAAGTCCGGGCAATTTGTACTCAATAAAATCAGTAGTGGATATCTCTATCCCTGCAATGGCATTGATGCCAATAAAAGAATAACTGTTTTCTCCGGCATGAAAATCCGTGCTTTCCAAAAGAATGGTATCCCGAAAGCGGTCGCGCAGCCGCAGGTAAATGCCAACGGGTGTGAATACATCAGCGAGTAATTTTTTGAATGTTGTTTTGATCTCGATCTTTTTCATTTGTCTGAACGGGGATTTGGGTGGATTAAATGGATTTTTTGGATGTTAGCTTTGGATAGTATTCTCTATCAAACCGTAACTCCCATTTTTTCATTTCAATTTCTATAGAATTTTGATCGACCACTTCCTGAAAGTCATTCCTTTTATTAATTTCTTCATATTTAAACTGTGACATAACAATAAATAATTTCTAAAGTTTAAAAATCCTGCTAATCCAAACCATCTTCCCAAATCCCCGCCCAGACACAATAAAAAAGCCCGGCACTTGTGCCGGGCTTAACTATTTTATAATGATATCAATAGCAAAAAGGGCACAATCAGTTGACTATGCTCCACCACCAGCTATTGTTATTTGTTTTGATCAATTTCATTTACACTGCAAATATGAGGGCAAATTTTTAATTGGGCAAATTTTTTTGGAGCGTACCTTTAATAAAATTCAAAAAATGAATATCATCGTCTTTGGCGCTACCGGAATGGTGGGCAAACAATTAGTGCAGCAGGCTTTACACAACGGCCAAACGGTAAAGGCATTTGGGAGGAATGTATTTACAGCATTTGAAACGGATACCAAAAACCTGGAGTTGGTCAAAGGCGCTTTATTTGATGCAGGAGAAGTGCAGCAAGCCATCAAAGGATGCGACGCGGTATTGTCTGCTTTAGACGGCGGCGCCGACAGTAATGATAAAATCAGGACCCTCGGCATTAAAAATATCATAGCCCAAATGAAAAAGAACGGGTTGAAAAGAATTATTGCAGTTGGCAATTCGGCAATTTTAAATAATGATGAAGGTACTTTATTAATGGACATTGAGGACTTTCCTAAAGAACTTCTGCCATTAGCAATCGAACATCAACAGGCCTTTCAGTATTTAAAAGAATCCGGCCTCGACTGGACAATGGTTTGCCCAAACGGTATTATTGCCCATGATGCTACCGGTTCATTTACAACTACGGCTGAACATCTGCCTGCTCAAAACAATGACCGTATCAATTCCGGCGACCTTGCTCTTTTTATGCTGAAAGAACTGGAACAAAATCAATATGTACAGCGGAGAGTGGGTATATCGAATTGAAAGTAGAAAGTTAGAGTATGGAATATGACGCTGTAACTATTTTTAATAGTTTTATTGCTTTACCATAGTAAAAGTTAACTTATCTCCGGGCAGATTTATATGCGCTGAGTAATAGTCAGTGTTCAAGGCCCACGCTCCCCTGTTTTGACGATGCGCTAAAAAATCCGGTTGTCAAAAAACCTAAAGGCAGAAAGGCATCTGTGCTACTGATTACAGGATATTGGGTAAAAGGATTAGGCTAAGAACGGAAGATAATTTCAACTTCATTAATTCTGGGCAAGGCTCCAACTATCAATTTTTTTGCTGCTGAAACGGGGAGTTTGCTTAAATTACGAAACTACTTTAGCTAAATAAACTGATATGAAAAAATTATTTCTCGTCGTATTGCTTTTTGCAACAGGCAAACTGTATGCCCAGGATGCCATAACATACCAAACACCACCAAAAGAGATCTACGACCTGGTGATGGCAAAACCTACACCCGGGGTAAGTTTCGACAGTAAGGGGCATTACATGCTGGTACTCGACCGAAGCAGTATGCCATCGGTGGAAGACCTTGCACAGCCTGAATTGCGCATCGCAGGATTGCGTATCAATCCAAATAATTTTTCGCCCAGCCGCGGTGCCTATTTTACCAACATAACTATCAAAGAAGTTAATACGGGAAAAGAATTTCGCGTTACCGGCTTACCTGCAAATCTTAAAGCCAGCAATTTGCAATGGAGCCCAAATGATGATAGAGCTGCTTTCACTAATACTACCAACAATGCTGTTGATATTTATGTGATCGATATTAAGACACATAAAGCCGGTAAAATAAATAAGACTGCTGTAAATACCGTGTTGGGGGCAGTCTTTGATTGGGTGGACAACAATAGTTTGCTTTATACAACTATAAGTAAACCTTTAAGCCTGGCGCCTAAAAAACCCCTGGCACCTAAAGGGCCAATCATTCAACAGAATTTAGGCAAAGTAGCTCCGAGTGCAACTTTCCAGGACCTCATCAAAACGCCATTTGATGAAACACAATTTGAATTTTATGCTACTACACAATTGGTAAAAAATACCAATGGCTTCGAAACTAAGATCGGTGCTCCCACCCTCTACAGTAGTGTAAAAGTATCGCCGGATAAAAAATATCTATTGATAGAAAGAATTGACAAACCATTTTCATACTTAGTTACGGCAGGTGGGTTTAATTCCACCATGATGATCACTGAGATGAATGGAGCTGTTGTAAAACTATTGGCAAAATTGCCCAGCAGTGAGTTGGCCCCATCGGGTTATGATAATGTGTTGAATGCACCACGTGGCTATAACTGGCAAGATAATTCTTCATCCACGGTGCAGTGGATCGAACCATTGGACAGTGGTCTCATTAAAAAGAAAGTAGATTTTCACGATGCAGCGTACACGCTGGCTGCGCCATTTACCGGCACTGCAAAAGAATTGGTGAAGACGCCCATGAGAATTTACAATATTACTGATTTGGCGCCTGATCTTTTCTTTGTTACCGAAGGCTCCAGGGTGAAGCACCGTCAAAAGATGAGTAAACTCGGTGCCGGCGGTACTTTGGAAACTTTGATCGACCGCAGCACTGATGATGCGTATAACGATCCGGGTACAATGCTTACCGAAAAAAATAAATATGGGCGCAATACCGTAAAACTAATGAACGGCGCTCAGGTATTTATGAGGGGTGTTGGAGCTTCACCTAAAGGTGACCTGCCTTTTTTGAGTACCTTTGATATCAATACCAAACAAACCAAACTACTTTGGCGCTGTGAAGAACCCTATTATGAAACGGTAACTGATGTGTTGGATTTTGATAAGCTCGTCATTGTTACCAATAAACAAAGCCAGACAGATCCGCCGAATTATTTTGTACGGAATTTAAATGCCCATACAGCTAAAGCTATTACTGCTTTTGAAGATCCGCAACCCGGTTTGCGTGGTATCACCAAACAAAAAATTACTTACAAACGTAAAGACGGCGTTGACCTTGCAGCAGATCTTTATTTACCCAAAGGTTATGATAAAGCCAAGGATGGGCCCTTACCTGTAATGATGTGGGCATACCCCCGTGAATTTAAAAGCGCAGCGGATGCCGCTCAATTGCGCGGCAGTAAATATACCTTTACAAGAGTAGGTTATGGTTCGATCATCTTCTGGGCAACACAGGGTTATGCTATCATGGATAATACCGAATTTCCCATAGTAGGCGAAGGGGATAAACAACCCAATGATAATTTTGTAGACCAGTTGACCTGGAGTGCAGAAGCTGCCATCAATAAAATTGCAGAGATGGGTGTTGGCGACAGTTCACGTGTGGCGGTGGGCGGCCACAGTTATGGTGCATTCATGACGGCTAACTTATTGGCACACACGAATCTTTTTAAAGCTGGTATTGCAAGGAGCGGTGCCTACAACCGTACCCTCACTCCTTTTGGTTTTCAAAACGAAGAACGCACTTATTGGCAGGCACCCGACGTGTACAATAACATGAGTCCTTTCATGTTTGCCGATAAAATAAAAACACCGCTGCTGATGATTCACGGGGAAGCCGACAATAATCCCGGTACCTTCCCTATTCAAAGCGAACGTTTATACAATGCCATTAAAGGGCATGGCGGCACGGTACGTTTTGTACAACTGCCTTTTGAGGCACATGGCTATGCGGCAAAGGAAAATATTTTGCACATGCTTTGGGAACAGCACCAATGGCTGGAGAAATATGTGAAGCACGCCGGAGGAATGTATGTGAAGTAATTTCCCCTGATACAAAATGCAGCATGTTGAATATCGAATGTTAAGGGGTTTTAGCAACATCCAAAATTCGACATGCCTATATTCGAGATTCAAAACTATTTCTTCGATAGACTTTTATTCACCTGCCACGCAAAAATAGATCCTGCAACAGCTCCCAGTACCACACCAATGATTAAACCGGTAATTCCTGTACCGCCCACAAAATAACTGACACCGAGGCCGATGAATGCGAAAAATATTGCGGTAACGATTATTGATCGGTTGGCTTTTTTGTGCTTTGGGAAAGTGTTGGAAGGTTCGTGCTGCTGTATATGTTTATGCGGATGTCTGCTTTTGGATTGAGGCATAATTTTTTATTTCAATATACGATTTTTTGTTGTCAGTTGCTATACTATCTGTGTTCCCGAATAATTTATTTTACATTTTCGTTCCGTGAGTTTTATATGCAACAATGCAATAGCTTTGAACAGTATTAATACGGCATTATGACCTGGACCTTGACCGGATGTATTATTTATGGTATTATACTACTGTTGGTTTGCCTGCGTATCGTTTATGAAACGCATAGCCCTACCAAAACGATGGCCTACCTCCTCTTCTGCATTTTTGTTCCCGTCATTGGCATCGGTTTTTATCTGGCATTCGGTATCAATTACTGGAGAAAAAAGCGTTACTCCAGAAAAATGGGTCTTGATGTAAAGCTGTTGGAGCATATGCAAAAGCAACTCAGTAATTGCGATGCCATAGTAAAGCAAAACGATTTGTCACTGGGTGATGCAGGGGAACTGGCAACAATGCTGATCACGAACCTGCAAAGCCCGTTAACGCGGCACAACAAAGTAAAACTATTATTGAACGGGGAAGAAAAATTCCCTGAATTGCTACAGGCCATGTCCGAAGCAAAACACCATATTCACCTGGAGTATTATATCTATGAGCAGGACGGGATCGGTAAAACAATTATAGAACTCCTCATAAAAAAAGCCAAAGAAGGAGTACAGGTACGTTTTATATATGATGACTTTGGCAGCCCTTCTATAAAAAAGAAAATCGAAAAAAGATTACGGGATGCTGGCGTTGAGGTATTCCCTTTTTATAAAGTGCATTTTTATTTGTTGGCCAACCGGATCAACTACCGCAATCACCGGAAGATAGTGGTGATTGATGGCCATACGGGTTTTGTTGGCGGTATTAACGTGAGCGATAAATATATCAATAATAAAAAAGATCAATTGTATTGGCGGGATACCCATCTTCGTATAGACGGGCCCGGTGTGTATTACCTGCAGTATCTTTTTATTGCCGATTGGAATTTCTGCTGCCCCGGCAACCTGAATCCGGAAAAGATTTATTTTTCTCAATATACAGCCACTAAAGATGATACTTACGTACAGGTAGCAGGCAGCGGACCGGATTCTGCACAGCCGCATGTATTATTCTCCGTACTGGAAGCCATCTACCTTGCCAAACAAGAAGTGCTTATTACAACACCCTATTTTATCCCTGGCGACAGTATACTGGATGCGCTACAGGTAGCAGCATTAAGTGGAGTAAAAGTACAATTACTGGTGCCTGGTAAATGCGACTCAAAATTAGTGAATGCGGCTTCCAAAGCGCATTACAATGACCTGCTGCAGGCTGGCGTGGAGATATTCCTTTACCAGAAAGGATTTGTGCATGCCAAGACTTTAGTTACGGATGGTAAGTTATCGATTGTAGGTACCGCAAATATGGACAACCGCAGCTTTAAATTGAATTTTGAAGTGAACGCCATTGTGTATGATATTCCCTTTGCTGAAAAAATGCGCGCTGTTTTTTTAGACGACTTAAGGGACGCTCAAAAGCTGGATGCAAAAACATGGTATAACCGTTCCTTTCTTCAGCAACTTCCTGAAAAATTAGCCCGCTTATTTTCTCCTTCATTGTGATCCGGGAAGCTCAATCGCCGCGTATGCGCCGGAAAAACGCCCGGGCTGATGCCCTGTTCCATTTGGCAAAGCGGCCCCTTTGAACGACAAGTGTATTATCAAGATCAGGATGTAGATAATAATAAAAGGCAAATTTTTCTTCGGGATCCTGCCAGCCGATTACCTGTCCAAAACGAAGGTCATTAAACAGTAAAGTATCCTGTCTTTTTTCAACAGTATAAAACTGTTGGGAAAAGCGGATGAGTTGCTGCACTTCTCTTTTAGCGGGTAAACTATCCAGTAAATAAGTATTGCGGGGAAAATAATGCAGCGGCATTTCGTGATGGTCAAATACCGAACGGTAACCAACATAGTATCCGCTATCGTTACCCGCCACCACAAACCATAACCAACTTTGCAATGGAGCAGGCGTAGTAAAATAGCGGTTGTACGGTATTGCCTGTTTTGCCAGCATTTTTTTTACTTCATGGTTGATCATGGCTTTGTTGATGGTACAGTAACCGAGGTATAAAAAAGGCACCGCTAAACCAAACCTCCACCAAAATTTTCTTTTTTTATTTTTTTGCCTGAGGATGAGTAATACTGCCAGTGCTATGCCCGGCATAATGGAAAAAAATGGATCAGCAACATAGATGATATTAAACGAGATACGGTAATGACTGAAAGGCTCGAACCAACCTACGCCATAATTATTAAAAGCGTCTAAAAAAATATGGGTAAGAATTGTTACCCCAAAAAATAAGAGCCACCTTGTAAAAGAAATATTATGGGGTCTATGCCATTTTTCTGCAAGTGCAGCCATAAGCAAACTTACCAACAGGGCAAATAATATCGAATGTGTAAAGCCCCGGTGTGCCAGTAAATCAGCGGGAGTATTCAACCAGGTTGTTGCAATGAAATCTATATCAGGAATACTTTGTGCCAGCAGGCCCCACAACATCGCCTTTTTTCCAACGGTATGCCCTGCAAAAGCTTCACCCATACAGGCACCCAACGCGATATGTGTGAGAGAGTCCATTGATATTAGTTAAAAATAAAACATACCAATTTATAAAAAGGTTGTTTACATTATTATTTTTTCTGCCCCCTCGTCTTTGGCTTACCGTATTTTTTCATCATCCTGTCTTTTTTTCGCAACACTACATTTACTTTACTGTTCTTCGCGGATTTTTCATGAAAGGCAGCCCCCCGTCCTTCCCTGTCGGGTACCTTCAGCTGTATCGTTTTCATGAATACTTTGGGTTTCTCATCTTCAGTTAATATCGCTGAGATCACCAGGTTTGCAGGCAAAGCGCCTATTGGTACCTGGTAGTTCATCAAAGTTTCTATCGCAGCCAGAAATGGTTTTTCTTTTTCTGTAATAAAAGTAATGGCGATCCCTTGCCTGTCGGCCCTGCCGGTTCGGCCAATACGATGCATATAATTTTCAGGTGTATCGGGCGTATCAAAATTGATCACGTGAGTTACTTCAGCAATATCAATGCCACGTGCCACGATATCAGTGGCAATAATAAACCGGTAGTTCCCTTCCTTAAATTGCTGCACGGTATTAAAGCGGTGGTTCTGTTCTTTATTGGAATGGATCACACCTGCTTTTCCAGGGAATTTACTTTCCAGTTGTTCATAGAGTTCATCCGCTAATTTTTTGGTAGCTGCGAATACCAACACTTTATTCATTGTTTCATCTTCAGTCAACAATAAATGCAGGAGGTTTACCTTAGTATAAAAATTAGGGACTTCATAACCTGTTTGTACAATATTCTCTAAAGGTGTTCCCGTTGGTGCAGCTTCAACAGTTACGGGTGCACTAAAGTAGGTGGCTATCAATGCGTCAACATCTTCGGTCATGGTAGCGGAGAATAAAAGATTTTGTCTTTTTGCAGGTAACAGGTCGAGTATATTTTTTAACTGTGTTCTAAAACCAAGGTTGAGCATTTCATCCACTTCATCGATCACTAATTTTTTTACCCCCTTGGTTTTAAATGCGCCGTTCATCATCAGGTCGTATAGCCTACCAGGGGTTGCTACCACCACATCAGCGCCATTTGCAAGTTCCGCCATTTGTGTTTTGATATTGACGCCACCATAAACGCCTACCGCATCTACACTCATATAGGGCGTAAGGGTCTTTACAGCTTGTAACACCTGTGTCACTAATTCTCTTGTTGGTACCAGTACCAGGATCTGCGGCGTTTTATCTTTACTGTATTTCCATTGCCGCAGGCAGGGCAACAGGTATGCAAATGTTTTACCCGTGCCTGTTTGAGCAATGCCACATACATCCCTTCCCGACATCACTACCGGGAAAACCCTGTGCTGTATTGTGGTGGGCACTGTAAATCCCAAATCGTTTAACACCGACTGTAAGGGTGTATTTAAATTCAGGTCAGTAAATAACATAAGTGTAGAGATTGTGCTGCAAAGATAATTGCTTTTACCTGCCTGCGTACGTTTGTCAGGTATGATGCGTGGAAGTTAGTGCATTAAAAAACCTTAACTTACTTTTAAGTTCAAGGCTGTCTTAGTAACTTTTCTTTAACAAGAAAGTTTTCCCTCTCTGCCTGGTACTACTGCTACGCAGGAATCAACATTGAATCTATATCCAGAAATATGGCCCGGCTTTAACTTTATCTTATAAACATTCCTACATTTTTTGCATCTAAATAATAGGTTTAATCTAAATAACTATTTTATGGATACTTATACTCATCAAATGGAAATGTTACTCGTAATGAACTGCCAGTTTTGTTCAAGGAATTGGGTAAAGAGAACGGAAACCGAAGCAGATAAAAAATTTAACAGCAAAGAAAAATTAATCGACGCCTGTTGGAATGGACTTGTGCCGGAAATGCTCCCTGAGTGTTTTTATCCCATCAACAAATCCTTAAGGCTTTTAGAAATCAATGAAAGCAATGCTTTTATCGACCTGTGGTTTTGTGATCGTTTGGGAAAATGCGAAGATGAATTCTCAGTGAATCCATATCTTTTTATGGAAGTACAGCATTATAATTAGAGGCTGTACTCCTGACAAGTTGTATGCAGCAATGTTTTGTTACCCATTAATCTATTGAAAGGAATAGTATTCGCACAGGATAAATACTTAATAAAAACAAAAGCCCCCGGTCAACGGGGGCTTTATACAAATTCAAAAAATTATCATCAATAATTCCTGACTTTCATTTCAACTCTTCTGTTCTTGGCACGGCCAGCTGCTGTTTTATTATCTGCAACAGGTATATCCTCTCCATGGCCTGCAGCAATTAACCTGCTTGCATCAACGCCTTTGCCAGTCAAATATGTTTTAACAGAATTTGCCCTGTTTTCGCTGAGGGTTTGATTCTTATCCGGCTGACCCTGGCTGTCGGTATGCCCATCGATATCCATTTTAAGGGTTTTATCATCCGCCATGATCTTCGCTACACCATTCAAAGATTTAAATGACTTAGGTAATAATTTAGCGCTTCCAGTTGCGAAGAAAATATTTTTAGCAGCATAATTGATCTTGTCAATTACAGCCTGTGCAATAACAGGACAACCAAAATTACTTGCTGGTCCCGCTTCGTTAGGGCATTTATCCTCTTCATCATTTACACCATCATTATCAGTATCTGGTATTGGGCAACCCTGGTAACGGGCAACTCCCGGAACTGTAGGGCATTTATCCTGCTCATCATTTACGCCATCTTTGTCAGTATCAGGTATTGGGCAGCCATTGTATTTAGCCAAACCCTTAACGTCAGGGCATTTATCTTCAGCATCTGCTATACCATCACCGTCCCTGTCAGGACAGCCCTGCAATGAAGCTAAACCCGGAACATCAGGACATTTATCATCAATATCAAGAACGCCGTCGCCATCCCTGTCTTTTGGTACTTCTACAACCGGTGGTGGCGGTGGAGGCATCACCACTGCTTCTTTTTTCCTGCCTACATTTTCAGCAATACCGAAACTGTAAAACAGGTTATCATCTAAAACTTTGTCGGTTAATGTAAATTTATACTGCGCCTGGATCATCAGGTAAGTAACACTGCTCCAGTTGAACTGGATGCCTACACCAGTTGGAACATAAGCTCCGAAATGGCCGGTATAATAACCACCACCAACACCAGCGGTTAAAAAAGGAGCAATTTTAGCATTGTCTTTTATTGGCCTGATATTGATCGTTGGTTCCAATTCAACTCCTATTTCTGTTTTGTCTGACAAACCATAATGTATAAGATTATAGTTATGGAACATGGTATTCAGTTTTATAGAGTAGTCTATTTTGGAAGTTAGTCCTTTCCAGTAGGAAAAAGACAGTCCTTTGCTCATGTTCCTTACAGAGCTGTAAACTTTCCCGGTAAGCGGGTTTTTGATCCCCGTTGGCCCGTTAAAATCGGCAAGATTAAAATGGATGCCAAAAAGAGAACCTTTTGTAGCGGGTCCCATATTCTTTTGTGCAATGGCACCACTGCAAAATAATGCGATTGCTAAAAGTAATGATAGTGTGTATTTCATATATAATTTATTTTAAAAATTTTCCGCTATACCAAAAGAGTAAAAAAGATTATCTCCCATAACTTTTTTGGTGAGTGTAAACCTGTACTGCGCCTGCAGGAATAAATAAGTAGTGCTGTTGAAGTTTAACTGTAAGCCAACACCTGCAGGTATATAAGCACCAAAATCACCTGTGTAATAACCAACGCCTACGCCTGTAGTTAAGAAGGGCGCTAATTTAGCATTATCACCCATTGGCCTGATGTTGATCGTTGGCTCCAGTTCCAGGCCCAGTTCTGTTTTGTCTGATAAGCCATTTGCAATAAGATTGTAATTATGAAATATTGCATTCAGTTTTGCAGAGAAATCTATCGTCGAAGTAAGTCCTTTCCAATAAGAAAACGCCACCCCTTTGTCCATGTTTTTTACAGCGCTGTACCCTTTACCGGCACCAGGGCTTTTAATGCCGGCGGGGCTGTTAAAATCTACTAAAATAAAATTAACTCCTAATAACTGCCCTTTTTTGGAGCCAGTCATGGTTTTTGTTTTTTGTGCAAAAACGTTTGTAAATAAAATAATTAATGAAAGTACCAGCGTTAGTTTTAGTTTCATAACCTTAGTTTTGGTTTAAAGTTTACATTCTCAATAAGCAAATATAATGTTAAATTTATGTAAAGGCAAAAATCAGCTATAAATTTTGTGCCTTTTTAATTTCATTCTGTTTTACACTTTTACCAATTTCCATTTACCTTTTTTAAAAACTATAATACTCACCACTGCAAGTACAGATTCCGCAATAGCAATAGCCATATACACTCCCTTTGGGCCAAGATGTGAATATGTGGATAAAACATATGCCAGCGGGATCTGCAGCATCCAAAATACGAACAGGTTGATATAGGTTGGCGTTTTGGTATCACCGGCGCCGTTAAACGATTGTGTTAAGATCATTCCATAAGCAAAAAAGATATAGCCTATCGCAAGGATATGCAGGCATAGTGTACCCGATTTGATCGCTTCGGGATCTGCAATAAAAAACCGCATCAGGCCTTCGCCAAAAAAGAAGAATACCAATGCCACTACGGCAAAAAAACATAGTGCCATAAAAGCGGTTCTCCAAACAGATTTCTCTGCTCTTTCAGGCTGCCCGGCACCAAGATTTTGCCCCACTAAAGTTGCTGCTGCGTTGGCTAATCCCCATGCAGGAAGGATGGTGAATATACAGATACGTATTGCAGTTCCATAACCCGCAGTAACAGCAGTGCCATACCCGGCTATTATTTTTATCAGGAACATCCAGCTGCAGCTCCCGATGATGAATTGAAACATCCCTCCCCACGACGTTTTCAGGATGCTTTTTATCAAAGCCAGGTCTATAGTAAACTGCTTTTTCACCAATTTAACCAGCGCCTTTCCATTAAACAGGTTGTAGAGTTGATAGGCAACCCCGCAAGCCCTGCCGAAGGTGGTGGCTACGGCGGCACCCATTACACCTAATTTAGGAAATGGTCCAATGCCTTTTATTAATAACGGGTCGAGCACGATATTGATAGCATTGGCAATTAATAATGATTTCATGGCAAGATTGGCATTGCCGATACCGCGGAATATACCGTTGTTTACAAAAAGGAGCATGATAACGATATTCCCTGTAAGCATTACCTGCGTGAACAGGTAATTGTCTTTGACCACTTCGTCTGATGCCCCCATAAAAGCGAGAATTTCTTTTGGAAAAAAGAAGCCGGTAATACTAATGATCACTGAAAAAAACACCGCCAGCACCACGGCCTGTGCAGCAACATTTCCAGCGGTTATAAAATTCTTTTCGCCGGCCCTTCTTGCCACCATCGCCGTAACGCCCATGGCCAATCCCCAGGCTACAGAATATAAAATGGTCAACGATGCTTCGGTTAAAATAACGGTTGAAGTAGCGGCCGTACCTACCTGGTTCACAAAATAAATATCGACCACTGCAAAAAGTGATTCCAGTACCATTTCCAGTATCATCGGTACCGCCAGTAAGAAAACGGCTTTATTAATACTGCCTGTAGTAAAGTCTTTTACATCACCACTGACAGCTTGTATAAATAGTTTAAAAATGGATTTTTTTCCAGGTGCTACAATTGTATCTGACATGTATAATTAAAATTAGAAAGTAAAAAATATATTACTCCTCAACGGGATTATCAGGGATACACTTAAGGAAATGAGGGAATAGAAAACAGGCTGTCGAACCACGATCGCGGTTCATCCTTAAGTGTAATTAAAACGTCATAGTGCAGTAATTGTAGATTGCAAATATAAAAGATTATTAATTTGCACCATAAATAAATTTAAAAAAAAAGCCTGTAACAACAGGCTTTTTCGTGATCCGGATTGGATTCGAACCAATGACCCTCAGCTTAGAAGGCTGATGCTCTATCCAACTGAGCTACCGGACCAATAGGGTGCTTTGCCACACTAAGGTACCTTAACAGGGCGGCAAATATACGTCAATTAAAAAAAATACCCGAATAAAAGCGCTGGTATTATTTATAAAACCTCCAGCTTGTTTTATAATCTTTGGATAATGGCTGATCGGTAAGAATAGCCCTCACCATCTCTATTGGTAACTGGTTTTCATGGAGCACTGCATCGTGGTATTGTTTGTAGGTCATTTTATGCGTATCAACCAATTCTCTTTTTAGTGCCATGAATTGTAAACCACCAAGCATATACGCTATTTGGTATAATGGCCCGTAGCCGCCCGTAAAGGAACGGCGCACCTCTCCTTCTGCATTGGCACGCTCATGCCCAACACGGTCCACTAAAAAATCGATACACTGTTGGGGTGTCCATTTCCCCAAATGATAATTGAGTGAAAAAATGATCCTTGCGCAGCGGTGCATACGCCAGAATAACATCCCGATCTTCTCACCTGGTGTTTGCGGAAATTTCATATCCCATAAAAGCATTTCCCAATACAGGGCATTGCCTTCTACCCAAAATGGCGTACCAAAATGACGATAAGTTTTATACCGGTCATTCATGTATCCCTGTAAGTGATGGCCCGCAATCAATTCGTGGTGTACAGTCGCACGGGAAAAATCGGGGTTGTTGCCCCGCATGCTCATCATCTTCTCATCATAGCTCATGGTATTGGTGGGATAAGAAACTATAAGTGCGTCGCCACCCAAAAAAAATGGGTTTACCCGCTGCCTTTCCGGCGACATCATGTACATGGCCCAGTCTTCTTCTGCCAATGGCGGTATGGTTACGAGGTCATTCTTTTTTAAAAAATCTACGGATTGACTGTATAAACTATACATCGCTTCGGGTTGCTTACCGGCAGGCACAAACGAATTTTTTACTTTCTCCTGCGCTGCTTTCCAGTTATTCCCAAAACCCATTTCACGCGAAGCTTTTAATAATTCAGCATCGCACCAGGCAAATTCTTTGTTGGCAATATCGATCAGTTCTTCCGGTGTGTAAGGAATAAATTCTAATTTCAGCTGGCGCACCAGTTCCTCATGCCCGATAGGATTACCAATGATTCCACTGCCATCGTCTTTTTGAGCGCTGGTTAATTTGCCTTTATTTTTTAATGCTGCAGCATATAATTTCAATAAACTGTCGGTAGAAGTATAAG
The DNA here is from genome assembly GCA_038205215.1 of Chitinophagales bacterium. Lineage (GTDB taxonomy): Bacteria > Bacteroidota > Bacteroidia > Chitinophagales > Chitinophagaceae > Ferruginibacter. The sequence continues at coordinate 180,906 of JBBRCB010000001.1, read as the reverse complement.
TTTTGGGCACCCACCAGGTGAACATGGGATCATAACCATTATAAAAACGATAATAATTTTTCAATGCGCCCTGTAATCCTTTAACAGCGTCTGATGCAAGGCCAGCCTGTTTTGTTTCAAGGCTGTCCATTGTTTTCAATTTTCCAATAGCCAGGCTGATCTCTTTATTGATATCATTTAATTCTTTAGCCGCAGCCTGCCCATCTACCGCAGCGCCTTTGCGCCGGGGTTTTTCCAGGGCATATATCCTGTCAGAAAAGGGCAGCCACTTTGTAATTTGATCATACAATTTTTGCTCCTGCAGTAATTGGTATTGCCCGTCTTCTATATTTCTTTTAAAAAGGAGGTAATCCACTTTACCGTTCACATTCATTTTTGCAAACTCCACCTTGTCCAATTGTTCCTGGTAATTGCTGATCAATTGTTGCAAACGCCGGCGGCGCTCGGGGGAATTATAATCATTTCCCTGTTGTTGCCACCAATCGCCACTCGACCCTGTAGAATAAAAGCGCATAATACTTCCCTTATCGGCATCATAATTTACCATCATATTGGCCATCTCGCTGGTTTGCGAGTACAGGTTTGATGCGCCGGGTTGTTGAGCAAAGGAATGTTGAATGCCTATAAAAAAATAGGCAGCAACCAAAACTACGGAGATCCTTTTCATAATGTATAAAAGTATTGCATTGAAATAAAAAATTGTAGCAAATGAGTGATGTAACGCAATTTAAGCATTAAAGTATTCAGCTTCACCACCCCCTGTAAATAACCTGGTCATATAAAAGCTGCTGTATACTTTTTGATGAACAGTTTAACTTCCCCGCCAGGTTGGCTATTTCAATGCAACATTTTTTATTCGCAGGCCAATTGTCGCCTTTCCGGTTTGCTGATTACTGCTGCTGGTAGAAAATGAAACAATTTCCACATCAGATAATACTATGGTAAACGATGCCGTTATCATGTTGGGATTTAATATTTCAATAGTGCCCTGTTCTTTTTTTACTCCTCCTGCGCCGGTTAAGAACCATTGATCCCATTTGATAGCATCTGTGCCAGGTAATTCCAGGATAAAGTCTTGCACCCGGTTATCACCTGGGAAGATACTTATGCTGCTTATCTTTGAAATTCGATCAGCAGGCAAACTACCCAACGTTAACCTGAAGTTTGATAAATAAGAAGCATGGCTGTTCAAAGTTGCTTTAACGGCAGTTGCAGCATTTACTTTTGTTAGTACCTGTACTGATGCGGCTGTTAGTTTTATTGCAGCCTTTAAATAATTCTTGCTGGATGCGTCTAATGCCGGGATCCTGATCTCCTGCACTGTTGTAGTGAAGTAAATTTTTTCATCAACTACTTTTCCCTCAGGATTGAAAGTGATAAAAAACATTGGCAGTTTCTTTTTTGCCTTTGAAATGACCTGCAAATCTGCAAGTATAGTTTTGGTTGCATCAAGATCATTAACCGCCATATCAAAACAGGCAGTATGGATTATTTTATTATCTAGCCCAACTGCATCTGTAGTACTGAAATTGTCTATGATGACAGCCCTTCCGTCGATTTGCAATTGTACAAAAGCTAGCCCGGCAACATTTTTTTGCGCAATTGCTGCCGTTCTGCCTAAAAATAGTATCGAAAATGAAAGAAAAATAATGAGTAATTGTTTCATACCTTTTTTATTTAAAGTTAAAGTTTAAAACAATCCCCTTCATCGGAGGATTGTTGCAATTGACAAGTGTGGAAACACTTCACCAGCTGAGATCAGTATTTATCTGCAGCGCCTCCAGGTATTGATCGGGTGCTCACTGCCACCAGTAGACGATATTATCAATTGGTATTTATCTTTTCTGTAAAAACTACTGAGGGGACATACTGCCTGGCAGCATTTAGAACGTAGGTTCCTTTTGTAATGGTAACAGAAGCTGTTTTTGTATCATTCTTAATTACGATGTCTTTATTGAAACTAACGCTTACCACCTCTTTTGGCATATTAAGAAACTCTAGTGTTTTTCCGTCCTTGCTGAATACTGCTTCTACATTTGCAGGAATTACAGTTTTTGAATTGGGTACATCAGGAGTTTTAATAGTAACAGTTTCTGTGTGATAATAACCAATACAAGTATTTCCCCCGACCCAGACGCCGATGCAGATCTGAACTGTGATACTGATATCTTTGTTTGGTTTAACTGCAGTTTTTGGTACAACTGAAAATGCATTTGCTTTTAGTAACAAACAAGTAAATAACAATGAGCATACAATGATCTTTTTCATAATTTTTAATTTAAATGATTAGCCTACTCTTTTCCGGGTTTTCGGCATTCCCCGTTTAATTATTTAGGAGGTAATAATATAAACTGACAGAATTTGTTCCGCTGATTACATTGACATTGATACCACCGCGGAGTACTTTTTTTATAAAAATCTGTTCCATTTTAGTATAATAATCTTCGTATTCATTAAGGGGCAGATTTATATAAACTGTTGCAGAGTTGGAATTAATTTTTACAATTTCCCTGCTATCGCCGATAGAAAAAAGAAGTGATAATTTCTGTAGTTTATTTTTCGAATCCATACAGGTGAGGTTGATCATATGATTGGATTCAATTGGCTTTCCTGCTAATGCCTGGCGTATGTCTATCATACCATCGAGGCTTACGATTTTATAAGATTCGTTGATGGCAGGTTGACAAAAGCACAACCCATGCAGCGATAAGCAGAATATGAAGAATATCTTTTTCATAAATAAATGGTTTATCGGTTTATATTTTTATTATTATAAATTTTGTTTGAGTAGCGCTTTAGTAAATACGCCTGTTTTACCGGACTTACCCTCTATTCCATTCCCGGCAGCAGGCACACTGTTGTTAAGAGTTTGATCAATTACTCCCAAAGTTTTTTTACCAGGTTGCCCCTTTTGTCCGCCTTTACCAGCAGCCCCGCCATTTCCCCCATTACTATTTACTTCTACCTGTGTTAGCGGTGGTTGTACAGCCAGGAAATTTCCCGAAGGATCGAGGAAAGTGTAATTTAAAAAAACAGTACCGCCATGTCCTCCATAACCTCCATTGCCACCATTACCACCACGCCCACCTGGTTTGGCAATACATGATGAAGTGAGATTTGGATTACTGTTGGCACCTCTTCCGCCATCGCCTCCATTACCTCCATTCGATGCATTTGAACCGTTAGTTTTAATGGTCATGGACCCTATAGACCTGATACGCAGGTACAGGAAAATATCAGCACCATCGTTACCGTCAATTCCATTTTGTCCATTGTTACCATCGCCGGCATTTGTACAATACGCAGGGGCGTCTTGCCCGTTATTTCCATTAGTTCCTGCTGCAGGAATATTTTTTTTGCTGCCATCAATAACAGTATTGAATCCTATTATCACATGCTTTGCGATAATGCTGATTGCAGGAACATTTTCATTTATTAAAAGTGTTGCATTGTCTTCCAGTATCAGTGTATCCAGGAGCAAAGACTTGTTATTTGCATCGATGGTCTTTACCTGGTTTTTTTTAACAGTAAGACTGTGCTGTGCAAAAAGTGAGGTTGCAGATAAACATAATAACAGGGATGAAAAAAAGTGAGCACATAAGATGTGGTACCTCGATTTAGGTTTCATAATAAAATGGTTTAAGTGTTTAAAATCAATTGCAGTACAAACATAGAGTGGCAACAACCCTGCTCACAATTGATTTATAATTGGCATTGTATAAAAAAGGTACATTTCAGTTATTCGCTTTCGCCGCCTGTATTAATTCTTGTTTATCGCATTTAGGGTGGCATCAAAAAATAACGTGTATTGATTTTTGCAAAAAAAGGATCCGCAATTACGACTTTTTTCTAAAAAGAAATAATGGAAATATGCTTGATTGTTAAGAATTGTACAGGTTGCGTCGCAGCAATTCCAGCTGTAACATATAAAATGCCATGATATTTCGAAGCTTTTGTATTTTTATACAAATCTCTATTGATGGATGTAAAGATCGAACCCTCATGGGCAGCTGTTTTAAAAAATGAATTTACCAAACCTTATTTTCAACAGGTAGCTACTTTTTTAAAAACAGAAAAAGCTGCAGGTAAAACCATTTATCCTCCAGGTAAACTTATATTTAATGCATTTAATCAAACCCCATTTAATAAAGTAAAAGTCGTGATCCTCGGGCAGGATCCTTACCACGGTCCCGGGCAGGCACATGGATTGAGTTTTTCTGTACCCAATGGTATCAAGCCACCGCCATCACTGGTGAATATTTTTAAAGAGATACAAAGCGATATTGGTATTGCGATGCCATTACAGTATGGTAATTTAACACGATGGGCAGAACAGGGTGTGTTATTGCTGAACGCTGCATTAACCGTACGGGCAAACGAACCTTTTAGCCACGCTAAATTTGGGTGGTCTGATTTTACTGATGCGGTCATTCAAAAAATATCGGATCAAAGAACAGGGATCGTTTTTTTACTCTGGGGAAAATTTGCACAGGAAAAACAAATCCTCATTGATGAAACAAAACATTTTGTATTGAAAGCGGCACACCCCTCTCCTTTTTCAGCCGACAGGGGTTTTTTTGGCTGCAAACATTTTTCAAAAACCAATGACCTGTTAGTTAAGCAGGGCATTACGCCTATCGACTGGAAATTATTAACGCCATAATTTTTTATTAAGTTACATCATGAACATGCTTAAAAATATTTTTGCAAGGCTTTGGGCACTCTGGGGTTTAATAAGTTTTATGGTGAGCTTTTTAATTTTCTTTTTGCCTTCAATGCTTTCCCATTTGTATAAAGATGAAAAGAAAGGCCAGGCATTTTTTATTGCTGTTTCCCGCTGGTGGATGAATATCTGGTTAGCCCTGGTGGGTTGCCCGGTTACTGTAAAAGGGAAAGAGAATTTTAAACCCGGCGAGAATTATATCGTGGTCTTTAATCACAATACTTTATTGGATGTGCCTTTGTCTGCTCCTTATATTCCCGGAGCCAATAAGACCATTGCAAAAGCCTCATTTGCCAAAGTGCCTATATTCGGGTGGTTTTATCAAAAAGGGTCTGTGCTGGTGGACAGGAAGGATGAGAAGAGCCGGGTAAGAAGTTACGACGCAATGAAAAACGTTTTAACTAAGGGAATGCACATGTGCATTTATCCCGAAGGCACCCGTAACCGGACTGCTGAACCTTTGAAACCATTTTACGATGGTGCATTTAAACTGGCAGCAGATACTCAAAAAGGCATCATTCCATGCGTGATCATTGGAACAAAAAAAGCAATGCCCGTAAATAAATTTTTTTACCTGTTACCTGTACCCTTAAAAATGTATTTTTTACCTGCTGTACCCTCTGAAAATATAGCCGTTAAGGAACTTAAAGAAAAAGTATTTGAGGTGATGAAGGAGAAGTATGTGGAGATGGTTTAGGAGTTTAGGCAAATAAATCCAGTGGTTCTGCCTCAAAACCTAAACTAATCACAGGTCATAAAAATACCTTGTACGGTTGATCTTAAGGTCTCTCAGCATTCCTGATTTAGGACTGATGTTGATATTAAAGAAACGGTATTTACCCACTGGAGAAATATTGATCGCCATTTGCCAGCAGTGCATTTCCCTTGTTAAATACATGCTTATAGAACCGACTTCTTTCGTAGTGATATTATAATACCCATTTAATCCGATCTGCCATTTGGCGCTCAGGTTCAGGGTGCCGCTCCAGCTTACATTTTGAGAAAACAGTGGCGTGTACCCGCTGTAATCTGCATTGGGTGTCCTGTTATAAGTTAAGGCATAAGAAAAACTCAGGCTCCAGGGTATATTAAAATTGGCGAACTCACCGGGATTATTGCTGATATAATTTGCTTCCCGCTGGTATTCATCCATGGGCAACCCGCTGTTGTTCACCATATCCGGGTTAACTTCTGTTGGTAACTTTTCTTTTTTGTCGCCCCCTTTAAAACTTGTTTGAACGGCAATATTGCCACTGGTGAGCGTACCCAATGACCAGGGCCTTTTTGTCCAAACCAGTTTATCAATAAAATCGCCGCGGCTGTTGGTTAAATAAGGCCAGGAAACGCCGCTGGCGGTGATACTTATTTTTTCAAACAGGTTGGTGCGAGCAGAGATGCTGAAGGGTGCCAGTTTAAAGGAATCGGCTAAAAGATTATAACTGCTGTTGATGCTAAAGCCATCTATCAATGTTATTTTTTTCAGGCCGCCATCAACCGTATCTTTTTTACTCCTTACTTTCATCTGGATATTATTATCAATACCAAAGGTGATGGCACCCGATTTTCCTTCGCCGAATGCTGAAAAAATATTTCCATCATAGATAGAAGGCCTTATAAAATTTTTACCCGTGGTATCCACCTGCAGCAGATAATGATCTTTTGCATTCATATCGGGGTGATAACTGAAACCGAAGCTTGGCCTGATCTCATGACGTATCGCCTGCACTTTACTTTTCTTTCCAAAACCAAACATCCCAAATATCCTGGTGGTACCACCTACACCAAAAGACATCTCCCTTGCGGCATAAAAACCTTTTGTAATAACCGTGTCCACTTTTTTGTTTGCAGCATCCCACCTGCGTACAAACTTATTCTGGTACCAATATTCCTGGTAACTTACCGAAGGGGAGATCTGCAATGGACCCAGCGGTGGCAATGATAATGATATCGGCACATTATGGCTTGCGCCCCATTGCATATTACTGATCAGCTGTTTGCCGATATTACTTGCGGTATCATAAAAATACGTAAGGCTTTTTGCATTGGTATTTAAGGCCACGCCCAGGTTCTCGTACCACTTATATTCACCAATGGGTTCCTTTCTCCTGAACGGGTAAAGTGTATTTACATTAAACCCTATATCAGGTAAATTGAGGTTGATGAGTTTTTGCAGCGTGTTCTGGTTATGGTTAGCACTAACCGTTAAATTATAAGGTTTATCCTTCCACACTTTGGAATAAGTAATAGAAGAATTGAGCTGGTTCTGAAAATTTCTTTGCGGGCTGTTGGGCACCGATTCATTGAATTTACTGCTACCGGCATTTACATTGGCATTAAACGTTACACCCGGCCTTGATTTGGGGTCTGCAGCATGTGACCAGGTAACATTAAAATTCCTGCCACCGGATTTATCAAGGTCCCTGAAATGCTGTACGTTAATATTTAAGTTACCCTGGTAATGATAGCGTTTATAATATCTCGGATTAAGGCTTGCCGTCCATCCACCATAGGAATACAATGTTCCTCTTGCCACCGCATCCCAGTGATCATTGAATATTTTATAATAACCCATATTCTCCAGCGAAAGTCCCAGTTGTTCATTGGCACCAAAGCTGGGTTGTAATATGCCTGAATGTCTTCCTTTGGATAACGGGAATATTCCAAACGGCAATGTTATCGGTAAAGGTACTCCCTCTATCTCGGGATGCACCGGCCCGGTAAACGCCATTTTTTTATTGATGAATTTTATCCTTTTACTTACGAAAGAAAAATGCGGGGTATCAAGGTTGCAGGTTGTAAAACTTCCGCGGTAAGCATAAAAAACATCCGGGCTTACTTTTTTTATTTTTTCTCCGTAAACAAAGATCTCGTCCTGCTTGGTATAAGTGCCTTTAGTGATGCCTCTTCCATTCTTCATATCGAACCTTATGGTATCACTCAATGATTTAAAATCAGCCTGCGTAAAAGTAGGGTATGAAATAACATTCCCATTACTGTCTTTTACTAAATACGCACTCACTAAATTGGTCTTCTGGTCAAATTCGATATGCGGCGCCACTAATTCATTTTCCATATATTTTACCCTTGTCTCCTTACCGTACAAAATTATTTTGTTGGTGGGTACATCAAGCACCATGGAATCATCAGCATGATAACTTACAGGAGCATCAAGTGAATCTTTTGATGTTTTAAAACGAAGTGTATCGATCACCGCAACAAGAGTGTCTTTTGTCCTGATGCTGTCAACCGGTATTGTTTTTTTTACAGGCGGTGTATCAATAATGATTGGAACAACAATTTTTGTATGGAGTGAATCGTTAGTTAAATTACTGTGAAAGTAATGGGCAGTAAAACCAGTATTGGCCCCATAGAGCGTTATGCCTGTAACCAGCAGCGCCAAAGCCCATGTTAATATATATTTTGCCTTACCTTTGTACAGTCGGTTCATAATTATGCTGGGCAAAAATAGCCATTATAACAGAATGAATTTGTGAATATTAATATAATTACTAACCCCCGGATAAACCTATTGGATATGTTGAAAAACAAAGTGCCTGTTTTAGTTTGTATCGCTGCTTTTCATTTGTTAATATTACCGGTTGCTTTTTCACAAAAAAAATTAACTACTATAATTGTTGATGCAGGGCATGGAGGTTCTGATAACGGCGCTACCGGGCAATATGAAGGCTCCCTTCGCTCCAAAGAAAAAAATGTTACCCTCGCCATTTCAAAAAAAGTGATCGCACAACTTCAAAAAGAATTGCCCGATGTTAAAACACTGCCCACCCGTACAACAGATATCTACCAGGACGTGCGGGATAAGGCAAAAATTGCCAATGAACTGGGAGGACAGTTATTCTTATGCATACATGCCGACAGCGGCCCATTGAAGACCGGTAAAAGACAGATCGGGACCAAAGAAGAAACACGTTACAGGTATACTTATACCGGTAAAGGTAAAAGAAAGAAAAAGATACCGCATCCCTATTCGGTTACTGTGCCGGTTTATGAATATTTTAAACTGCCCCTGCAAAGACGCGGAACCAGTATCTGGATATTTGCTGCGCATAAAACCAGTGATAAATTAAAAGCGATAATGCAGGGTGGTGAGGATTTTGAAATTGAAGCGGACAGTGAATCAGATTCAGCTTTCAATAGTTTTGATTTCAATTCACCTGAAGGAAGAACACTGGCACAGATTTATGCCAGCCGTTTCCAATTGAGAAGCGACTTGCTGGCCACTTATGTAGATGCCGAGATTTCTAAAACAGGAAGGCCTGCCTTAGGTGTCAACCAGCGACAGGTAGGCATCAGGGTATTACAATCAACCAACATGCCGGCAATATTGGTGGAAACCGGTTTTATCAATAATCCCGAAGACGAACGTTATATCAATAGTGACGAGGGCCAGCAGGAAATTGCGGAAGCCATCACCAATGCAGTGATTCGGTATAAAAAACAAATTGAGGGAAACAAAAGCCCCGCCCAATTAGAAACCGCGAAACTCCAGGAGGAAAAAACGCCTCCTGCCGAATTTGAGACCAGGGCTACAAAAGAAATTAAAGTACTGCAGGTACAAAGTAACAAAATAAAAGTAGAACTTTTTGATGACGGTGATGTGGATAATGATATTGTTTCTGTTTATTTTAATAAGGAACTGGTAGTAAATAAAAAGCCGTTGAACGACCATGGTTACGTGCTCAATTTAGACCTTGTGCCAGGTAAGACCAATGAATTAGTACTTTATGCGGATAACCTTGGCAGTATACCACCTAATACTGCGCTGATGGTGATCACTGATGGGGTGAACCGCTATGAAGTTAGATTGGCTTCCGATCTAAAAAATAATGCATCAGTAAGGTTTGAATTAAAATCGACCAAGTAATAAATTTGGGCCCAGTCTTTGCAGTTTTAATTATATTTGAATAACTAACTACTACGATGAAAATTTCAAACGAAACTAAAATAGGCGTACTTACAGTTTTAGCTGTTACTATAATGATTTTAGGTTTCAATTTTTTAAAAGGCAAAACTTTATTTGGTACCAGCCATACCCTGTTTGCAAAATATACCAATGTACAGGGGCTGGCTTCCAGCAATCCTGTTATGATAAATGGGCTTCAGGTAGGCACTGTTTACAGCATCAGCACCGATAAGAATATGAAAGTGATCCTGGTGAATATGACGCTTACCAAAGATGTCAATATCCCGGTTAATTCCTTTGCCACCATAAAAAATAACCCGCTCGGCACTACGGCTGTAGAGATCAAACTGGGTGATGCAACAACCTATCTTCCGAAAAATGATACCATTCCAACAGAAATGAGTGCGGGTATTCTTGATGCCGCTATTCAGGAGATGAGGCCGGTATTGGGGCAGGTAAAGAACGCGGTGAAATCACTGGATTCTGTTTTAAGAACTATCACCAGTGTTGTTGACCCTACCGCAAAAAATAATATCCGGGGCATTTTAGAAAATTTAAATAAAACGACTGCAGGTCTTACGGAGTCATCGGCATCACTGCAGGTTTTATTAAATACACAAACCGGTGCCCTGGCAAAATCCCTCAATAATGTGAGTGCATTTACGGCTAATCTGGCGAATAATAATGATAAGCTCACGGCTGTCATGACCAACCTTGATAAAACCACTACCAACCTGTCCAACCTGGACCTTCAGAAAACCCTGACCACCCTTGATGCAACGGTAAATGAATTAAAATCTTCCCTGGGAAAATTAAATACTACCGATGGTACAGCGGGCATGTTATTAAATGATCCTAAATTGTATGTTAACCTTACGTCAACTGCAAATAAATTAAACGTGCTGATCGATGATATAAAAACAAATCCCAAACGTTATATATCCTTTTCTGTATTTGGTAAAAAGAATAAAGGCACACCGCTTGTTGTTCCTTTGCCTGATACGCTGAATTCTCCTTACATGATCCTGCAAAAATAATTTTACCATTCCGTTATAAAATTATTTCATCAACTTGCAGCAGCATTAAATTCAAAGCATGCAATTGAAATTTACCGTTACTACTTTTTTAATAACCACGCTCCTGCTTATTTTCGGCAAGCAAAGTAATGCCCAGCAAACAGTGATCCCTTTACCGCAGGATACCGTAAGGGTGATACAAATTGTGAAGGCCAGGAGCTTACGTGAAAAAACGATCGATTCCCTTACTACTATTGAAACAGCCGCAGGCGACGCTGTAATAAAAGAAGGATTAACCACCACTTATTGCGACAGCGTGGTGATCAACCGCCGCACCAATATTGTTGAGGCATTCGGCAATATCCACATTAATGATAATGACAGCATTCATACCTATGCGCAATCCCTGCGGTATGTAGGAGCAGAAAGGATTGCTTATCTGAAAAAGAATGTAAAACTTACGGACAAAAAAGGTGTTTTATTAACGGATGAACTGGAATATAACTTAAGAACAGGCATCGCTACTTACAAAGGTGGTGGCAAGGTTTTGAATGGGAAAACCGTTTTAACGAGCACGGAAGGCACTTATATTTCTGCAACCAAAGATGTTTTTTTTAAAAAGAATGTTCATCTTGTAGATCCTAAGTATGATATCAGAACAGACAGCCTGCAATACAATATTACAACCGACATTGCAACTTTTATTGCACCCACTCACATTGTAAGCAAAGACGGAGGTATCATTGATACCAGATCCGGAACGTATAACCTAAAAACCGGGGAAGCTATTTTTTATGAAAAAACTTTTATAAGAGACAGCACACATTCGCTAAGTGGCGATAAAATATTTTCGGATGAGAAAACGGGTATAGTACAAATTGATGGCAGGGGAAAATTTGTAGATAGTACTAATAGGGTTACCGTAATTGGCGGTCATCTTGAAATAAGCAGGAAAGAAAATTCATTTTTAGCCTACAAAAAGCCCGTGATGATATTGTACAAAGATGGCGACAGCACTTATATTGCCGCGGATACTTTGTTTTCAGGGTTAAGAAAATATGATAGTATTCAAAAGAAACAGGTAGTAAAAGTAGATACATTGAATAAAACTATTGTAGTAAAAGTTAATAAGGCAGATACGGTATCGCTTAAAGATTTTGACCTGCAGAAAAACGACAGCTTATCAACAAAACCAATTGCAAAAACAGACACTATAAAAAAAGCAACGCTTATTGATTTAAATAAAGTTGATATCAATAAAAAGGACAGCACGGTACGTTACTTTCTTGCTTTTCACTATGTACGTATTTTTAATGATTCATTGCAATCTGTTTCCGATAGCCTCTATTATGCCACCGACGATTCTACTTTTAAACTGTTTGGCAACCCATTGGTATGGAATGGCAAAACACAGGTAGCCGGCGATACTATTTATATGTATACCGAAAACCAAAAACCCAAAAGGCTATACGTTTTTTATAACAGCATTGTCATTAATCAAACCGCCGACCAGTTGTTTAATCAAATTGGAGGACGGACATTGAATGGCTATTTTAAAGAAGGCGCTATCGATTATATCAGGGTAAAAGGTTCGCCTGCGGAAAGTATTTTCTATCCACAGGATGATGACAGTGCCTATACCGGCATGAACCGCAGCAGCGGAGATGTGATCGACATATTTTTTGTAAAAAAAGAATTGAACAAGGTAAAGTTCATCAATAATGTTGATGGTATCATGTATCCCATAAAACAGATTCCCGCTGATAAAAAGCAACTGCGCAGTTTTAAATGGTACAATAACCGGCGGCCAAAAAACAAATTGGAATTGTTCGAGTAGGCGCGTACCTACTCAAGGCGCATTCCTGATTTACAAAATCCTTAACACAGAAATTGTCATTCTCTTCGTTAACCCTTAGCTATAGCATTACACTGGCATAATTTTCGATAATTCTTTCAAAAAAAATTCAGTCATGAAAAAATTATTTTTATTACTCATTGTTACCCTAAGTTTTTCCCTCATCACAAATGCGCAGGATGAAGAAAGCCAAAGCGCTTATAAAAATGCAATTGGTATACGGTTGGGCTCTTCGGTACCGGCGATAAAGAGTGGTATTACCTACAAACATTTTATCGGCAGCAATGCGATAGAAGGCATTTTAAGTTTTGGAGATGGCGTGGGGATCTGCGGCTTATACGAAATTCATAAACCCCTATCTGTTGAAAATTTGCAATGGCTGATCGGCTTTGGAGGATATGTAGGTTTCAACAACAGTACAAGCAATGTTGGCGCAGCAGGTATCATCGGGCTGGATTATAAATTCAATCAAATACCATTGAACCTTACACTGGATTGGAAGCCGGAATTGAATATCATTTCGAAGGTTGGTTTTGAAGCATCGGCTGTTGGCTTCTCCGCAAGATTTACTTTTTAAGGATACCCGGAAATTATATGTTAAAAGAAACCACCAATCTTGATGGTTTCTTTTTGTTTGTTTACTTTAGATAAAATTAAACTTATGAAAAAATATATACTCAGCTTATGCTTTGCTTTTTTTAGTTTAATTTCTTTGGCACAGGATATTAATTTATCTGACTCCGTTATTTATTTTGGTAACAAACCCGTGGCCTATTACGTAAAAGTTTTAAACGAAACTGATCCACATTACAACGTTTACATCATCAGTTTAGATATGAAATTGCTGCTGGCGGCACAGGTGGTTAAGTTTGATGCACCCGTAAGAGAACTAAAACCTTTTTATTATTATGACCTGATCCTCGACCAGGAAAAAGATACATTGGCCATGTACCATGAAGGACAGGCCTTTCCGATAGAGTTAGCCAACTTACTCAAAGACTATAAACTTTTAATTGGCAATGCTATTGATGAAAGGGCCTGGCGAAAATTTAAGAACGATTACACCGGTAACAGGGCTTTAAAAGCCAAAATTAAAGATTATGAAGATTACCTGGTTGAATACAGGCATTTTGATGAGCAAACAGTGAGAGACCGCAGCAAACCGGTAACCATTATTGATGACAAAATAATTATGCAGGACGGAAAAAAAATAGGCCTTATCATAACGGGAACCAATACAAGTGTTGGTGGAATTTCCACCAGTTATAGCCCTGTACTGACCAGGGATAATAAGGTGGCCGTACAGATCAATAACACCGACAGGGGTGCAACCAGTTCGGAGTACACCCAAATATTATTACCCAGTAAAAGGCAGGTACGGCCCGAGGGGATTATTATAGATACGTATACCCGGAAAACCAAACATAAAGGCCATCAATCTTTATACGACATCTCCCTGCCATTAAATAAATCTGCAAGAAATGAGGATATATTATGGGAGATCTGCCAGTACGTTGACAATTATTTATTGTAAAATATTATTTCAATTTCGCCAATGCTTCTTTAATTCTTACCCATGCCCTTTCGATATTTGCCATGCTGTTGGCAAAAGAGAATCTTACGCAGTTGGGTTCACCAAAAGCATCACCCATAACGGAAGATACATTGGCGGTGTTCAATAAGTACATACTAAAGTCTGCTGCGTTGGCAATGGTTTGTGTACCATCCGATTTTCCATAATAATAACTTACATCGGGGAAAATATAAAAAGCTCCTTCGGGTGCAAAGCATTTAAAACCGGGAATATCTTTTATTAAATCCAATACCCTCGCTCTTCTTCTTGCAAATTCGGTGGTCATTTCTTCAGAAGGTTTTAAATTTCCGGTCAAAGCTGCCACCGCTGCTTTTTGTGTAATCGAACAGGTGCCGCTGGTAAATTGTCCCTGTATCTTTTCGCAGGCCTTTGTAATTTCAACATTGGCGGCGATATAACCCAGGCGCCAGCCGGTCATGGCAAAGCCCTTACTTAAGCCGTTGATCAGGATCACGCGGTCTTTAATATCTGCAAACTGTGCAATGCTTTCATGCCCACCCACAAAATTGATGTACTCATAGATCTCATCAGAGATAATTAAAACCTGTGGATGTTTTCTAAACACCCGGGCCAAACCTGCCAACTCGGCTTTACTGTACACAGCGCCGGATGGATTACAGGGAGAAGAGAACATGAACAGTTTTGTTTTGGCCGTTATGGCCGCCTCTAATTGTTGAGGCGAAACCTTGAACCCACTTTCAGGCGAGGTCCTCACTTCAATTACTTTTCCACCCGCCATCTTTACCAGTTCTGAATAAGTAACCCAGTAAGGGGTAGGTATTACTACTTCGTTGCCATTATCCACCACCGCATAAATAGCATTGGCCAAACTCTGTTTGGCACCGGTAGAAGTAATTATATTTTCAGGCTTATAATCTAAATTATTGTCGCGTTTTAATTTGGTACATACCGCTTCACGCAGATCAGCAAAACCGGCCACAGGCGTATAATGGCTCCAGTTATCATTGATGGCTTTTATTGCCGCATCTTTAATATGCTGTGGCGTATCAAAATCCGGCTCACCAAGGCTAAGGTCGATCACATCAATTCCTTTTGCCCTTAATTCCCTTCCCAATTTGGCCATTTTAAGGGTTTCCGGCTCATTAAATCTTGTTAAAAGTGTAGATAGTTGCATATTTTGCAAAAGTAATTATTAATGGTTAAAAAAAATCAATGAAATGGTATTGACTGTTAGAATTTTTACTTATCATAATTGAATTTGAGACCAGACATATCGGGTAACCGTTTCTTTACTCTCTTTAATTCATAGTCATAAATTATTTTTCCAAGATTCTTCATAAAGGGTAATCCAATATTTTGATAATCGTATTTGTCATCGTTTAAAATACCATCGCTGTTGCAATAGATCACAGCTGATAAAAAGAACTCCACCCCTTTTTCATAGTCCACTATATAAGCTACGTCAACCAGTTGTCCATAAGCATCGCCCGGTTTATTAAATATCCTGATGTTTGCAGGCAGGGCTCCTTTCCCGGCACCAAATAATAAAAATTTGCAATAGGCTGGCCAGTAATTTGCCGTATCCGCAGAATAAGGAGGATAGGTACTTTCTGTTGGCAACTGGCTCATGTATTTTAAAACAAATTGCCTGTCTTCATCAGTTAAATTAAATCGCTGGCTGGCCGAAACCCTGTCGGGGAAAACAAGGCTGATAAGAATAGTATGCAGGTCTTCGAGGCTGATCCTGTTCTTCTTTGAAAAATTCATCGGGCCGTTAATGATCTGATCTCCCCGGTAAAAGCTTTTTCCCAAGCTGTCATTCCTGGCAGCATATAATTTTGTATTTATTTGGGCAGGTTGTTCGTAGAGCAAATTGTTATTGGCATCTACAAACTTTATGGGGTTGGTATGCCTGTTCTCTATTTCCGGTAATGCAATTTGCAGGCGGTGCAATAACTGTACATCTGGGTAGCCTTTTTTGTGCAGTTGGGTATTAATATATTCCTGGCCCAGGAATTCGTACAAACGATTAAAGGCGTCGTTATCGCTCACCATCAGGATCTTTTTTATATACTGTGCAATCGTTGGCCTGCCATCTATCGCGGAAGGATCATTGTATACAGCAGTCTGTGTAGCAGTAGCTGTTTCAGTGATCATCGTGGTATTCCTGTCAATCGCTTTTTCTTTCAACTCATTGAGCCTTTGTAATGCCAGCAGGCAGATGGGAAATTTAACCGTAGAAGCCGGGTAAAAATAACGGCCGGGGTTTACATTAAAATAATAATTGGTAAGTGCTGCACTGCCATTGCCACCACGATAGACCTGCGTATAAATTAACTGCACATTCCAATCTTTACGGTGTAATAAAACACTGTCGAAATATTGTGGATAGGCCGCTAATAAATTCTCCAGGAAAATATCGGTTTTACTACTGTCAGCAGCTGCCACAGGGATAACCTCCGAAGCAGGCAACGCAGGTTCGGGTGCCGATGCGATTTTTTTTGGAGGTGAGCAGGCAGCCAGTCCACTCCATACAAGAAGTAAAAAACTAAAACGGTTACGGTACCAAAGCATAGTGCTGATTTAGGATGCAAAATGAGTAAAATTCTAAAATTAACCATCAGTAATTGTCAATCGGTTTTTCCCCTATCTTTGCACACTTCTAAAAATCGAAGAAATAGCTAAAAGTTTACTATTATGAAATTGAAAGGGCTGGTTTGGTTTTTTACCATTGCGTTGATTTTAATATCACTTTGGGAACTGTCGTACACATGGGTGGTGCGTAACTATGAAAGCGGAGTAAAAGAACAGGCTACAAGGCTTGTAAAAAAATCTGCAGCAGGTTTAACAGGTGAAGCATTTACTGCGGCTGTAAAAGAAAAGAAAGACAGTATCCTGCAGTCAACTAAAGATAAAGAGATCTTCCCCCTCGTTGGTACAACCTACCAAAAGTGTAAAGAGAACGAACTGAATCTTGGTTTGGATCTTCAGGGTGGCCTTAGTGTAACGATGGATGTGAGCCTTGACGGGTTACTGAAATCTTTAAGTAACAATGCAAAGGATCCCGCACTTTTAAATGCCATTAACACCGCGAATGCTCAAAAGGCGAAGAGTGAGTCAAATTTTATCAGCTTATTTAAAACTGCGTTTGTGCAGCAAAATGGCGCCGGTAAACTATCCGCTTTATTTGCCGGTCAGGGAAAAGAGGTTAAGATCTCTGATAATGACGACCAGGTGATCAATAAATTAACAGCTGTTTCTAAAGACGCTATTAAAGAAACCTATAAGATATTATTAAAGCGTATCGACAGGTTTGGTGTGGCGCAGCCTAATATCAATCTTGATGAGAACAGGGGAATTATTACTATAGAACTGGCTGGTGTAGATAATCCTGACAGGGTAAAAAAATTGTTACAGGCTGCTGCACATTTACAATTTTGGGAAGTATACCGTTTAGACGAATTGTATACGCCTTTAGAAACTGCTGACAGGGGCTTACAGGATTTCCTGAATGGAATTGCTGTTGGGGATACCTCAAAGATCGATACCGTCAAGGCAAAACAAAATGTAAACCCATTATTCTCTATATTTAAAATAATACCTCCCCAGAAAGATCCTAAAAGCGGGCAGAATGTATTTTCAGCGGCAATCGGCCAGGTGGAGTCAAGAGATACCGGGGTTTTTTACAGGTACATCAACAGCGAAGCTGTAAAAAATATCTTACCATCAAATTGTAAATTCTTATTAGGCCTGGAAGAGAAATCTGAAAAAGGCGATATCAGAAGTTTTCCGGTATATGCAATGAAAACAAAACTGGGGTCCGACCAGGCTCCAATTGAAGGCGAATCGGTGGAGACTGCAAATTTTGAATATGACCAAAATGGCAAGCCCGGCGTTAATTTAAAAATGACTTCATTTGGTAAAGGCGTTTGGGGAAGGTTAACTACTGCTAATGTGGGCAAACCTATCGCCATCGCTTTAGATGATATTGTGTATTCTGCTCCAAATGTTATCAATCCAATTACTGACGGTGTTTCAATTATATCAGGAAGCTTTACTATTGATGAAGCCAATGACCTTGCCAATACATTAAAGTCTGGTAAGATCAGCGCTCCTCCTAAAATTGTTGCCGACCAGGTAGTTGGGCCTACGTTGGGTGAAGCTTCTATTAAAGGTGGCATGATGTCTTTTGCCATTGCATTTATTGTAATATTCGTTTTAATGCTGGTGTATTATAATACCGCTGGATGGGTAGCTAACATTGCCTTAATATTAAACTTATTATTTACCATTGGTACCCTTACTGCATTCGGCGCAACATTAACTGCGGCTGGTATTGCAGGTTTGGTACTCACCATTGGTATGGCGGTGGATACCAACGTAATTATTTTTGAAAGAATTAAAGAAGAACTTACGAAAGGTAAATCTTACCCGCAGGCTGTGAATGACGGTTACCGCCGTTCATTAGCGCCGGTATTGGATGCGCACGTAACCACTTTTTTAACTGCAGCCATATTATTCTATTTTGGTTTGGGACCTGTACTCGGTTTTGCAACCACGCAGATGCTTGGTATCGTATTGTCATTGTTCTGCGGAATTTTAGTATCAAGACTGGTTACAGAAATGTGGATGAACAAACAGCGCCACTTCAATTATTTTACAGGCTTATCAAAACGCATATTCAAACACGCCAGCTTTAAATTTATCGAATACAGGAAGGTTGCTTATGGTATTTCTGTTGTTATCCTGATTTTAGGTGTATCTGCATTCTTTAATGGTTTTCATGAAGGCGTGGAATTTAAAGGGGGCCGTAGTTATACCGTTCAATTTGAAAAGTCTGTAAAGAACGAAGATATACAGGATGATCTGAAAGCAGCCTTCGTGGGCGACTTCCCTGTTATTAAACCTGTAGGTGATAACCGTCACTTAAATATCACTACTTCTTATTTATTAGGACAGGATAATACGGACAGTATTGTAAGAACAAAATTATACCAGGGCCTCAAAAAAGTATTACCTGCTGATTTAAGTTATAACGATTTCATTAAACCTGACCCTGTTAAAGCTTCTATTCAAAGTTCAACCACGGTACAGCCAAGTATTTCTGATGATTTGAAGAGAGGAGCGGTAAAAGCTACCATCTTTGCTATCTTTGCCATCTTCATTTACATCTTTATCCGTTTCCGCGACTGGAGGTATTCTTTGGGTACCATCGTGGCATTGCTGCATGACGTATTGGTAACCCTTGCGGTATTCTCTTTCTTTAAGAATATTGTACCGTTCCCGCTCGAAATCGACCAGCACTTTATTGCTGCGGTATTAACGGTGATCGGTTTTAGTATGAATGATACGGTGATCGTGTTTGACCGTATCAGGGAATATAGCAAAGGAACCAGGGCCGACCAGAAAGGTGCGATCATTAACAGGGCGATCAACGATACCTTAAGCCGTACCGTGATGACCTCAGTAACGGTGTTTTTAACCCTGCTTATCCTGTTCATTTTTGGAGGAGAAGTAACAAGAGGTTTTGCATTTGCAATGCTGATCGGTGTTGTTACCGGTACTTATTCTTCTATTTTTGTTGCGGCGCCAATCCTGGTTGATTTTGCAAAAGATAAACCATTGGGCGAAGCAGAGATCATCAGCAGCGATAAGAATGTGAAAACCGTTGTTGCTAAAAAAGTATAACCTGCTTTAAAGTATATAAAAAAGCGTCCCGGATTGAGGACGCTTTTTTTATTGATGAAAACTAAACTTCTTTTTTTTTATACTGCAAAACTAGTTCCGCAGCCGCAGGTTTTACTGGCATTGGGGTTATTGAAAGTAAACCCTCTTGAATTTAAACCTCCCTGCCAATCTACTTCCATGCCCATTAAATAAATACCATGTGATTTTTCCATGATACAGGAGATACCTTCAATTTCAAACTGTTCATCTTTTTCGGTTTTGGTATCAAAGCCTAAGATGTAGGTCATACCGCTGCATCCGCCACCTTTTACGCCGATGCGTAATTGCTGTGCAGTATCAAAACCTGCTGCATTCATCAGCCGCGTTATTTCTTCCACAGCGGTTTTGCTAAGGGTAACCGGCGCTGCTATTGTAGTTTCCATATTATTTGTATTTAGTACAAAGGTATAAACTATTTAAAAAACGAGGGCAGCCCTGTTTTTCGAAAGCAGGAAATTTTAGCCACTGGTTTACCTTATTTTTGTTAATTAAAATATTAGTATGTTCTTATTAGAGATCAATGCAACAGATATACAGATCGCGGGTACTTTTCTTTTCTTTATCGTCATTGCCTGGCTGCTGGCAGAATTCAAGGGAATGAAGGATGAAATAAAAGAACGCCTTGGTATAAATAATGAGACCATAAAATTAAAACTGCAGGCGTATGAAAGGCTTACGCTATATGCCGAAAGGGCCGGTTTAAAGAATCTGGTGTCCAGAACACATTCGGAAGACATGACCGCAGGGCAAATGCAATTAGGGCTCCTGGAAACACTGAACAACGAATATGAATACAATATCAGCCAGCAGATTTATGTAAGTGCGCAAATGTGGAAAGCCATAACCAAGTTGAGGGATCAAAATATTTTTATCATCAACCAGATTGCCGCAACACTGCCCGCCCAGGCTTCGGCAATGGAATTGAGTAAATCATTGCTGGAGTATTCGATGAACAATAATGCGGAAATAAATAAGATCGTGCTGGAAGCATTGCATTTTGAGGCACAGAAAGTTTTGAAATCTGCTGAAAGTAAACCACTTCCTGATCGTAGTTAAGATGACGATGTTCATTTAAAAATTACTTATGGCTAATGAAAAGAAAATAATTACTGATTCGGGTATTGAAATAAAGCAGGTTTACATGCCTGCTGACATTAAACAACCTGTAACTGAAAAACCCGGCGAGTTTCCTTATACCCGTGGCGTGCAACCTGATATGTACAGGGGTAAATTATGGACGATGCGCCAATATGCCGGTTTTTCTACAGCAGAAGAAAGTAATAAAAGATATCATTATTTATTGGCACAGGGTGTGAACGGGCTTAGTGTTGCATTTGACCTGCCTACCCAAATTGGTTATGATAGTGATCATCCACTTGCCGATGGTGAAGTAGGAAAAGTAGGGGTTGCTATTGATAGTTTAGAAGACATGGAAATACTTTTCCAGGGAATTAATTTAGAAGAAGTATCCAGTTCGATGACCATTAATGCCAGCGGTTTTATCTTATTGGCATTGTATGTTGCACTCGCAAAAAAAACAGGCAGGGATCTAAAAAAGATCACCGGAACTATACAAAATGATATTTTAAAAGAGTACGCAGCGAGGGGTACTTATATCTATCCGCCCAAAGCCTCCATGCGTATTATCACGGATATTTTTGAATGGTGTGCAAGAGAAGTACCTAAATGGAATACGATCTCTATCTCCGGTTATCATATCAGGGAAGCGGGCAGCACAGCAGTACAGGAAATTGCTTTTACCTTAAGCAATGGAAAAGCTTATGTAAAAGCCGCATTGGAAAAAGGGTTGGACATCAATGTTTTTGGCAAACGCCTCTCCTTCTTTTTTAACGCACATAATAATTTGTTTGAGGAAGTTGCGAAATTCCGGGCAGCAAGAAGAATGTGGGCTACTATCATGAAAACGCTTGGTGCTACTGATCCCAAAGCGATGATGCTGCGCTTTCATACGCAAACCGGTGGCAGCACTTTAACGGCGCAACAGCCGCAGAACAATATCAGCCGCGTAACCATACAAACCATCGCGGCAGTATTAGGAGGCACGCAATCTTTACATACTAACGGTTACGATGAGGCTTTAAGTTTACCTACGGAAGAAGCGGCAAGGATTGCATTGCGTACCCAACAGGTGGTAGCATTTGAAAGCGGTGTTGCAGATACTGCCGATCCCCTGGCAGGAAGTTATTTTATAGAATCATTGACCAATGAGGTAGAAACAGCGGCGCTGGCGTTAATTGAAAAGATAGATGCGATGGGCGGCAGTGTAAGCGCCATTGAAGAAGGATTTATGCAAAATGAGATTGCCAAGAGTGCCTATGAATACCAGCGCAATATTGAAAGCGGCGAAAAAATAATTGTAGGTGTAAATAAATTTGTGGTAAATGAAAAAAACAACACCCCTGTATTTAAAATAGATGAAAGCATACAAAAGATTCAAACAGATAAATTAAAAGCGCTCAGGGTAAAAAGGGATAATATGAAAGCAACTGCCTGTTTAAAAGTATTGCATGAAAAAGCAATAAGTGGCGATAATCTTATGCCCGCAGTAGTTGAAGCGGTGGAAAACTATTGTACATTAGGAGAAATTTCGGATGAATTAAGAAAAGTGTTTGGAGAATATAAATAAACTAAATGTAAAGCATGGTTAAGTTAAAAATAGTTGCAGCGTTATTTCTTTTCTTTAATAGCACCACAACTTTTGCCCAGGATATTTCAAAGGCTATCGATTCAAAAGCTGCAGCTATTCAATCCAAATTAGTAGAATGGCGGAGGCACCTGCATGAACATCCTGAGCTGGGCAGCAGGGAAGTTAAAACTGCAGCTTATATAATTGAACAATTACAGGGACATGGCCTCGAAATTAAAACGGGCGTTGCAAAAACAGGTGTCGTAGCCATTTTAAAAGGCGTTAAACCCGGGCCATGCATTGCGTTGAGAGCAGATATTGATGCTTTACCGGTAAAAGAACGCGTGAACCTTTCCTTTGCATCAAAAGACAGTACGGATTATAACGGGCAAAAAGTTCCGGTTATGCATGCCTGTGGGCACGATGCACATACTGCCATGCTCATAGGTACAGCCCAGGTTTTATCCAGCATGAAAAAAGATATTGCAGGTACTATTAAATTTATTTTTCAACCTGCTGAAGAAGGCCCGCCCGTTGGTGAGGAAGGTGGCGCCCCGTTAATGGTAAAAGAAGGCGTGATGGATAATCCCAAAGTAGATGTCATCTTTGGCATGCATATCGAATCATGGATACCTGCAGGAGATATTCAATATAAATCCGGGGCCTTCATGGCTTCGGCAGATATGTTTACCATTAAAGTAAAAGGCAAATCATCTCATGGCTCGCAACCCTGGCTGGGTGTTGACCCTATTGCGGTATCAGCACAGATTATTGAAGGTTTGCAGAACATTGTGAGCAGGCAAATGGATCTTACCAAAGCGCCGGTAGTGATTACTGTCGCAAAAATAAACAGTGGGGTACGTTTCAATATTATTCCGGAAGAGACGATGATGGAAGGAACTTTAAGAACCCTGGATAGTAAGATGCGTATCGAGGTACAGGAGCGAATGAGGTTCACTGCAACTAAAATTGCAGAAGCATCCAACGCAACAGTTGAAGTAAATTTTTATGAAAAAACATTGGTTACTTACAATACACCTGAACTCGTGGCAAAAATGGTTCCATCATTGCAGGCTGCAGCCGGTAAAGAAAATGTTCGTGCAATGGAATGGGTTACCGGCGCAGAAGACTTTAGTTATTTTGGTACAAAGGCCCCTGCCTTCTTTTTTTATATTGGCGGCATGCCAAGGGGCAATGATGCAAAGAATGCACCCCCTCATCATACACCGGATTTTATGATCGATGACAGCCGGCTTTATGTTGGAGTAAAAACTTTTTGCCAGCTGGTTATGGATTATCCTAAGGCAATGAAGAATTGATAATTAATAATTAATAATGTTATTATGAGAAAGTTACTGCTAATGATTATTGCTTTTAGCTGTTGCAACACAATGGCTCAAAACAAAATGACACCTGAGTTGCTATGGAAATTAGGAAGGGTTTCGGGCCTGGGTATTTCTAAAGATGGGAAATATATATTGTATGCTGTCTCCACTCCTAACGCTGACGAAAATAAAAGTTCAAGAAAGACTTTTATGATACCTGCCGCGGGGGGTGATGCAATGGTTGTTACTAATGCAGATAGTTTACTGAATAACGAAAAAATTTCGCCCGATGGAAAATACATAATCGGCAACGCAGAAATAAAAATAAAAAATATTACCGGTGCTGATAATTACCCGGAATTAAAAAAATCCAATGTTTATATTTTTGACAACCTGGATTACCGCCACTGGGATACATATGAAGACGGAAAATTTGATCACGTGATGTTGACGCCAATGGTGAATGGCAAAGCAGGCGAACCCAAAGACCTGATGCCGGGTGAACCTTATGATTGCCCGCAAAAACCTTTTGGCGGCGATGAAGATTATGTATGGAATCCCAATGGAAAAGAAGTGGTGTACTGTACCAAGAAAGCCTATGGAACTGCTTATGCTGTAAGTACCAATACAGACCTGTTTGCCTATAATATCGAGACCGGTAACACGAAGAACCTTACCGAAGGCATGCCGGGTTACGATATCAATCCTTCCTTCAATAAAAAAAGCGAACTGGCATGGTTAAGTATGAAGCGTGCAGGTTTTGAAGCCGACAAACAGGATATCATTGTTTCTAATGGTGTTACTAAAATGAACCTCACCCTGCAGAGAGACGATATTCATGTAGAAGGATACAAATGGGCTGATGACGGCAGGAAATTATTTTTCTGGGCACCGATTGACGGCACGTTGCAATTATTTGACGTGAGTTACCCCGGCCTTACTAAGATGACGCCGGTGATTCACCAAATTACCAAAGGAGATTTTGATGTGACCGGTATTGTTGGGCAGCAGGGCAATACATTGATCGTTTCAAGAACTGATATGAACCATGCTGCCGAATTATTTTCTGTTGATATTGATAATGGTTCTATGAAACAGCTTACACATGTGAACGATGCTACTTATGCAACGCTCGGTATGAGTAAAACAGAAAGGCGGATGATCAAAACTACCGATGGAAAAGATATGCTGGTATGGGTGATCTACCCGCCGGATTTTGATGCCAATAAAAAATATCCTGCACTGTTATATTGCCAGGGAGGGCCGCAATCTGCATTGACACAATTCTATTCTTTCCGCTGGAATTTACAGTTGATGGCGGCTAACGGTTATATCATTGTTGCGCCTAACCGCAGGGGTATGCCCGGCCATGGTACTAAGTGGAATGAGCAGATCAGTAAAGACTGGGGCGGCCAGGTAATGAATGACTATTTGAGTGCTATTGACGGGTTGAGCAAAGAAAAATATATAGATAAAAATCGTTTGGGTTGTATTGGCGCCAGTTACGGTGGTTACTCGGTATTTTATTTAGCGGGTATTCACCACAAACGTTTTAAAACATTTATCGCTCATGATGGGGTATTTGATTTCAGGAGTATGTATGGCACTACTGATGAGATGTGGTTTGAGAATTGGGACAAAGGAGGTGCATACTGGGATAAGAATAATGCAGCAGCACAAAAAAGTTACAGCAAATTCAATCCGAGCGATTTGGTGGCAAAATGGAATACACCGATATTGATTTACCAGGGTGGAAAGGATTACCGTGTGCCTATAGAGCAGGGGCAACAAGCATTCCAGGCGGCACAGCTCAGGGGTATAAAAAGTAAATTTATTTTATTACCCGATCAAAATCACTGGGTGTTAACAGCGCAGGATGCCCTGGTATGGCAACATGAATTTTATAAATGGCTGGATGAAACGCTTAAATAATTTCTTCATTGAAAAGCTAAGGGCTCACCACAGGTGAGCCCTTAGCTTTTATTCCTGGTCGTCGCCGTTCTCATCCTGGTAATAACTTTTAAAATAGAAAAGGTAGAGTTGCATCAGCATGATGATACCAAAGCACGCGAAGGAAGTAGTGATCAGTATCTTTTGCAGCTCTGAAAACACGAGATATCCTGTGAGCGTTGACCCGTTGAACAGGGAAATAACAAATACAACGAATGCCAATACACCTATGATCCTCAGGACGGCAATTTTCTTTTTCATAAAAAAGAATTTAGAGTTACTTTAAAGATAACAATTTTTCTTGTTTTATGAAACGTTCGAAGAGATTTTTTAGTTCCTGTTCGTTTTCACTTGGAGCTATACTGATCTCAAAACTATTTATATAAAATGCTTTTAATTGAGCTGGGGTATTGGGACCATTGTGCTTTATAAACAACTCAATTTTATTTAATTTGGAGTTATTTGTTGAATCAAGCGGTCTCGAAAAAGAAAACTTAATATCTTTCAGGTAGCTGTTGTAATAAAAATATGCTGAGTCGTAAACTTGGTTAATAAAAGTATACCTATAGAGTAGTTTTTCATTGTCTTCGATAACCTTTTTTGTGCTTTCTATTTTCAATTCCTTAAATAGGTCTCCTTTTGTCAATCCGTCACCGCCATATGCTCTGGTATTTAGAATAGAATCGCCTTTTATTTTTATGGAAAAAGAATCGGAAGGTTCTTTAAGAAGGTATCCCAGGTTATTGTCAGCTGTACAAATAAAAAATTCATATTTTACAGAATCATAAATTAGTCGATTATCTATTTCATAGGTTTTATGATAAGGCAATTCGTAAATTCTGCAGCGATCATAGTAAGAGATATAAAACTGATTAAAAAATGAAACACCTTTATTGTCAACTATTCTGTCGGGACTTATTGTCGTTACCTTTATTCGTATAATGTGATTTCCTTTCCACTTATTACTTGTCTCAACAAATAAGATGACAAATGCCATTAATATTTTCAATGTAGCTTTTATCATAGTAATCTTATGTTAATGTAGGTATTTCTAAAAAATTAAAAATACCTATATTTTAATTTAATAATTATTGCACAGTAATAGTATTTGGTGCATAAAATGTTTTATTCGAATTGTAAACATTTGTAAGTGGAGGGAGTGGCCAGCATAATACTGAACTTGTAACACTGAAATCAATTCTTTCCCACGCACTCGTCTTTGTTGGAGTAAAATTAATTGTAGCAACCAAGTCTTGAAATGTACGCGTCCCTCCGACATTCGTTCCTACCTCAGCAATCTTGATGTGATCAAAAGATTGAAACTCCCACCGCTTCGTATTATTAGAGGCATAATAAATTTTTTCAAAAGTTGCCTTGTCATAACTTAATAGGCCCCAGGTACCCGCCGTAAAAATAGCCCAGTTGTAAGTTTTCTTCCAGATAGTGCCGTCATTGGAAATATCCTGTGAAAAGGTTGTGCCGCTTGTGGCAGATCCCTGATTCGCAAAATTCTGCAATTGTTCTTGACAGGTTGGATTGCCACTTCCTCCGCTTCCACCCGCTTCACAATACACCACTGCAGTAGTTTCTAAATACTCTTCATAGATCAGCACCCCATTCTCATACACCTGGTAATACCATTCAATATAAACATATTCGCAGCCCTGGTTTAATGGCGCATAATTTCCAACCGGCCCCCCTTTTTCGGCATTATTATCAGGCTGCCCTTTTTTTGTAACCAGGCTTCCGGATTTGCCGGTTAGCGCACCGTTCTCATAATGTTTCGTAAAAATAATATTATTATCCAGATCATACTTCATGATTGTGCCATTAAAACCGGAAGGTATTTTACTTAGGTTTAGGAGCGCTGGTGTAATGGCTACAGGAATTGCATTTTTTTTGTCATTAAGAATGACATAATAATCCCCTTTTATAATTGTACCGCCTTCACCCAATTCTGTTACCAGGTATTTGTAAGTTGGGCTGCTGCTTTGCGTATTACCTACCTGGATAGGCGTAATATTCATTCGTTCGGCGGGGAAGTATTGTGTGCTTTCTACAACAAGGAACTGGGGCACACGCACAGTTTTTCCATCTACGGTAACTTTTTGAAAAGCCAGTGCAGCATCCTGGGCTTTAGCCCATGATTGTAAACTTTCTGTAACGGATGGAGGAGATTGTAATGGAGTTGGTTCTATCGCTGCTTTTTTACAACTGTACAGTATTACTGGTACAGCAAAGGCAAGAAGCAGGCCTGCAAAGTTTTTTTTCATAATGTACTTATTTAGGGGATTAAAAAAACTAAATTATGCATTAGCAATAACAACTTAGCACACACGTGTATGTGTATTCCTTTAAAACGTTACTTGCAGATTTTTTTAGTTGAATAATATGAATGGTTTATATTTTTTAGGACTTATGCAACTTCTTTAATCCAATGCCTATCTATACCATATGTATCATCTAATGAAAACAGGAAGCAATAATTTTATTAGCAGCAATGAATAACTGTCCCCATAATGCCATTGACTGGTTCATTGTAGATGCCGTAAAAAGAAGACGTACCGAAAAAAAGATATCCCAAAAAGAACTGGCGAATTTACTGGACGTATCCACCGGCTTTATTGGAAACGTGGAAAATCCACGATACAGGGCAAAGTATAATTTGGCCCAGATAAATGAACTGGCCAAGATACTGGATTGCTCCCCCCAGGATTTTCTACCCCAGCAACCTTTGTGAGATTATTCAATGAAAGATACCAATGCTTGCCATTTATTTAAAATAGCCCCGCTTTTATGCCGTTCATCTAAAATAAATTTAATCCCGCCAGTTTGCAATAATTTCGTGGTCAGAAACAGCAGCACCACTTTATGAATTCAACAATAAGAAGTTCACAGTTCCGGACTGTAAAATTTGCCTATATCATTTTTTCGGTTGCTATGCTTTTCGCGTGCCCACTGCAGGCACAATGGGCCATAAAGGGAAAGATCATTTACGCAAAAGATGGTAAGCCTGCGGCATTTGCTTCTGTAAAACTCATCAACCGCGCCAATGGTACCGTTTCTGATGCTGCCGGTAACTTCGCCCTGGTACTGCATAGCCTGAAACAGAACGACACACTGCTTATCTCTTCGGTGGGTTATGATAACTTCAAGGTCCCCGCACAAAAAGCTGCCCAGTTATCGGAATTCCCGTTGCAGGAATCGCAAAAAACATTGGAGTCTGTTGTGATCCGGTCATTCAGTAAAGAAGAGATAGCCGGTGCCAAAACTGAAAACGTAGGGTATTTCAGAAGTTGGAATACTGATAATACCGGCGGCGAGATCGGCCGTACTTTTTTACCCAATCATAAAGAATACCAGGTGGCTAAAGTCAGGTTTAAAGTATACAACACTTATGATACGTGCATCATCCGCCTGCACATACGTGAAGTAGTTAACGGCCAGCCAGGCAGGGAATTATTGCGTGATTCTGTTGCGCAGGTGATAAAAAAAACGGCTGCAGCTGAAAAGCCTTATGAATTTGACCTGAACAAATACAATGTGATCTTATCTCAACAAAATATTTTTGTAAGCTTTGAAGTACTCGAAGGCACGAAGTCGGATAATACCAACCGGTCGTTATCATTTGTTGGATCCGAAGTTGGCAATTATTTTTATAAATCCGGTGAAGTAGATTCCTGGCATTCTTCTGATGAATACACTATTTATATGAAGCTGTCACTGAGGTATGATGATTGACCATAATGTGCAAAGTCCATTTCAAAATTCCCTTTGATCCTTTCCATTGATAGATTGAAATAGCCAAACTTAAGGTCAGGGAATGCTTCTCTAATTAATTCCGTCATTTGTTTTACACCTATACAATCCCCTGTTTCCGTAACGACGGTCTTTTCTAAATACCAATCGGGATCAATAATAAAGTTGCGCCACTTTATCATGCAGAGACCTGTTTCTTTTAACAGCTTTCTTAAAGCTTCATATGCTTCAATACTGTTTCCCTGCCCGGGAAAACAAAATAGTTGATGCCATATCAATTCCCGCTGTCATGATATATATCATGTGCAAATATGACCTTGCACATTTTGATTATTTTTCCATAGCAATAACTTGTATTCTTTAAAAAAACAATTATGCCTATAAAAAAACTAATCCTGGTCTTTTTCGTAGTGCTGTTTAGTTCAACTACAATATGGTCCCAGACAAAAAAATTTCCATCACCAACTTCGGCAGATGCCATTATGAACCCTTTGGCAGGGAACGATGCCTCTGTAATAGCAGGTAAGAAAATATATACACAACTTTGTGTTACGTGTCATGGAGATAAAGGAAAAGGAGATGGTATCGCAGCACCAGGTTTGCCAAAACGACCGGCAGACCATACTTCAGCTTTCGTGCAAGACCAGACTGATGGTGCACTGTTCTGGATTATTACAGCGGGTAATAAGCCGATGCCTTCTTATAAAACAACGCTTACAGCTACCCAAAGATGGCAGGTTATAAATTATATAAGGACCCTGTCAAAAGTAGGTAAAAGACCGCTGCATGTTGCAAAAGCATCAGAACCTAAGACCATTGTAAAAATACCTAATGTGGTTGTTGCAAAGCCTGCTGCTTTAAAAGCTAAACCAACAATTATACCCCCTGCTTCAAAACCTGCTGTTGATAAAAACAAAACAATAGTTGCTATAACTGAACAGAAAAAGTCAGAACCGGTAGATTCTGTTGCAATGGTGCCGATAGAATTAAAAGCCCAGGCAGTAATGGATAGTGCAAAAACTGTTACTACTTTACAACCTCCCATTGCTTCTTTAGAAACTGATACTATCCCGGCAATAGCTGCGGCAGGATCTTCA
Source organism: Chitinophagales bacterium (assembly GCA_038205215.1). GTDB lineage: Bacteria > Bacteroidota > Bacteroidia > Chitinophagales > Chitinophagaceae > Ferruginibacter. The sequence continues at coordinate 150,328 of JBBRCB010000001.1, read as the reverse complement.
GCACAGGGACTAAATAAATTTGCTGTGTTTGGTAATGCTGAAATGATTTATTTCGCAGATAAGCACAATAACAACTTTGGCGAAGTTAATTTTAAACCCATTTTTTTATGGAAAATTTCTGAGAAACTTTTTGTAGAAGCAGAACCTGAATTTGAAACAGGTGGCGGGTCACTTAATATAGGATTAGAATATGCAAACATGTGCTACATTGTTAATCCTTACCTTATTTTGCACGCTGGCCGGTTTCTTCCAAAATTTGGCTCATATCGTGGAAGGATGGGAGAAGCATTTATTAATCGATTCAGCTCCGCCCCTGTGGGATTTGGAGATGGAGGTATAGGAACGATGAATGAAGTGGGAGTGGGTGCCCAGGGCGGATTTGGAACGGGAAGTGCCAAAATAAATTATGAACTTTATGCAGCCAATGGCCCTCAAATACTTACCAACCCTGATGAGGCAGGGCAATTTGATTACGAATCTTATGCTGCAAACAGTAATGCAAAAGCAATAGGTGGAAGAATAGGTATTTTGCCGTTTTCAAATTCATCACTTGAAATAGCATACTCTTTTCAAAATAAAAATAAGACCGGAGAGCCCGGCACTCCTTATGAAAATGTTAGCTTAATAATGCAGGCAGTTGATCTTAATTACTGGGGACATCTTAAAGTGATAAAGACTGATGTAAGGGTAATGGGAGAATGGAAACATCAAAAAGCAAGTGATGCTTTTTATTACAGAGCAGACAGTTCTACTTATACTTTCAAAAATTCTCCCACGGCATATTATATAGCAGCAACCCTTCGTCCTTCACATGTTGCAAACGAATTTATCAGAAACATTGAGCTGGGAGGCCGGTATTCAAAATTTATTAGGTCGGCAGATGCTGCCTGGGGAGGCGATACAGATCAATTTGCATTATCACTCGATTACTGGCTAAAATGGAATACTGTTGTAAAATTAACCTGGCAGCATGAAAAGAATTTAGATAATGCATTATATGCACAGGTTGTATTTGGTTTTTAACTATTAAAATTAAAAATATGAAAAAGCATATTCTAATTTACTTAATTCTTATTCTATCCATCGGTGTGATAGGGATTAACAGCTGTGCTGTTTCTAATAAAGTACAGGAAAAAACAGGCACCCAATTGTGGGGAGAAAATTGTGGTCGATGCCATAATGCCCCCGGGCCGGGAGAATTCAGCAATGCCCACTGGGATATTATTGGTACCCATATGCGCATCAGAACAAATATTACCCAGACTGAAGAAAAGAAGATTATAGAATATCTTAAAACGGCAAATAACTAAAATAAAATAATAGATCCCCAATCCCTGAATCGCAAACTTTTTTATGAGATTGATATCTCACGGATTGATAATTTTTTAGCTTGGCAATTATGAATTAAGGTAACAATTTCTTATTCCTTTTTAGTTCCCAATATCTTGCCGTTAGTTAGTACGTTTCTTCACAAACCATTCGATACAATCTATGTTTAGATAAAAGTTCAATAAAGTTGTACTGTTCAAAAGTGGTTATTATGTCTTTTACAAAAAGAAATAATAGCTAAATATCCTTGCCACTTAAGCTAGATAGTATTACAAATGCCGGTAACAAAAAATCAATGCGCAAAATCAACCTCAAAATTTCCTTTAATTCTTTCGATAGAAGGATTGAAATATCCGAATTTTAAATGGGGGAATTCTTCTCTGATTAATTCCATCATTTGCTTTACACCCATGCACTCCCCTGTTTCTGTAACGCCGATCTTTCCTAAATACCAATCGGGATCAATATTAAAGTTGCGCCACTGGATCATACAGAGACCTGTTTCTTTTATCAATTTGCGTAAAGCTTCATATTCTTCAATACTGTCCGTCATGCCCGGGAAAACAAAATAGTTGATACTCGTCCAGCCACCAAAACTGCGCACTACTTTTAAGCTTTCAATGATGTCTTTAAACACGTAATTATTCGGGCGGTAGTACGGCGTATAAATGTTTTCCCTTGCCGAATTGGTACTTACCCTGATACTGTTCAGTCCGGCTTCACACAATACTTTAACTGCATCAGGTTTACTGCCATTGGTGTTGATATTGATACTTCCTTTTTGCGTATGTTTTCTTATTGCAATAATGGCATCTCTTATTGTTTCCCACATCAGCAATGGCTCGCCTTCGCAACCCTGCCCAAAACTTACCAATGGAAACGGCGCCGTTTCCAGATGCGGCACCGTAAATTCAGTGATCTCTTCCGCTGTTGGTTTAAAAGTAAGCCTGTCCTGCGTGCTGATGATCGTTTCTTCCTGCGGCTGAAAACTAATGCAACCAATACAATTGGCATTACAGGCCGGCGATACCGGTACCGGGCATTCCCATCTTCCCAATGATAAATTCCTGGCTGCGGGGCAGGTATAGGTCATGCAGCAATTTTCCATTAAATGATTTACGAGACGGTTGTGCGGGTAGGCTTTTAATAAATTTTCTGCGCCTTCTTTTATCAGGTCATCATCATATCCTTCCGCCTCCTGGCGGATATCGCTTTCAATACGTACTGCCGGCACATAAAATTTATCATCCTGCCAGCCGGCAGCGGTATAACAAAATAACGGTAAGGTGGGCGCATCTTTGGCAGTTTCATAAGCCGCCATGTATAAACCGGTATGTGCCGGTGGAATAAAAGCCGCTACTGCCCATCCTTTTTCACATAGGCGCATCTGCCCCGTTTCCACATCAATGCCGATGCCCCTTCGGCCCGGTAATTCGTATAAATTTCCACCCTGTGGCAGTTCGATCCAGTCTTCTGTTGCAACAGGAACCGCATCCCAGCCACTTCGGCCGGTTACATAAAGAGAAGTATCTTCAAAAATATTTCCTTCACCGTCGGAGTAAAGGATGTATGGAGATTCCATTAAATTCATAATTGAAAGTTGAAGGTTGAAAGTCAGCTGTTGGAATTGAATAACCTTCAACTATCAATATTCAACCTTTAATTAAATGTTTCCTGCAAAAATCGTCAATTTGCTCCAACTCATCAATTTTTAAATTTTTCCGCAGGTCGAATTCAATTTTTTTATGGCGGAGTGTTTCGATAATAATACGATGGTATTGGGGAATGATACGCTTCACTTCATGCCAACCGATCTCAACATCCTTAACAAAATCAGGAACAGTGATACCGGTTTGGCTGATGTCCACCGCCTCCGGACGTATCACCCGCCATTCCCGGTAAAATAAAAACAGGTAGCCTGCTGATACGTTCAAATGTACGAATCCAAACCAGGTATGGCCGTCACTCATCATTGTAAGTGAAATACCGAAAAGCGTCAGCACTTCGATCAACCTGAAAATAAGGTTCAGCCTGGGAGCTTCGATCAATAATACGCCGCCAAAAAATACCAGTATAAAAATATCAGCAGCGATCACCATTTGCGTATAGCACAATACTTTATTGCCATGATGTGCCTGGAGTAAATGGAGGGCATCGATCAAAATAACCGAAGCAGCAATGAAATGCAATACACGGGCCGAACGTTTTAATAACTCAAAAGCCGGGTGAACGACCTGGAGGGAGAATTGAGTTGCCATAACAGTAAGTTTTTTACATGGATGCGCCAGTTTTAAAATTCCATAAAAGTTTAGGAGTTTAGGGTTTAGAGGTTTAGGGTTTAGGTGTTTAGACGTTGGAGTTGGTGCAGGCAGAATTCATTAAATAAGATTTCATCAACTGTAAAACTTTCTGCTGCGATGTCGGTTTGTATCAACTGGTTGTTTTTAAGATCTATGGAAAGCAAATGATCCTTCAACACAATGTTTTCAACTTGTGCCCAACTATACATTTTTTTAAACAGTGACCTGGTGATTATTATATTTTCCGTACTGAAAAAAGCGCTGCTTTTTATTTTGAGAACACGGTAAGCAAATAAAATAATGAGACTGATGATTACTGCAGCTAACCATACCGATAATAACAACCAGCATACGATCATGGAAACAAACAGCAGCAGCTGGTATAGTTTTAATTGATCTTTAAAAAGGAATAATAAAACAGCAATAGTAACAAATACCACTATAGATACAATCGCAATAACCTGTTGCTTTTTATCGGTAGCGTTGATACTGATTACTGCAGCTACTACCAGGTGAAGAAATAATAAAAACCAGGAAAAAGAATTGAATGCTTTTTGAGTATTGTCTCTTAAAATAAAAGTAAACTGCTGCATCAGTGGAGAAAGTAGATTTATATTGCCAAAACGCTGCTCAGAAAATATAAGCCTGCAATTATAGAGTCAGCCCCCCAATAAACCAGTTAACCCATTAACCGTTTACTGCCGCCAGCATATTGCACAACTTGAATAAACATCTTGCTCCAACATTCTCGTCGTATTCACTATGGCTCACGCCTACTTCCACCAGGTCGAACCCGGTCAGTTTCCTTCCACTCTCCAACATTTTTTTGAAAAGATAAAATACCTGTTCCGTTTCAAAACCACCCTGTACGGGTGTACCGGTATGCGGGCAAAGTTTTGGATCCAGCCCATCGATATCAAAACTGATAAAAACATTTTGTGGCAGGTGGCTTACAATCTCCTCCACTATCAGCTTCCATGTTTCGCCATCAAACTGCCGTTCTTTAATATCTTTATCAAAATAGGTAACTATCCTTTCTCCATTGCTGCGCAGGTATTCAAATTCCTCATCACAAAAATCCCTTACGCCCACCTGTACCAGTTTTTTAAGTTGTGGTATTTCTTCCAAAGCATTGTACATAACAGAGGCATGGGAATACTTAAACCCTTCATAACCTTTTCTCAGGTCACAATGCGCATCAATTTGCAGGATACCAAATTCGTCGTACTTCTCGGCAATGGCTTTATAAAATCCCAGCGGCGTGCTGTGATCGCCGCCCAGCAATGCCACTAATTTTCCCTGGTGCAACAGCTCTTTAGTTTGTTCATATACCCAGTTATTTAAAAAATTACTACCCTCATTAATCTCTTTAAGGGTTTTGCACATGAACTTGTTTTCAGCAACGATCTCTCCCTGCGCTATATAATTAATGTACAGCTCGGCCTCCTTGCGCAGGTAATCACTTTTCATCAAAACTTTCTTATCGCAGGCCCTTAAAAAATACCCTTTTTTCCAGGCATCCCTGTAATCAGGATCAAAAAGGTCTACCTGTAAACTTGCATTGCTGATATGTTCGGGTGCCCTTGCAGTACCCGCTGTATGGCTTACAGTAACTTCCCAGGGAACGGGTAGTATTACCAGCATGGCGTCTTCTTCAGGAAAAGGTAAACTAAAGATATTGTTGTTGGGATTACCAACGGAATTAGGGTCAAACTGCGAGAGGTCTGTCATTTCAAAAAATTAAAAAAGGATTGCAAAGATAACGCTAGTTTTTTAACTATCCCTGCCGATTCAAAAAACGCTTAATATTAACGTGGGTGCAGCTGTTTTGTTTTACCTTTGTATCGAAATTTTGATCTATGAAGAAGACACATATTTTTATACTGGTTGGGATTGCGGTTTTAATTGTAGCACTATTGATACTGGGCTTTCCCTCCAGCGATTTTTCCACTTATGATACCGTTGCCTCAGCAAAAAACAAGCAGGGCAAGTATGTACACCTTATTGCCAGATTAGACAAGTCGCAGCCAATTTTGTATGATCCTATTAAAGACCCCAATTACCTAAGCTTTAATATAGTCGATAGTCTTGGCGCCAAAACCAAAGTAATTTACCATAACAGTAAACCTACCGAACTGGAACAAAGCGAAAGAGTGGTATTACAGGGAAAAATGCAGGGAGACATCTTTGAATGCAAGAGTATCACCCTGAAATGTCCCAGTAAATATAAAGATGATAAGAAGCAGCTGGAAAAAACAGTTGCTGGCAGCGATGCACAAGGCGTAGTTTACCCTTCTTCAACTAATGCTGCTTACCCGAACAAAGATTCTGCGGTAAAAAAATAAACCTTTCCTGCGAACAAGAAAACTATATTATGCGATTTGATGGCGAACATTTATTACCGGGGCAGATCGGGCATTTCTTTGTGATCCTTGCATTCATTGCTTCCTTACTTGCTACTGTCGGTTATTTTAAGGCATCGCATGTAAAAGACATTTTTGAAAAACAATCCTGGATACGCTTTGCAAGGGTGGCTTTTATCACTCAACTTATTGCAGCAGCTATTATTTTCTCGGTGATCTTTTATATTTGTTCGCATCACTACTTTGAATACATGTATGCTTATAAGCATGCTTCCACCGAATTGGAATCAAAATATTTATTGGCCTGTATCTGGGAAGGGCAGGAAGGCAGTTTTTTATTGTGGACGATATGGCATAGTATGCTGGGACTTTTCATTATTATAAAAAGTAAGAAGCCTTTACTGCAGGGTTTTGAAGCACCGGTGATGACAGTGATCAGTTTTGCGCAGTTCTTTTTGGGCATGATGATATTGGGCATCTATGTTTTTGATATCAGGATCGGCAGCAGCCCGTTCACGTTAACCCGCAATGAAATTGATGGCCCGATTTTTAGCCAGCCCAATTACCTGTCCTTTATAAAAGATGGTGTTGGTTTAAATGTTTTGCTTCGTAATTACTGGATGGTGATTCACCCACCCATTTTATTTTTAGGGTTTGCATCCACTATAATCCCTTTTGCATTTGCCTATGCCGGTATACAAACCAAACGTTTTGGTGATTGGGTAAAGCCGGCCATACCTTTCGTACTGTTCACTGCCTGTGTTTTGGGCGTAGGTATCATGATGGGAGGAAAATGGGCATATGAGTCATTGTCTTTTGGCGGTTACTGGGCCTGGGACCCTGTAGAAAATGCTTCTCTTGTTCCCTGGCTGATATTGATCGCGGGACTACATACCATGGTAATTTATAAAGCAACGGGGCAATCTTTACGGGCAAGCTATTTATTCGCGATACTCAGTTTTGCTTTTATCCTCTACTCTACTTTTTTAACCAGGACAGGTGTACTGGGTGATACTTCTGTACATGCTTTTACTGATGCGGGAAGTGCTATCAACGTTATGCTGATCCTGTTCCTTGCAGCATTTACCATCCCGGCGCTGGTATTGTTTTTTATGAACTACAGTAAAATACCTGCTGTTAATTCCGAAGAAAGAACAGACTCCCGTGAGTTCTGGATGTTCATTGGCTCCGTTGTTTTTTTCTTATCTGCCATTTTTATCAGTGTAAAAACATCGGTGCCTGTTTTTAACAAGCTATTCGGTACGCGTATAGCACCGCCCGAAGACGTGGAATTCTCTTACAATAAAGTAATGGTACTGGTAGCATTTATCATTGGGATACTTAGTGCCATCTCACAATATTTCAGGTATAAGAATACGCCCTCAACCTACATTTTAAAAAAGATCGCGTTGCCTACGTTGCTGGCAGCATTAGTAACTGCGGCATTGGCGATCTATTATCCTATAACCTATTACAAACAGGGCGCGGGATTTTTAGGGGCTATTTATATTGCGTTATTTGCGGCAGTGTATGCCGTGTTTGCCAATGCCATTTATATTTGGGCAGGATTAAATGGCAAAATAAAAGCTGCCGGGGCTTCTGTTGCGCACCTGGGCTTTGCCGTGATGATACTGGGTATGCTGATCGCTTCAGGAAATAAAAAAACGATCAGCGATAATACAGTTACAGGTATCAATATCCCGTTTGGAAAAGACAGTAAGGAAAATCCTTTGGAGAACCTGACAATGTTGAGGGATATTCCTACGAGGATGCTCGACTACAATGTGACCTATAGCGGCGACTCCGCCGGGCACGAGAACGGAAGAATATTTCATAAGCTGAAATTCATGAAGAAAGATTCCAGCGAACAGTTTGAATTAACCCCGGATGTATATGTAGGCAAAAACGAATTGAAGAGTAGTAACCCCGGTACCAAACGCTATCTTACAAAAGATATTTATACCTATATCTCCAGTATCAACCCTGATGAAAACCGGTCGGATACCGGTCAATTCACCATTAAAGAAATGGCGGAAGGCGACACTGCTTATTACAGCAAGGGATACCTGATATTGAACCGCGTGGTAAAAAATCCTGATAACGGTAAATTCCATTTCAAACCTACTGATGCGGTATTGATGGCAGACATTACACTTGTAAGTAAAGACAGCATGCATTACAAAGCGTCGCCACTGATACTGATCGACAGTTTTGGAGTGAACCAGGTTGATGATACTGTTTACGCACAGAACCTGTATTTAAAGTTTGCGGGCGTTACCGATACCAAAAAAATAAAACTGGGCATTAAAGAATCGGATAAGATCATTGATTTTATCACGCTCAAAGCCTACCTCTTTCCTTATATCAATTTAGTTTGGCTGGGATTGGTTATTATGGCCATCGGGATTGTTATGAGTATGATAAAGCGGGCAAAGATTAAAGCGTTATATGCAGTGGCTATTTTGATCTTTGTAATGTTGGGGCTATCATATATGTTTTTTGTAGCGGGGGGATAGAAAGCTTCAAGGGAGAAGCATGCTGACAAAATTATTTTACGTCGCCCCTGTGGCTTGCAGCTGGGGGCTTAATGTTGCTCAACTCTCCCCCTCTATCCACGCTCCTGTTACCAGGTCATTTTCTACCTCAACATAAATATGTTCGTCCGGCGTAGTGGAAACAGAAATCCCCACATAATCAACGTCAACAGGAAAATTTTTGTGGGTACGTTCTACCAACGCGAGTGTCTGGATCTTCCTGGGATATTGTTCCAGTAAAGGTTTTAATGCATACAGCATTGTTCTTCCGCTGTTGGCAACATCGTCGATCAATACAATGGCCTTGTCATTAAAATCCATTGCTGGGTTAATGGTAACGGCTGCGGGTTTCTTTTTATCAATAAACAGTTCGGTCACGATAACTTCCCCTTTAAAATTGGCTTTGAGGTGTTCGCTTATTTTTTTTGCGATCACAGTCCCATTGTCTTTGATGCCGATCAATACCAATTGAGGCTCATTATAATTGCGTTCCGCAATTTCTAATGCCATCCGCCTTAGCTTTTTTTCGGCCACGGCTGCACTTAAAATATATTTTTTCATTTTATTACCCGAATTAAAATAAAATTACGCGAATTACCCCAATTAATCAATTCGGCTGCAAGCTTGTAAATAATTCGTGTAATTCGTGTAATTTTGTATACATAAATCTTGCTTATGCATCTTCTTTTCCAAATAGTTTTTATTGCGTGCCTGGGCTTTGCTGTTTGGCTGTTTGCAAAAAATATCTTGCAGGTTCGCCGCAATATTTTATTGGGCAAAGATGAAGACCTGTCGGATAATAAATCATTGCGCTGGAAAAACCTGTTGCTGCTCGCACTCGGACAAAAAAAAATGTTCCGGAACCCGCTCGTTGCTGTAATGCATTTGGTGATCTATGCCGGCTTTATCATTATTAATGCCGAAGTGCTTGAAATTATTTTAGACGGTATCCTTGGCACACACCGCCTGTTCTTTCCCTTCCTTGGTGGCCTTTATACATTCCTCATTGATTTCTTTGAAGTGCTTGCAGTGGGTGTAATTGCCGTATGTGTAATTTTTTTAGCAAGAAGGAATATTATCAAACTCAAACGTTTTATCAGTAAGGACCTTAATGGCTGGCCACGCAGCGATGCCAATTATATTTTAATTGCGGAGATCATTTTAATGTCGCTCTTCCTCACCATGAACAGTACCGACCGTTCTTTACAATTATTGGGCAGCGAACACTACCACGAGACCGGCAATTTTATTTTCTCCGGACTGATCGTACCGGTCTTCAGCAGCATGAGTGAAAATAGTTTGATCATTTTGGAAAGAAGCTGCTGGTGGCTGCATATTATTGGCATATTTGCTTTCTTAAATTATTTGCCTTACAGCAAACACCTGCACATTATGCTGGCATTTCCTAATGCCTATTATGCAAGGCTGGACGAAAAAGGTAAAATGCACAATATGCAAAATGTGCAGAACGAAGTGAAGTATATGATGCAGCCGGAGCTTGCTCCAACGGGCGATGCAGCACCACAAAAATTTGGCGCTAAAGATGTCTTCGACCTGAGCTGGAAGAATTTACTGAATGCCTACAGTTGTACGGAATGTGGCAGGTGTACTGCTGCATGCCCTGCTAATCTTACCGGAAAATTATTAAGTCCCCGCAAGATAATGATGGATACCCGCGACAGGCTGGAAGCGGTTGGAAAAAATATTAAAGGCAACGGTTCCTACAAAGATGATGGCAAACAATTGCTGAATGATTATATTTCCGTAGAAGAATTGCGTGCCTGCACCACCTGCAATGCCTGTGTAGAAGAATGCCCGGTCTCCATCTCTCCCCTTGATATTATTATTGAACTGCGCCGTGCTTTAATTATGGAAGACAGCAATGCGCCGCAGGAATGGAATGCCATGTTCAGTAATATCGAAAATAATTTTGCGCCATGGAAATTCAGCCCTGATGACAGGGACAAATGGGTGGAAGAAATGAAATAAATTTTGGCGAAGCATTTTATCCATTTTCAATAACTCTATAAATTCTATTGCCCTTTTTAAATGCGTTCAATTCTTATGCGGCATTTTGTAAAATGCCTGTTCATTTACTTTCAGCACGATATTTTGATCTTTAAAAGTCAGGGGACTGGTAAACATTACTCCACAAATTTTTTCCCCTTTGCCATTATTAAAAAAACAATGGAAGTAATAAAATTCATGAAAACAAATCCCAATACCCAGATTACTTTTTCACCATCCGAAACGGTTTTACTTTTTACAACCATAACTATGCCCAGGATACGGTTGATCAAACTGGTGATCACCGCTATCACAATAGGAAAAATTACTGCCGGGGTGAATAAGGTGCTTAGTATTTCAAAAGGATCAGGTGTTGGGTTGTTGTGGGTCAATGCTACCACGGAGAATATCGCTTTGAAATAAAATCCAATGAAAATACAAACCGCGATAACAGATATGATGAACAGCGTAAGGAATATATTATACTTACTCATTTTTTATTTTAAAGCTACAGCTTTATATCAATAACACCTGCGGATTTTCCGCACAGCTTTTGCATAAAATAAAAAGAGTAACAATTGTTCATGACTTTACCTGGTTATCTTTAGAAGTAAATATACCCGATCGATGCAACAGCTTTTAACCCATATCACTAAATATTCGGCCCTTAGCGAAGCCGCACAAAACGAATTGCAGGTTCATTTCAGGAAGATTACATATGCAAAGAATGAGTACCTGTTGAAAGAAGGCCAGGTATGCAGGCATTTATATTTTTTGGAAACGGGCGCATTGAGGGGATTTTATAACCTGGATGGAAAAGAAATAACACATTGGTTTGGTTTTGAAAATGATTTTGTGACCTCCTTTCATAGTTTTATTACCGGGGAACCGGCGGTGGAAAATATCCAGTTGCTGGAAGGCTGTATATTATGGAGTATTTCAAAAGACGCATTAACCGCTTTATTTAATGAATACCATGAAATTGAAAGATTGATGCGTATCGCTTACGAAAAATATTATATCAGGCTGGAAGAACGTTTTGTAAACGCCCAGTTTAAAACAGCCGGTGAACGTTACGCTAACCTGCTGCGGCAAACGCCTCCTATCATTGAAAGGGTATCCCTGGGTTATATTGCTTCTTATCTTGGTATCAGCCCCGAAACACTGAGCAGGGTAAGAAGTAAATTTTAATCCATAGCTACGTTTTTAACATCTTCATTTTCGTTTTTTGATAAATGTCAATAATTTAAGGCGCGTATACCAATAGTTTTGTTCTATAAAAAATAATTATGGAACAAAAAAAGATTCAACCACCTTCTGCAGCTTTTATAGCGGCATCATGGTCAGCGCTTTTTATTGGTACTATCGCTTTTATAACCGGGCTATGGAATGCTACTATGGAACTCAATGAAAAAGGGTATTATTTTACTGTATTGATGTTCGGTTTATTCTCTGCTATTTCGGTTCAAAAAGCCGTTCGTGACCAACTTGAGGGTATTCCGGTAACCAATATATATTATGGCATCGCGTGGTTCACTACGCTCCTTTCTATTGTTTTATTAACCGTTGGTTTATGGAATGCAACTCTTGAAAAAAGTGAAAAAGGATTTTATGCCATGTCTTTTGTGCTGAGTTTATTTGCAGCAATAGCGGTTCAAAAAAATACGCGGGACATGAAAGCATCGAGGCCAACTGAGTTATCTTAACAAGTTGGATGTTGTTTTTAAATTTGAATAGTCACTCAGATCCCTGAAGGTTGCCGTTTCATCTAAGTGAAACAGCAACCTTAATTTTTGTAAGATTATAGATCGTCAAAAAACTCGGTGCCTTCAGCGTTGACATATCCTGTTTTACCCGTCTTTGTTTTTACCATTAAAAAATTGCCACCTCTTACTGATTTTACTTCGCTGTATTTGGGGCCTATTAATTTTTTGTCTAAAAAATAATAGCCTTTAGCATTATCATTACCGGTCAAAATAAAGCCGCGGCCATCGTCGTACAGGATATCAGCATAAGCACCTGAAACAATATCCTGGCTGTTATTATCTCTCAACGTGGTGATACCATCTTTCGATTCAATAAAATAAACATTACCCTCATTAGATTTTACATAAGCCAGTTTATTTTTTTCTACAGGAATAAATGCGGCACCTGTGCCGGTATACATACCATAGAGGCCATTTTTTGCTACCTGCAGGTGAACTCCTCCGTTAACATCTACTTTTTTTATTGTGCTATATTCAAACGGCACCAAGATATCCTGTGTGTTGTTGATCACGCCATACAAATTATTTTTGATGCCGATATAGTAAGTGTGGTCGTCGCCTGCAAGTTTATAATCATCTACAAGCTTATCATATAAATTTCCATTACTTACCATGCTGTAGATCTTTTGCGAATCAATAGTAACGATGGGTTGCCTGTTGCCGGGAATATTTTCATTTATTGCAGGGCATTTAGACATCACACGTCCTTTGGTATCGATACATACTTCCGCTGCATTCGGTTTCAGGGTGGCGCCTGCAAATAAAACCGTATCCTGGTTCTTCACTAATTTACCTCCGGCGGTATGTTTGCCTGTATTATCAAAGTAGCCGTACATAAACGGTTTCGCCGAATAAAATTTAAAGGGGATCACCAGTTTATTCTGCTTATTGATATAACCATACCTGCTGCCTTTTTTTACAGGGGCAAATCCCGCAACAAACCAACCGGCTTCAGTATAGGTTGGTTTTATCACGATTGCCTTATCAGGATTGGCATATCCCCATAAATTGCCATGCCGGTATGGAATCAAAGTAGGATCATATTGTTGTGCAAAAGCTGGAAGCGTAAATAACATTACTATTGCAACCATCAGATTTTTGACTTTCATAAATAATTATTTACCAGTGAAAGAGCAAAATTGCATCCAAACTCTCTGTCAGGAATTATAGTTGTGTAAAGGCTTAAAAATAAATATTTTTTTAAGCCCGCCATCTTAATATGGGTAAACGGGCAGGAAGATTGAGCAAGATATTCCCCAACCCGAAAATACCGCTATGGGTACACTGGTTATCCGGAAGTGGAAGGATAAGAAAACAGACCGTTATCACTAACGTCCTGTTAACAAAAATATCGGCTCAACTTATTTTACATGCCCAATGAATTCACTTTGGGCAATGGTACAAAGCAGGAAGCAATTATCCATACTATTAATAAAACAAAAGCGAGTGTTTCTCTTTTACTCATCTGGATAGATAAAAATTGTTTCATAAATAATTTATTTGTTGGTGATAAATTTATTTTTAATTGTTTTCTTTGTGTAATAGACGGATTATTGCGAACGAGGTTTAAAAAATGGTACGACATTTTGTTAAAATCTTGTATAAAAAACTTTGCTTTGTTCGAAAACCTTTCACTTGCATGCTTATAAAAAATGAAATGAACAAGATAATTACAAGGCCGGCGAGCTGGGATGATATGGAAACATTACTTGTTTTTGAACAGGGGGTGATTGTTGCCGAAAGGCCATTTGACGCTACACTTCAAAAAGATACTATTCACTATTACGATATTAAAAAGATGATAGCGGCAACGGATATTGAATTGCTGGTTGCAACATCAGGAGACACGGTCATCGGTAGTGGCTACGCCCGGATTGAAACAGCCAAACCTTATTTGCAACACCCACAACATGCCTATCTCGGTTTTATGTATGTGCTGCCGCAATACCGGGGGAAAGGTGTAAACAAATTGATCATTGAAGATTTGGCAAAATGGGCCGCTTCAAAAAATATTTCAGAACTGCGATTGGATGTTTACTACAATAATTTTCCTGCAATTACTGCTTATGAAAAGGCAGGATTTACCAGGCATATGATGGAAATGCGGAACGCCGTAAAAATCAACCCGTAAAAATGATATACTTATGCTGACACAGCAATTTACAAAGAAGTTCTTTTCTATTTTTATAACAACGGTTTTTTTATTACCAGACGCAAATGCACAGGAAAAAAAAGTAGCGCAAACATCACAGGTATTGTATAGCGAAATTGCACATATGGATAGTGTGTTGTTTAATTATTTTAATACACAACAATTTGCACCTTTCAAAGCCATGTTCACCAAAGACCTGGAATGGTTCCAGGATAATGACGGACTGCTGCTTTATAAAAAAGTATTTGACAATTTTAATATGATGTTTAAAAGGCCGAATAAATTAAGCCGGCAACTGGTAAGCGGTACTTTAGAAGTTCACCCTGTTAAGACTTACGGCGCTATTGAAATTGGGGTGCACCAATTTAAGCATATGGAAAATGGTAAAGAAGAAACCGGCACGTTTAAATTTTTAATGATCTGGAAAAAACTAAATGGGCAATGGAAAATAGCCAGGGTGGTAAGTTATGATCACTAATAGGTACGCCGTAATTTTATTTGGATACATTTTATTCATCCATGCCTTCATTACCATCTGCAGTTTTACTGCTACCAGCCACCATGTTATTGATTACGGCAATTTCTTCGGGTGTAAAGTAGCGCCATTTGCCCGGCTGTAAACCTGATAAGTTGATATTCATGATCCGTATCCTTTTCAATGATGCTACGTTATAACCCAACACTTCACACATACGGCGTATCTGCCTGTTCAATCCCTGTGTAAGGATTATTTTAAAACGGTTATCACCCTCCTGTTTTACAAAACATTTTTGTGTTACTACAGCACCGATGCGAACGCCGTTACGCATCTTATTGATAAAATCAATAGTAATAGTTTTGTCTACACTAACAATATATTCTTTTTCATGTTTATTTCCTGCACGCAGGATTTTATTCACGATATCGCCGTCGTTGGTTAAAAAGATCAATCCTTCACTTCTTTTATCTAATCTTCCAATAGGGAAGATCCGGCTTTTAAAATTTATAAAATCAATGATATTGGTTTTGTCTTTGAGGTCGGTGGTACAGGTGACACCTTTAGGTTTATTGAGTAAAATATATACCGCGGTGTGTTTCTTTTTTTTGATGGGTTCTCCATCTACCAATACCAGGTCATTTTCGCCTACCCTGTTTCCTTTATGTGCTTCCTTACCGTTAATGGTTACACGGCATTGCTCAATATATTTATCAGCTTCCCTCCGGCTGCAGAAGCCTGTTTCGCTGATGTATTTATTTAGACTGGTATCCACTGGTAAATGGGGGATTAAAAATTAATAATTGATAATGAGGAAAGTGGATTATTTTTTTGTTTGTTCTTTTTGTGCCGGCTGCATAAAAAAGGGAAGCAAGTGCTTCCCAATATTGTATTACAGGTTTACCATAGCGATAAAATTAGTTGGCAGCATCTGCGGCAGGTGTTTCTGCTGCGGGTACAGGCTTTTCATCCTTATGCAGTTTGCCTAATTCTGACCCTGATTTTTTCTTTTGCAGCTTTGGTGCAAACATTACCAGCATTCTTTTTCCTTCCATTTTTGGTAAACCCTCCAATTGACCTACTTCTTTTAAACTATCGGCAAATTTCAATAATAGTAATTCACCGCGTTCTTTGAACATGATGGCACGTCCTTTAAACTGCACGTGTGCTTTTACTTTATTGCCGTCGCTCAGGAATTTTTCGGCGTGTTTTACTTTGAATTCAAAATCATGATCATCGGTGTTGGGCGTAAAGCGTATCTCCTTAACCTCGCTGGTCTTGGATTTGGCTTTCATCTCTTTTTTCTTTTTCTTCTCTTCGTACAAAAATTTGTTGTAATCGATGATCTTACAAACCGGCGGATTAGCGCCCGGTGAAATTTCAACAAGGTCCAAAACCTGTTCTCTTGCAATTTTTACGGCCTCGGCAGTGGGATAAACGCCTGGCTCTACATTGTCGCCGACCAAACGTACCTCGGGTACTTTGATCATGTGGTTGGTGCGGTGTTCCTGTTGCTGTTCTTTTTTAAATCGGGGATTAAACGCTCCCCTCGGCGGTCTTGGTGGAAATGCCATTTACAATTTTTAATTTACAATGTTGTTTTTATGCTGATGTAACACGAATCGTGTTTACATAGAGCGCTGTTTTATTTCAATAGAGATCTCTTCCAAAAACTCATTCATATCTTTTGCGCCAAGATCTCCTATTCCCTGCCTTCTTATGGATACTTTCCCTTCATTCATTTCTTTCTCCCCTATCACCAGCATATAAGGCACTCTCGCCAATTCTGTATCCCTGATTTTTTTACCGATTTTTTCATTACGGTCATCAATCTCTGCACGAATATCAGCATTTTTTAGCTTTTGCAAAATAGTATTTGCATAATCCATGAATTTATCGCTGATGGGTAAGATCTTCACCTGCAACGGTGACAGCCATGTAGGGAATTTGCCTGCAAAGTGCTCCAGCAAAAATCCTATGAAACGTTCATGGGTACCCAATGGCGCCCGGTGAATGATCAATGGAACTTCGGGCTCGTTATTCCTGTTGGTAAATGATAACTTGAATTTTAAACCTGAATTAAAATCTACCTGGTTGGTAGCCAAAGTAAATTCCTTACCAATCGCACTCCATATCTGTACATCAATTTTAGGACCGTAAAAGGCGGCTTCATCCTGTACCTCGATAAAGGGCGTATTGGTATCGATCAAAACCTTGCGCACCATATCTTCTGTTTCTTTCCATAGCCCTGGTTCATTCACGTATTTCTGGCCCAGTTTAGCAGGGTCATGCAAAGAAAGCCGCATTACATATTTACCTACACCAAATATTTTAAAGTACTTGATATACATCTCGTTAACTGCTTCAAATTCCTGTGCAAACTGCTCCCTGTTACAATAGATATGGGCATCATTCATGTGCAGGCAACGTACCCTCATCAACCCGAATAATTCGCCGCTTTGTTCGTAGCGGTAGCAGGTACCATATTCTGCAATTCGGTAAGGAAGGTCTTTATAACTCTTTTGATCGGTATCGAATATTTTATGGTGATGCGGGCAGTTCATAGCTTTGAGGTAATATTTTTCCCCATCCATTTCCATTGGAGGAAACATGCTTTCTGCATAATAAGGTAAATGTCCGCTGGTGAGGTACAAACTTTCTTTGGCAATATGCGGTGTAACCACTCTTTTATATCCAGCCGCATTCTCGGTTTCTTTTGCGAGTTTTTCCAGTTCTTCGATAATGATGGTGCCATTGGGTAACCACAAAGGAAGCCCCGGACCCACATCATCATCCATGGTAAAGATGCTCAGTTCCTTGCCTAATTTACGATGGTCGCGTTTTTTGGCTTCTTCCAGCAAAGCAAGGTATTCATCAAGTTCTTTCTGGTTTGGAAATGTTACACCATAAATGCGGGTAAGCTGTTTATTCTTTTCATCACCCTTCCAGTAAGCACCTGCAATGCTCATCAGTTTGATGGCTTTGATGGCGCCCGTTGCAGGGATATGCGGCCCGCGGCACAGATCGGTAAATGCACCCTGTGTATAAAATGTAATGCTGCCATCCTGCAGGTTTTGCAGCAGGTCGAGTTTGTATTCATCTCCTTTCTCTGTAAAATAAGCCAGCGCGTCTGCCTTTGATTTCTCTGTTCGGAGATAACTATTATTTTGTTTGGCGAGCTCACCCATTTTCTTCTCCAGTTGAACCAGGTCTTCTTCGCTCAATTTTCTGTCACCAAGGTCAATATCATAGTAAAAACCTTTTTGCAAACCATTATCAATAGGTGGCCCCACCCAAAACTTAGCGCCAGGAAATTTATTCTCCACTGCTTCTGCCATTAAATGCGCCGAAGAATGCCAGAAGGTTGACTTTGCATCTGTATCATCCCAGGTCAATAGTTTTAAAGAAGCATCATTATTAATTGGCCTTGTGGCATCCCACACTTCGCCGTTGACATTTGCAGCCAATACTTTTCTCGCCAATCCTTCGCTGATGGATTTGGCCACATCCAATGCTGATGAACCGGCTTCATACGCTCTAACAGCACCATCCGGCAATGTAATGTTTATCATATCTTTATTGTACCTGCTTTAACTAAAAGCAGGCTGCAAATTTAACGAACTATTAGCTATGGAAAAATTAATCTAAAATATCTTTGCTAAACAACAATAAAAGTTATGTAAACCATACAATTGCTTAAAAGAATTTTGCAGGATAAAATTTAAAAGTGACCATGAAAAAAATTGTAGTATTCTTTGCAGGTATATTTTTAACCGGCATGGCATTTTGCCAGGAGTTCAAAGGCCAGTGGAAAGGAGCGTTCACCGATAACAGCACTACTTTTATGGGTTGGGGCGGCGACCGTTGCGATTATGTACTGGAACTGGAGACGAATGGTAATGAAGTTACCGGCTATTCCTATACTTATTTTAATGACGGTGGTAAAAGATATTATACCATCTGCAGGCTGAAAGGAAAAATAAATAAAAGCAGCGGGTATATCGAAGTTACCGAAACAGAACGTACCAAGACGAATGTGCCCACTCATATCCGTAATTGTTTCCAGGTACATAAACTGACCTATTTTAAAGAAGATGATACGCAAACGCTGAAAGGCACATGGTCACCTGCGCCAAACCAGGAAGGAGATTGTGGTTACGGTACAACGGTACTATCAAGGAGGGTGTTGAAAAAAGAGCTGCCTGTTTTTAATAATGCCACCGCAAGGATCAACAAACCGGATAAAAAGACACCTGTTAAACCTACGGTGGATTTTAGGGATAAAAATAAGGATACAAATCCCCCTGTTACAAAGAACAGCAGCAAGCCGGATATCGCACCACCTGTTGTAAAAATTATCCCACCGGTGAAGCCCGAAATTACATCGCCCCCGCCTCCCGTAACAAAAAATGATATCGAAATAAAACAAAGGCAAGACCTCAATTTTGAAAAGCGGAATAACACGCTCATTAAGACCATCGAACTGGAAAACGAAACATTTAGAGTGGATCTTTACGACAACGGTGACATTGACGGGGATTCAATATCATTATTTTTTAATGGAAAATTATTGTTGTCGCACAAGCGGCTTAGCGACAAGGCCATCAGTTTAAGCCTGAATACTGATGAAACCCGGGATGTGAACGAACTGGTTATGTATGCAGAGAATTTAGGAGAGATTCCTCCAAATACTGCATTGATGGTGGTTACAGACGGTAAAAACCGCTACGAAGTCCGTATTTCGAGTGACCTGGAAAAAAGCGGTGCCATCCGTTTTGTACATAAACCAAAACCTGCGCAATAAAATAATAAAGGCGGCGTTATTACTCAAACCAATATCGTCAAGTGATGAAAAACCTCATTACGGCCTCCGTACTTTTCCTGGGCATAGTGATAATAAGCTGCACTATTTCTTCCTGCGCCAAACCTGACACCAGTAGCGATAAACCTAAAGAACAATTGGTTTTAGGTACCTGGATGATCAACAGGATACAACTGAAGGTTTATTTCAATAATGTTTTTACCAAAGACACCATTATTCCCAATAAAGCTTTACCTAAGAATTTTGTTCAGTTTGACGATCCCAGTAATTTTCAATATTGTTATAACAGCGCTACTATCAACAATGGTACTTACCAGTTCAAAGGCGCTGATTCTTTAATATCTACTACTACATTAAAAACATACCGCTGGAAAATGTTGACACTTACTGATGTATTATTTACTGTAATGAATACATCAACCAATGACCCCGCATTCCCGGGAGCAAAAGTGGAGACCTACCAAACGTTTGTACGATAGTTAAAATAGTTCTTAATCCGAACTCTCACAGTAAACTGCGTCCCGACTAAATCGGGATGCTTTTTTTTTGTCAGAATTTAAAGTTCCAGGTAACGGCGGGAATGATGGGAAATAAAGAAACCTGTTTTGCCTGTATCGCCAGGTTTCCGTTATAAGCACTGCCACTCTGATCAAAATAAATAAAGTAAGGGTTCTGCCGGCTATAAGTATTATAGATACTGAACACCCATTCGCTTTTCCATTTTCTTTTTTCATTCCTCTTTGGGGTAAGAATAGCAGACAGGTCTAAGCGGTGATAAGAAGGCAAACGGTATTCATTAATGCGGCTATACTCCTGCGTTAGTACGCCACCAACAATATAAAAACGTTGTGGTAAAGTGGCAGCATTACCGCTGCCGTAAACAAATACTGCCGATACCCTCCATTTTTTATTCAACGCATACATGGCCACAACGCTCAGGTCGTTTCTCCTGTCGTATTTGGCAGGATATTTTTCCCCGAAATTCAACGCAGCGAATTTTCTCCATGTCCAGCTTAACGTATAGCCCACCCACCCGGTTAATTTACCTTTTGTTTTATTTACAAATAATTCAGTGCCATAACTCCAGCCCTTTCCAAAAACAAAAAAATTTTCCGTGTCTTCTAAAGTATTGGGCGTGTAGCCTTCGCGGTATTCTATCTGGTTCTGCATTTGTTTGTAATACAATTCCAGGGAGGTCTCATAGGTATTATCCCTGAAATTTTTAAATAGTCCCGCTGCATATAAATAACCGATCTGTGGTTTTACTTTATAAGTACTGGGCACCCAGATATCAGTGGGCAAAGTGGTGCCGGCATTACTTACCAAATGGATATACTGTAAGTTTCTTGTAACCGATGCTTTCACCGAAGTCTCCTCATTAAGTGAATAACGTATGGTAACCCTTGGCTCCAGGCCACCATAAGTTTTTACAGCCTGCCCTCTTTTAAATACCGTACTGTCTAAACGGTTGCCGTTATCATCCGTTGTATAAATTTTGTAAGCGCCTATCTGCTCAAATAAACTGTAACGTAAACCAGCATTGATCTTTACTTTGCTGCTTATCTCCCAGTCATCCTGGATATAAGCGGCAGCTTCATTGGCAAATTTGGTTTGTGCATTATTAGGATTGAATACAACTGAATCCTGCTTACCGCTGATTACTGAAGGTGTGAACTTATGATAAGTGAAGAGACCACCGAATTTTATTTTATGCCCGGTAAAAGGATAAAGGTCAAAATCCTGTTTTATACTTACATCCTTGATACCCGATGCTAATTTGATTTCAAAACTATTTTGTGCCGCTTTAAAAGCAAAATTATAATCATTGTAAACGGCCGTGGTGTTACCGAATAATTTTTTATTGAATACATGGTTCCAGCGTAAGGTGCCGGTAGCATTTCCCCAAGGAATATTTACGTTCAGGCTTTGCCTGCCATTGATAAAATCAAAAACATCCCTGCCGAAATAACCGCTGAGGTACAACCTGTCCTTTTCTGAAAAACGATAATTCACTTTTGCATTCAGGTCATAGAAATAATAACCCGAACCATAGAACTGGCTGGTCTTTGAAATAAATGGCTTCGCCAACGCATCTACATAAGTACGCCTTGCCGAAACTATGAAGGATGCTTTATCTTTTTTTAGCGGGCCCTGTACAGATAGTCTTGATGCGATCAAACCAATGCCGCCATCTACCTGGAACTTTTGATTGTTGCCTTCTTTCATCGAGATATCCAGTACACTGGACAAGCGGCCGCCATATTGCGCGGGCATACCGCCCTTGATGAGTGTAACATTTTTAATGGCATCTGAATTAAAAATCGAAAAGAAGCCAAAAAGGTGGCCCGTATTATACACCGGTGCATCGTCTAACAGGATCAGGTTTTGATCGGGGCCGCCGCCGCGTACATACAAGCCGGCACTCCCCTCGCCCGCATTGCGGATGCCCGGCAAAAGTTGTATCGTTTTCAAAAGATCTACCTCTCCTAAAAATGCAGGGATAGATTTTATCTGTTCAATGGGTAAAGTGAATTTTCCCATCTGGGCATTTTTTACATTCGCATCAAGTTTTTTGGAAGATACAATCACTTCCTGCGATAACGCAACTTTTGGAAGTACATTAATATTCAGTTGCCTGTTATCATGCAGTTGTACAGCGATTATTTTCGGCTGGTAGCCAATATAAGAGCAGATAAAAAAATAGTCCCCTTCTTCTAACGTGATGGAATAGAAACCATATTGATTACTACTGATGCCTTTTGTTTTTCCCTGTACAGCAACGCTTGCACCTATCAATGTTTCGCCGTTAAGGGAATCTTTTATAAATCCACTAACGGTAAACCTGTTTTGCGCGTTAATAAAAAATGGTGCTGACAATAAGAGTAAAAACAACAGTTTGTTTTTCATAGCTACAAATGCCTTTGGCGGTAAGCCGTAACATTATTTTGTTTTAATAGTATCTTTTATTACCCCGCAATGCAGCATATCCCCTTTTTGTTCCGGAGTATTGCTGCCTAAATAAGGATTGATCACTTCCACCGTATTGCTGATCCAGTCGGCTTCTTTTCCTTCACCGAATGCCATCGGGCAACTTTGCAGGTATAGATTTGGCCCTTCATAATTGATCAATTTAAAGAAAGGGTATAATGCGTCGGAAACCCAGTTAAAATCGTGGCGCATTTCAGTAATATCAGTTTGCAAAAGAATTGAATGGGCATTGGCCTTAATGTCTTCAAGTTTTGATACCGCGTCAAGGTAAATAACAGCGGTATCTTTTTTTAATTCATCCAGTTTAATACTGTCCACCAGGCTTAAAAGCTTTTGACAGGCCCCTTTAACTTTTACAGTGTCTGCAGCCACAAAAGCATCTTTCATTTCAAAATAAGCATTCATCGCGGAAGTGATGCTTTCATTGAATTCCGACGAATGTTTCTTTAATGTCAAAGGCTGCTGCCTCGGCCCGCTGTCCTTTGTGCCTCTACTGCTGAACACGAACCAATACACAGAAAATGCTGCTATTATTATCAACAATAGTACCCATATTCTTTTCATAGCATTATATTTTACAGCAAATTTACGATATAACAGTATTTACTTTAAAAAGTTTCCTGATTGACTTACTTTTGCCGCCGTTTAGGATGCGGGGTTGATAGTTCATAGCTCCCGGCTCATGGTACCACAGCAAGCCGGTTTTGGGTGATTTCTATTAACTATGAACCATGAACTATTAACTATATACTATGCTTTTAGGATTACAAAATGTAACGTTCGAATTTGGGGCCAGAACTATAGTTGAAGATGCTACCTGGCATATTCAACCCAACGAACGTATTGGTTTAATAGGCTATAACGGTACGGGTAAATCTACTTTGCTTAAAGTACTTACAGGCCAATACAGCCCTGCTAAAGGAACTGTTGAGAAAGGCAGGGAGACCACCATTGGTTTTTTGCACCAGGACCTATTGGGTTTTGATACTGAGGATTCTATTTTGGAAGTGGCCATGGGCGCCTTTGAAAGAGTAAAACAACTGGAAAAAGAACTGGAATTACTTGGGCATGAACTGGAAAAGACCGGCGATGAAAGTTTAGCCAACAAATATGCTGACCTGTTGCATGAAATGGATGTACTGGATGGTTATAGTATCCACCACAAAACGGAAGAGATTTTACAGGGGCTTGGTTTTGCCAATGCCGACCTTGGGAAGCAATACAAGAATTTCAGCGGGGGCTGGCGGATGAGGGTATTGCTGGCTAAAATGATATTGATGAATCCTGATGTATTGCTGATGGATGAACCTACCAACCACCTTGATCTCCCGAGTATCGAATGGCTGGAGAAATACCTTATTCACTATCCCGGTGCAGTGGTGATTGTGTCGCATGACCGTTTCTTTTTAGACAGGATGGTAAATAAAATTGTAGAGTTGTACCAAAGAGAATTGCATTTTTATACTGGTAATTATTCTTATTACGAACAGGAAAAAGCACTGCGTATTGATATGCAGCAAAAGGCTTACGAAAATCAACAGGATTATATCAGGCAGAACGAAAGATTTGTGGAACGCTTTAAAGCAAAAGCCAGTAAGGCCGCTGCAGCGCAAAGTATTGTTAAACGTTTAGAAAAATTAGACAGGATAGAAAACGTAGAACTGGAACGCCCTAACATGCGCATCAATTTCGCAATTGATAAAACGCCCGGAAAAATTGTTGCTACATTAAAACATGTGAGTAAAAGTTTTGGTGACGTAAAAATTTTAGAAGATACCGGCGCCGAGATCGACCGTGGCGATAAGATCGCATTGATCGGGGCAAACGGCAAAGGAAAGTCAACCTTGTTAAGAATTATTGCAGATACCGAACCATTCTTTGGCGAAAGGGAATGGGGGCATAATGTAGACGAATCGTTTTATGCGCAGCATCAACTGGAAGCGCTTAATCAAAACAATGATATTTTAGAAGAACTCAAAGAAGCACGCAGTGGCAAGAATGATCTTGAACTCCGGAGTTTACTGGGCGCTTTTTTATTCAGTGGCGATACGGTGGAAAAGAAGATCAAGGTATTGAGTGGTGGCGAAAAAGCAAGGGTGGCATTGGCAAAAACCATTGCCAGCAAAGCCAATTTCTTGATGCTGGATGAACCTACCAACCACCTGGACATTCATTCGGTTGACCTTTTGGTGGAAGCATTGAACAAATATGAAGGCACGATAGTATTGGTAAGCCATGACCGGTATTTTATCAGCCGCATCGCCAATAAAATATGGGATATTGATAATTATAAGATCCGTGAATTTAAAGGTACTTATGCAGAATGGGAAGACTGGAAAGAAAGAAAAGAAAAGGCCGATGCTGCCTTATTAAAAACAGCAGGCAACAAACAAAGTTCAACAGGTAATAAACAAGCTGCAAAAGAAACCACTAAACCGGAACCAGCAAAAACAGTCAGCCAGCCCGTAACCAATAACCCGCAACCTGGCATAGACAAAGAATTAAAAAAAGAATTACAAAAACAAAAAAACCGATTCCAGCAACTGGAAGAAAAACTCGGGCAGCTCAATACAAAGAAAAGTCAACTGGAAGCAGCATTGGCTTCTCCGGAAATTTATACTGATAAAAATAAATTTACTCAAACAGAAACGGATTATAAAAACACAGGTATTGAACTGGAGAAAATGAATGCAGAATATGAGGTCGTTTTTGAAAAAGTAATGGAGCTGGAAAGTAAAGCCAATTAAGTTTTTTTATTTTGAATGATTTACATTGCCGGGATCATCCCGGCAATTTTTTATTAGGGCCGGCCGGATAAAAATACCCTTGACTGGGTAGCCCTATGCAGTTAATTACCTATAACTTTAAATAAAAAAATAATTTTTAATGCTCAAAACTGTAATTATAATTTTGATGGTATTCCAATATGGCAATATTGCTGCACAGTCAATACCACAAAATGAAACTGATACCTCTGCTAAAAAAACCGGAAACGGTGATGCATGGTTCTTCTTCGATGACAGCATAACAATAAACCACTTTGATGAATTCCCCTCTACTTCAAAAAAAACAATTGCCATTGGCGAAAAAAATGGATACAATGTGAAATCATTTGATTTTGTACTTTCTGCTGAAGACAGGTTGATCATTGATATTTCTGCCACGGCCTTTAAACCCATCGGGTTGATGCATTTTCCTGATGGCGGTACTATGACACTATCGGCCGAAGATACCCGTTTACATATTGACACCGTTCTTCACACCCGCGGAACCTGCACTATTGATGTGTGTGCAACCAAAGAAGAAAAGACCGGCGATGGTGAATTCTATATGACGGAATATAAGGCTAATGCTCTTGCATATACGCCACCTGAACCTACATCCACAACTAAAGACCGGCTGACTTTCCTGGAGAAACAGGGCAAGGCTATGTTCGTCTTTATTATTGATAAGCATGCAGCAGCTGATGTGAGTTTTGGTTATAAAAATCATTTGGACCTTTTTGCTACGGGTGATGAGGCCTGGATAAATGACGCTGGTAATTTGTATGTACAAAATTTTGCAAGAAATGTAAACAAAGAAAAAGCAATAGAAATTTATAACAAATATTTAAAGAGAATACCGGAGCTGTTAGATGACTCCTGGAACCTTTTGTCAGAAGACCTTTATGAACCTGAATTTAAAAAATCTGTTTATCACAAATGCGAAACGGGCAGTGATTGCAAACGATTTGAAAAGATGAAATTGGTCATCACGAAAATCTTTGAAGACTACACTGTTTCTTTTGTTTTGTACATGCCTAAATAGCCTGACGGCTGTAAAAATTTATACAGGAACGTGACGGGTAATGTCTTCATGCATATATTGGTTACATTTATTGGATGAAAAGAGCAGCAGCAATAGAAAAATATGGCTTGATATTTTTTTTTCCATTTTTAAGAATTTTCGTTTTCTGTTTATTTACCTGCTGTTACTATTCTTCTAAAGCCCAGTTACCAGCGGGATTTAAAGCAACAGGAACATTTAATGAGCAGGAAATTACTATCAATGACCAGTGGAAAAATGTGCTGGTGCATATCAATGCTCCGTTGCGGCTTGATCCGAAAAAAAGGACTTACCTTATTTTTTATGCGTTGCCCAATGGCAATAGTATAGAATGGACAAAAGGAAAAAAAATGCAGCCTGGCGACGATTGGCATTTTGATATACAGCATATTGCTGCGCAAACAAGGTTTGTAAGAACCCTCAACAAAAAAAATAATTATGTCATCGCCTACCTGATGACTACGCAAAAAAGCTGGCCTGCATGGAAGCGTGCTACGCCTGATTCACTCCAGCTCATTAAAAATATAATTGACAGTATAACCGGGATCTTTCAATACTTTGATCCCGCGGTAATATTGAACAGCCATAGCGGCGGTGGAAGTTTTATTTTTGGCTTCCTGGATGCCGTACAGGAAATTCCCAACAATATAGAACGCATTGCTTTTTTAGACAGTGACTACGGCTATGACGACAGCCTGTATAAAAATAAATTATCACGATGGCTGAAGCATAGTACCCGCCATAAATTGCTGGTGCTTGCCTATGATGACAGTCTCGTCATCTTCAATGGCAAGCCGTTGGTAAGCGCAACGGGCGGCACCTGGTACCGGAGTCGCTTAATGCAAAGAGGATTATCGGGGTCGTTTCATTTTACCACCCGTTCGGATACGGCTTTCATAACACAGCTGGCTTTGCACAAACGTATAACTATTATATTAAAAGAAAATCCAAACCGGTTGATCTATCATACCGAACAGGTGGTAAGAAATGGATTTATACTATCGGTTTTTTCCGCTACAAAATTTGATAACAACAAATACTTTACCTATTTTGGAAAAAGGGTTTATGAAAATTATATCAGCGATTAAATTTATAATTGAATGAAGTGCGTAGTTGCTATAGGTTGTTTAGCTTTCATGATCTCCTGTAGTAGCGGGAATAAATTTCACTTAGCAACTCCTACCCCGGCGGCTAACAGGATAACAGGGACTGTATTTTTTAAAACAGTTGCCGCATGGAAATGGGCCGCAAGAGATTCATTGGCGGTGCAGCAAATATTAGCAGGAAATATTCCTTCGTTTGTAAAGAAATTTGTTGCGGTACGTTCCGATATAACTGATAGTACAGGTACTGTTCACCATGCCGTTTTTTATGTTGCACCGGATTATCTTGCTGTAGGTACAGATGAAGATTGGGCCAGGGTTCCATTAACACCCATGGCAGCACAAAAGATCGCTGACAGTTTCTATTGTTTTTTACCCACACGAAAAATGGTGGACCTCATTTATCTAAATGCAAGGGTAAAATTAGAGCCGGTACCGATGTATGCTTTCAGGGATAGTAGTGTTACCATGTGGCAACACCATTTAATTATTGAAGGCCAAAGAAAAGGAAAGAAGGGGTTGATTGCCGGAATAAAAAAAGATGTAGTGATCTCCGGTAAAATATCCAGGGATGCAAAGCCCGGCCGGGAAGCAATCTATGGCTGGCACCAGTTAAATGGTAAACCCATTCAACCTTTGTATACCGGGCATATTAACTGGTGGGTGGATTACAGTCATGGGATTAGGCTGGTATACAGAAAAATAAAAGTGGATGGCAAAGAAATAGATTATACCGATTTGTTGAAAGATCCTTTCCTTCAAAAATTGATCTGTGATGAAGACTGGTGTGATTTTTTTAAATACAGTTATTAATTGCAGTCATACAATGGATAGAATATTTATTGAGGAAAAAACTTTTGAGGGAAATGATTTTACGGTTTCGGGTATTGAACCTGCTAACTATGAAAATTGCCGGTTCATTAACTGTAATTTTTCTGAAGTAGATTTATCGGGCATCAATTTTTCGGAATGCAACTTCGATGGCTGTAATATGGGTATGGCTAAATTGGAAAAACAGGATTCAGGAATATTATATTCACCGGCAGTAAATTACTGGGCCTTCATTTTGACCATTGCAATCCTATTGGTTTATGGGCACATTTCGATAATTGTATTTTAAATCTTTCGTCGTTTTACCGGTTAAAACTGAAAGGCATGATCTTCAAAAATTCCATACTGCATGAAGTGGACCTGGCAGAAGCAGATCCTTCCAATGCAGTATTCGACAACTGCGATCTGAAAGGAGTCCTGTTTGAAAGTACAAATATTGAATATGCAGACTTCCGGACAGCCTGTAATTATTCTATCAATCCTGCTGCTAATAAAATAAAAAAAGCAAAGTTCTCTATGCCCGGAATTATGGGGTTACTGGATAAATATGATATCGTATTTGAATAGATGTCAGACGGCTTTTAGCCGTCAAGACACCTAAAAATTGCTATATTTGTGGTACCAAAATAATGTATGAAAAAGTTATTTTCTATAGCCTTCATATCATGTATCATTGCCTCAACGGCACCGGCACAATCAAAATTGGGCGATGTTGCCTCCGTGTATATTACCACTACCAACCTGGATTCTTCCCTTGCAGTATATGCAAAACTGGGTTTTTCAAAAACCAATTCCAATGTTTTTCCAAGTCCGTGGGCACAGGTAAGTGATGGGAGCCTGATGATCATGCTGCGCAAAGATGATACCCCTTATATCGGGCTAACTTACTATTCCCGGGATGTTGAAAAGGTAGCTGCTCAGTTAGAAAAAGACAGTATTGTTTTTACGGGAAAGCCGAAGGAGGGCGACATGATCAAACGATATTATTTTAAAAGCCCTGAAGGATTTAATATCATGCTTTCGTCTAACCTTGGTGGTTTTACACCGCCCTCAGGCCCAACAATGCTCACGATGAAGCCCACAGATTTTGCTGACGCTACAAAATATCCTAACCAATTATGCGGAGCATTTGGCGAATTTGCATTTCCTGTAAAAGAGGTGAACACATCCCTTGCCTTCTGGAAAAAACTGGGTTATAAATCTACCGCCGTTATGAAAGAGCCTTATCCTTACGTGATCATTACCGACGGGCTTATGCTGATCGGGCTGCACCAAACGGATCATTTTAATTATCCTGCCATAACTTATTTTGGCATCAACACTGCAAATAGAATTAAGCAATTAAAGGAAAATGGATTAACAAATTTTAGCGAAGTACAGGGTAGAAATAATGTATCGCTGAAGACCTGGGAAGGGCAGCATTTTTTTATATTCTCAATGGGGCTGTAATTTAGTTTTTTCCGGTTTTCCTAAAATATACAATACTAAGTTTCCCCGCTGCATTATTGCGTTATGGGTAATGTACAAACTGTTCAATACTGCGTCATTAATTAATACTTTTTAGCCTAAGGATCGATCATTTAAAATATATCTCTTCTTTATTCCAACAAAAAAGCAACCTGCCGGATAGCAGGTTGCTTTTTTGTTGGAATGTGCTTATTGATGTAGTTGTATGGTATTAAGATCAGTTTCTTTATTCCGGGTTACCGTAATATTGGTGATCGTTGAATCTTTGTATCCATTGATGCCATCAATGAAAAGACTGTAGGTACCATCTTTCAAACCCCTAATTTTAAATTCTCCTTCCGACCATGGCAATGCAAAAGCAGAATCAGTGGCGTTGAATGCTTTTATCATACCGAACGAATGCGGGGGCCTGATCTTACCTTCGATTTCACCACTGCTGTGTTTGCCAAATGGTTTTAGTACCGGCTTCAGCCAATATTTTCCATTCACATAACTGATCGAATGGGAAAGATTGAAGTCGAGGAACAATTGAAAATTATTCGAAGAAATAGAATCCAGGTGATCATGTTTGATATCCACAAATACGTAATGCTGGTTGTTGATCAACTGCAACGGATAAGAGATATTGTCTACCACTACACTGTTATTATTACCCAGGGTAAACTTTATCCTTTCCACTTTCCCGTTGAATACAAAACCACTTGCCAGTAAAGTATCTAACCCATTTCTTAAGGTAAGCAGGTCATATACCCCGGGGCGGATAGTTAATGTATCCCATATTTCGCAATGGCCGTTCATCTGGTCATGGTCATCATCACAACCGGGGTAATTATGGTCATCATCGTGGTTACGGCGGCAGGTATCCAGCTTTACCGCGATGCTTTGGATATCGATCAGCACTTTTTGGTAATCTGTGGGCCCATCAGAGAGGAACACCGATAATTTTGATTTACCTGCGGGAATATTCGCATTATCCGCTGATATTTCTTTGTTACAGGAATAAAAAAACAGGCTTGTTATAGTTAGAATAAGACCTGCAACCCATACACGGGTTGTTGTAAATGAAGTCGATTTCATAAGTTTTTTTTTAAGAGTCCGTAAATTAAATTAATGTAAGCCGAACAGGTAGAACTTTTAAATAATATGGATTTTGATTTCTTTGTGACAGGCAAATTAAATGCCATTCTCTCAAAATGTGCAAAACTCGTGTGAGCAAAAACATGGTGTTGGCCGCTGATACAGAGACGCACCGTGGCATACACGGAGATCCAAAGGGAAGAAACTTTTTGCAACCCGGTGCTTCCTTAGTGTAGCTCGGCTGCTGTATTGCGTTATCTTTAGCGAAATAAACTTAAAAGGTTACAACTTTTACATATTTTGCCTGTTTCCATGAGGGTGGACAACTTCCGGCATAAAATTTTCGTATATCTTATTGCAATAATTAATAAAGAACTTAATAAAAATAATGATCAGCAATACCCCTGGTAATATAAAGCCCGAATACGACATCGTTATCATTGGCTCCGGGCCTGCCGGAGCAACAACGGCCCGGTTTGCAGCAGCCAATGGATTGCGTGTGCTGCTGGCAGATAAAAAACAGGAACTGGGCGCTCCTGTTCAATGTTCGGGGGCGGTAAGCCATAATGCATTGGAGCAAACAGGCGTAAGCCCTTCGGCAGAATTCATACAGGAAGCGATCTATGGTTTTGCTATTTACAATACTAAAGGCGAAAGTAAAGTTATTGATTACCGTAAAATAAAACCCGGGGAATATGGCAGCAACGAAGGTTGCAAGCCGCTGGGCTACGTGATCGACAGGCGGCGTTTTGACCGCTACCTTGCTACACAGGCAGAACGCGCGGGTGCCAGCATCTGGTTAAAAACGGAGGCCACAGGTTATCGGGTATTGGAAAACGGTAGCTGTGAAGTTGACCTGGTAAAATTTAATGCCCCGATAACGGTAAAAGCCAAAGTGGTTGTGGGTGCAGATGGCGTACAATCGCAGGTAGGTAAATGGGCAGGCATCAAAACTCATATAAAATTAAGTGAACTGGCGAGTTGTTTGCAGTTCGTGGTGGATGGTGTGGCTACCGATGGTTTGCTTGAAATCGTTACAGGCCATGAATGGGCTCCAGGCGGTTATGCCTGGGTTTTTCCTAAGGGGCATGGTTATGCGGAGATCGGCCTGGGCATCACCCGAACAATGTGTACCGATAATGCACAAACCTACCTCGATCATTTTTTAAAGAATTCTTTTTTCAAAGAACGTTTTAAAAATTGCAGGATACTGGAAATACAGGGCGGCGGCGTTCCATTGGCTGCACCGTTAAAAACACAATATGCTGATAACCTCATATTGGTAGGCGATGCAGCCAGGCATGTGAATTCCATTACCGGCGGTGGCATTCATACCGCATTGGGCGCCGGAAAGATAGCGGGTGAATTTTTATCAGCATTGATAAAAAGCGGTGCACCGGCAACTGCAGGTAATCTTAAAGGTTACCACGATAACTGGCTGAATGCAATGGGTAACAATATGTGGAAATTGTACAGGGTAAAACGAAAAATATTTGATACCGTTGATATAGTAAAAAGAGACGAGGAACTCTATACAACCATGTCGAATTATTTTAGCCCTGAATCTGAATATAAAAAGATCTAAATGAAAGCAAAACAAGCGGTGGTTTTTGAAATTGGCTGGAATGCCTGCATCAAATGCGGTGCCTGCGTAGCGGTTTGCCCGCAGGAGCCCGGTTTTATAACTCCTTTTGATACAATCGCGGTAAACACGCCCTGCGATATCGCCTGTATGTTCTGCGAATCGGTTTGCCCGGTGAGCACTATTACGCATACACTATTTGTTGCCCCGGCTGTTGAAGAAGCGGCAGATTTTTTATACCTGGATTAATAAACTGAATACCATTGCATTTGCTTTACCAATGAAATCAACTGCCCCGCTAAAGATCAACTCTATCCTTCATTTATATGAAGTGCTGGAAGATGAAGAAAAAATAATTGTAGATGTATTGCGGCAGATCATTACAGAACATTTACCCAAAAATGGAAAAGAAAAAATAGCTTATAATGTGCCTTTCTTCTATGGCAATAAAGGGATTTGCATCATATGGCCTGCAACTATTCCTAAGGGTGGTATAAAAAAAGGCGTGCTGCTGGGTTTTTGGTATGGAAATAAATTGAAGGACATTGATCATTACCTTACCCATGGTACCAATAAACAGGTCTTCTATAAAATTTTTTATTCTGCAGAAGAGATCGATGAAAACGCCATTATAAAACTGTTGGAAGAAGCGGTACAGTTAGATAGTCTTTTCAGAAAAACTTTGATAAAAAACGAGCGGATCAATCATTAAAATGCGAGCTTCTTATTGCTCAACCAGTTTAAATTAATATCCTCGGCTATCTTCATGCGTTCGGCTATTTTCCGGTAGCGGTTAGCCAGTGTGCATAAATAATCCTGTGCCTTTGACATGCCGTCTTTTAAACCGGTCAGTGTTTCTATCTTCCATAGTGAAACCAGGTGGTCAATAATACTCGCATAATCCCAGGTGGTATATACGCCTATCTTTTGTGTAATAGCAGAAAAATCGGTGAAAATATCGGGGTCTTTGCCGCCATCAACCATTAAAACGGCGGGCATCACAATCTGCTTGCGCATCATTTGCTCAAATGCTTTTAATCCACCATTAGGATCTATCTCCAGTATTTTTGTCATGAATGATTTATAAGCTTTCTCATGCCGGGCTTCATCACCTGCGATGGTTTTACAGATCCTCGATAAGTTTTCATCGCCTGCTTTGCCAGCGAGTTTACCGGTATTTACATGCGATATTTTTGTAGCCCTTTCCTGGAAAGAAGTATACACAATCGCCTGGTAGGGGTCATTGTTGGTTTGCGGGTTAAAACCATTATAGATCAAACGATGGATCGTCTGTTCCACTTTTTTCATATCACACCTGCCGGATAAGTACAAATATTTATTCAGCAGGTCGCCATGCCTGTTCTCTTCCGCTGTCCATGCCCTCGACCACCTTACCCACCCATTACTGCTGGTGAGTTCTCTTTCTTCATTAACTATCAGGTTAAAATAAGTTTGGTAACTGGGTAAGGCTTCTTCGGTGATCATATTGCCCACCAAAGAACTGATTACGCTGTCGGGGATGCAGGCACTGCGCTCTCTTAACTGCTGTATTTCATCCAACGCATCTTTTTGAGTAAGGTCGGGTAAAAAATCGGTAGGTTGCCAGCAATCATCAGGGTCTAAAAGTGAGTTGTCAACTGTTTCACCCACAAAATCCTGTAACATGCCGATCACTTCCATGTTCTTATTCACTTCAATATTTTGCCCTGCTTCCATAGGTTCGTGCTGTTAAAAAAATTAAGTACCAAAGGTACGTGATGTGCGTAATTTTAAGGAGTTAAAAATTCAATATCTTGCAATTATGTAAACGAAAAATAAAATCGTATAAGTAAAAATGCCCCGCAATGCTGTATGACCTAATTTTAAAGAATGTTGCCAGGCATATTTTGCTTAACAATGAAGAAACAAAATTGTTCATTTCTTTACTGCAGCAACGGGACCTGCCTAAAAAAACTTTCATTTTAAAAGAAGGACAACTTTGTAAAGACCTCAGTTATGTTCATTCAGGAACGTTGAGGGCTTATTACGTGGATAATAATGGAAGGGAATCTACTATTATGTTTGCCATAGCAGATTGGTGGATTACCGATATGTTTTGTTTCCTTAAT
This sequence comes from Chitinophagales bacterium, assembly GCA_038205215.1. Lineage (GTDB taxonomy): Bacteria > Bacteroidota > Bacteroidia > Chitinophagales > Chitinophagaceae > Ferruginibacter. The sequence continues at coordinate 115,599 of JBBRCB010000001.1, read as the reverse complement.
GAGCAACCCGCTATACTGCATATAGAAGCGATTGAGCAGAGCAGTATCTTCCAGCTATCCAAACATCATTTCGAGAAACTTTGCAGGAAAGTACCGAAGTTTGAACGCTTCTTCAGGATACTCATGCAGAATGCCTATACCAGGGAGCAGCTGAGGGTAATACAAAACCTTTCCCTTTCCGCCGAAGAACGGTATAGGCGTTTTATTGACAAATACCCGCAGATCGTTCAGGAGGTTACCCAAAAGCAACTGGCTTCTTATTTAGGTATCACGCCCGAATTCTTAAGCATGATCAGGTCGAATAAAAACAAAAAGATAATTTCTTAAACCAGTTTAAGAGCATTGTGCCAGGTATATATTTTCTTTGCACAAAATAATCTATGCTGATACTTATTGCAGGCCCCTACCGCAGTGGCACAAACGACGATCCTAAATTGATGCAGGCCAACCTCAACAGGCTGGAGGCAGCCGCGTTGCCCCTATTCCGATTGGGACATATCCCCATGATCGGTGAATGGGTAGCTTTGCCATTGCTGCATCTTGCAGGCTCCGTAAAACCGGGTGACGCGGCTTATGAAGAGATCCTATATCCTGTTGCCCACCGCCTGCTTTTAAAAGCTGATGCTGTGCTGCGGGTGGAAGGCGCTTCAAAAGGCGCAGACGAAGATGTAAGGATCGCAAAAGAAAGAGGATTGAAAATCTATTATCGTTTAGAAGACATACCGCATGCAGAACAATAATGTAAAAAATCTCCAAACGGCCATTCTTTCCAGTAACTGGTATACGCTGCGTAAAATAACTTTTGATTATTTAAAGCGGGATGGCAGTTGGCAAACGCAAACAAGAGAAGCTTATGACCGCGGGAATGGAGCGGCCATTTTATTATATAATAAAGAACAGGCCACTGTTATTCTCACCAGGCAATTCAGGATACCCACTTTTATTAACGGCAATGAAAGCGGCATGCTGATAGAAGCCTGTGCCGGTCTATTAGACAGGGATAATCCCGAAGACTGTATCCGCAGGGAAACTGAAGAAGAAACAGGTTATAAGGTTGCGGCAGTTGAAAAGTTGTTTGAAGCGTATATGTCACCCGGCTCTGTAACAGAAAAATTATATTTCTTTATTGCCCGATACGAGCAGTCGATGAAGATTAGTGCCGGGGGTGGTATCGACCATGAACAGGAAGATATTGAAGTATTGGAATATCCCATTGATAAAGCCATGGCAATGATCGGTTCTGGTGAAATTGAGGATGCCAAGACTATACTTTTATTACAATATGTAAAACTTCATAAGATTTTATAATTTTTTAAAAGTCCTCCTATTGCCCCTCGCCTCTTTCGGGGAATAATCTTCCTCCGTTATAAATGTATTTTAACATTTAATATTTTCCCTTCTTACATTACTGGCATAATTTTTTCGATCTTTGTAAAAACAAAAGGTTGAAAAAATTTTTACCCGTTATTTTAGTGATTATTTCCTGTTCCGCGAAAGCGCAAAAGGTAGACAGCATTTATGTTCACCTATACACCGACAGTTTAAAGAAAGGCACTTATAATTATATAAATGTGGATGGGCTGTTAAGCAATGGAAGGTATATGCCACTGGACAGCAGCCATATTATTTTTACCGCATCAGCAGGAAAGTTCTTTGGTAATGCCCTGCGTATTGAAAAGGATTTTACAGCAGAAAAAGTTTCTATAAAAGCGGTGTTAAGAAGCAATCCCGCTCTTTATAAAGAATTTGTAGTTTACATAAAGAAAAAACCCGATGATGAAAACCTGAAAACAGTTGAAGAACTGTTGCATGAAACACCAACTTCAGGATCGAAGCGTAAAAAAGGGTAACTGTCAGAATGGTTTAAAACCGTTACGCAGTTAAAACGCAGAAATGCCCGGCACTTCCAAAAGAATTACCGGGCATTTTTATGCTTTGTGATGAAGGTGCTACAGCTTCTGTAAATGACTTTACTGTTATTTATAAAGCCCGTTCAACCGGCGAAGGATTTGCACCAGAACTATTAGCTATTTAGCATTAAGCCATACATATCAAACAAACAATTCACAAGAATTTTTTAAAGTATTTGAAAAAATATTTGCGAAACCAAAAAGTTGCCTATATATTTGCAACCGATTAGTTTCATTAAAAAATTACACCATGAGAAGAGATATTTTTCAAGCGATTGCCGACCCAACACGCAGAGCAATAATTACACTAATTGCATTGCAGGCAATGACACCAAATGCTTTGGCTGAACATTTTGATATGACACGGCAAGCTGTTTCAAAGCACATAAGAATTTTAACCGAGTGCCAACTAGTTAAACAGGAACAGGCAGGACGGGAAAGATATTACAAACTTGACACGAACAAAATGAAGGAAATTGACAAATGGCTTGAGCAATTCAGAAAAATTTGGGAAACCAGATTTAATCAACTTGACAGTGTATTATCAACAATTAAAAAACAGAAAAAATGAAAAATGATTTGCTATTTGATTTTACCGTTGACAAAGCGGCCCAAACGGTATACATAACCAGGGAATTTGATGCCAACCTTTCGCTGGTATGGGATGCTTACACCAAACCGGAAATTCTTGACCAATGGTGGGCACCTAAACCATGGGCCTCTAAAACCAAGGTTATGAATTTTGAAGTTGGAGGACGAAGATTTTATGCCATGGTAAGCCCGGAAGGACAGGAACGCTGGTCCATTCAAAAATATACTTCCATTACGCCAAAAACCAATTTCAAACTGTTCAATGCTTTTGCTGACGCAGCTGAAAACCCGGAATTGCCCGGTTCTGAATGGGATTTGAATTTCAGCGAACAAAACGGTAAGACAAAAGTTAGTGTTAGTATTTATAATGAATCTCTTGCCCGTTTAGAGAAGATGATTGAAATGGGCTTCAGGGAAGGATTTACTATGACAATGAAAACCCTGGAAGAATTATTGACAACTTTATCTCAACGGCCCTGATCGCGATAGCTGTGGGGACGAAGTATATAAACAAAATAGGCTTTCAATACCTGTCGTTTTTTGGCAACTGGGATTGTCGCATTTACACTGCATTAACGGGTGTATGCGGATTATTTTTATAATACAAAATCGGCCCGGTGATAAATAGTAAAAAATAACGAAGAGGCACTTTTAAAAACGCTTAAAAATATTAATAACTAAAAAAAATAAAATTATGGCACTTATCAATCCTCACATTAACTTCAACGGAAATGCCGAAGAAGCATTTACCTTTTACAAATCAGTATTTGGCGGAGAGTTTGCAAAGATCATTCGTTTCAAAGACCTCGCAAGTTCTGAATTCAGGGTTGCAGCAAATGAAGAAAATAAAATTATGCATATTGCTCTGCCTATTGGTAAATATAATAGGCTGATGGCAAATGATGTTCCGGAAATTATGGGAAAAACAAACGAAAATGAGAACAGAAGTAAAATTGTAATAATTGCGGAAAGTAAAGAAGAAGCAGACAGGTTATTTAATGGGCTATCAGCAGGAGGACAAATAGAAGGGCCTATTGGTGATAGTCCGTGGGGTTTATATTTTGGTTGTTTTAGAGACAAATATGGTATTGAATGGATGGTGGAATTTGACCCAAACAATAACGGGCAAGGAGACAAATAATAACAACGAACGGCCGACACTTAAATTGGGGTACATCGGGGCTTGAATGGTATTTCTTCATCATTTAATTTCTCGCTTCCTGTCGCTCCGGCCAGTACCAGGATCGAATGGAACACCCGCAGCAATAAAAGTACCTGCTGTGCCATTTGTATTAGAACTCCAAACATCGAAGTCTTATGCCATGCCGCCTCAGGGCATTAATCAAAGAGATAACACCGCACGGCATTTACTTTAAACAATGAAGTACTTTTGGAGAAATAAATTGTAGATTTATTAAGGAATTTTAAAATTTTATACCATGAGTAATTATCCCAGCATCTTTAATGATGTGGTGGGTCCCGTAATGAGGGGCCCGTCAAGTTCTCATTGTGCTGCCTCATTAAGAATTGGCAGGCTTTGCCGCGATTTGATGGATGGGCAGATCAACCACATTTTGATTGAGTTTGATCCGCATGGCTCTTTAGCTACCACGCATAAAAGCCAGGGATCGGATATGGGATTATTTGGTGGTTTTTTAGGATGGGAAGCTTTTGATGAAAGGCTACAATCCTCGGCAGCATACATTGATAAAGCGGGAATAAAAATTGAGATTGAAATTACTCCGCTAACTGCAAGTAAGCATCCCAACACTTACCAGCTTACATTAAGTTCGAAAGATGAATCCAGGAGAATGGTGGCTATTTCAACAGGTGGTGGCATGATTGAAGTTATTTCAATTGATGGTGCCAAAGTTTCGATGGCAGGAGATTATTTTGAAACCCTGGTATATTGTGATAAGCCTGAAAAAGTAACTACATATCTAAAAGAAGTTTTTAATTATGATTCTATTGAGTGGCACCGCGGCGAACACTCTTTTATTGAAATAAAAGCGCAACAGTTTTTACCGGATGATTTGTGTAATGAGTTATCCAGCTTTTCTGAAGTGAACCGAATTAAAAAATTGGCACCGGTATTACCCATTATGGCAAGAAAAAATCTTACCGTACCTTTTATTACCTGTGAAGAGATGTTACAATATAATGAACAAAAAAATCTTTCCCTGTGGGAATTAGCCATTGCTTATGAAAGTGAAAGAGGTAATATCTCGGCAAAAGAAGTGTTTGAAAAAATGCGGGGCATTTTGCACATCATGGAAAACGCCATTCAATTGGGATTAAAGGGAACACAATATACCGATAGGATTTTAGGAAGCCAGTCATTACAATTGAAAGAGCAATTACAAAAAAAGCGATTAACCGGTGGAGATGCTAACAATATCAGCATCATGTATGTATCGGCTATGATGGAAGTAAAAAGTTCGATGGGTGTAATTGTTGCTGCACCTACAGCCGGATCATGCGGCGCATTGCCCGGCGCAATTATTGGCATGGCAGAATCGCTGGGCATAACTGAGGATGAAAAAGTAAAAGGATTATTAGCCGCTGGGTTAATTGGTGTATTCATTGCAGCCCATGCAACATTTGCTGCTGAGGTAGGCGGCTGTATGGCCGAAACTGGCAGCGGAGCAGGCATGGCCGCCGCCGGAATTGTAGTAATGGCAAATGGCACATTACAACAATCACTGGGGGCAGCATCATTAGCTTTGCAAAATTCATTGGGATTAATATGTGACCCTATCGGTAACCGGGTTGAAGCACCCTGCCTCGGACGAAATGTAATGGCGGCCACCAATGCCGTAGCCTGCGCAAACATGGCTTTATCCAATTACAATGCCTTAATTCCTTTGGATGAAGTAATTGAAACTATGAAAAAAGTAGGCGATCAAATTCATCATACTTTACGCTGCACTAACTTAGGCGGCTTATCGGTGACTGCAGCCGCTAAAGATATAGAAGCCAAACTGGAAGAACATGCTCCAGTCTTTTTTAAAGTTTGTTAGTTCCAAATCTTTAAAAAGTTTTTATTGTAATTAAATTATGACTGCATCACTTTTTATCAAGAACCGGTTTTTCATAAAACTAATTTCCATATCATTCACTTCACTATTTCTTTCTTGTTTTACTAAACATAATCAGGTATCAAACACGTCATCTTCAAAACTCATTGACCAGTTTTCAGGATCGAATGCGGGTGAAGAAAAAATTGTAGCCGGCATAAAATTTTGTTGGTGCCCCTCGGGAAAGTTTATTATGGGGAGTCCGGCTGATGAACCTGAACATCGAAATAACGAAGAACAGGTTGAAGTAATTCTTACAAAAGGGTTTTGGACGGGAAAATATGAATTGACACAACGTCAATGGAAAAATATTGAAGGAATGTTGCCCGGTGAGCTTACAAATCAACTGCCGGAAGCGAATGATTATCCTGTTGGAAATGTCAATTTCCCGGAGACGGAAGCATTTTGTAAAAAGCTTACAAATCTTGCACACCAATCCGGAGAATTACCTTCCAATTGGGAATTCAGATTACCTACAGAAGCACAATGGGAATATGCTTGCCGGGCAGGCACTACTACTGCCACTGCATTTGGTAATAAATTAAATCGTTTACAGGCAAACTTTCAGGGAAAATCTTATAATGGAGCAGAAGATATAGGCCCGTCACTTAATAAAGCCACTAAAGCGGGAAGCTATCCACCTAATGCCTGGGGACTGCATGATATGCATGGAAATATATTTGAATGGTGCAGAGATTGGTTTCAAGATAAATTACCCGGAGGTACCGATCCTGATTTATATGATGCCAAAAATACAGCTACAAAAAATCGGACAGGTGATCTATCCCGTGTACGGAGAGGGGGTTGTTGGGCAGATGATGGCTGGCCATGCCGATCTGCCTTTAGACTGAAGTTTGAGCCGGAAAGACGATACGATCATATAGGATTCAGGATAGTTGCTGTCCTGAAATAAAAATGAAATAATAATGAAGTATTCTTAACTTGAAGTGCACCATTTTTTTTAATATTTATAAATTCACTTTTCATTATGACTCTCTTCTGCAAAATAAAACCGAATTGTCTGTATAAGTATATGCTGTTTTTTCTGTTACAGTTTTGCTCCCGTGATGCTATGAGTCAAAACCGGGATATCAGTAAAATGAGTTCCGGAGGTAAATTGAATCCCCTGCAGGCAATAATGGATATCAGGCATTATACTATTAATCTGAATGTGGATATAGAACATCAATCTATCAAAGGGAATGTTGAAATAAAATTGAATTTGTCAAAACAAACGGACACCCTGTTACTGGATTTATTGGATGGAATGCTGGTAACAAAAATAAAAGTAAACAATGCACTGGTTAAATTTAACCATCAAAATGATAAAATTTATATTACCAGCAACGGCGGATTTAAACAGGGACAACAAAAAATAAATGTGGAATATGGGGGAATACCTCCGGTTGCCGTAAGGCCACCATGGGGTGGAGGGTTTACGTGGACAAAAGACAGCAACGGAAATCCCTGGGTTGCAATTAACTGCCAGTTCGAAGGTGGCAAAATATATTTTCCCTGTAAAGATCACCCAAGTGATGAACCCAATGAAGGCGTTGATTTAAACATCACTGTTCCTGCTGAACTTGTTGTAGCGGGCCCGGGACTATTACAAAAAGTAATGACAAAGAAGGACAGGAAAACTTTTTATTGGAAAACCAATTACACCATTAGTAATTATTGTGTTGTTTTTAATATCGGAAAATATAAAGTGGTGAGCGATACCTACACCAGCATTAACGGCAATAAAGTGCCTGTGCAGTTTTATGTATTGGAGGTTGATACCGCTCAGGCAAAAAAAATAATACAGACAAAGATCAGGGATACAAAAATTTTAGAAAAATATTTTGGGGAATATCCGTGGATTAAGGAAAAAATCGGCATAGCTGAAGTTCCCAATTCCGGAATGGAACACCAGACAATGATCAGCTTTCAAAATAAATTTGTTTATAAAACAATTGGTGGCCAGGATTACTCCGGCAATTTGTTTCATGAATATGCCCATGAGTGGTGGGCCAATAAAGTTACCAATAAAGACTGGGCACATATGTGGATCCAGGAAGGAATAGCCACTTATGCGGAAGCATTGTGTATGTTTGAATTGGGAGGGCAGGATGCTTACGATGAAATGATAGATGCCCATAAACGCAGTATAAAAAACAAAAAAGCTGTGGTGCAGGGTGAAGAGATTAACACCCAGGAAACTTATTCCGGGGAAATTTATACCAAGGGCTCCTTTTTTATGCATAGCCTGCGATTTGTCATTGGAGATGATATTTTCTTGCCCACCTTAAAAAAGCTGGCCACCGACCCAGCTTATACCTACGATAATTTTGTTACCACCACTGATGTAGAACAATTATTCAGCAAGGCATCGGGCAAAAACCTCAAACCTTTTTTTGATTTTTATTTAAGAACTACGGATGTACTGGATATCAATGTAAAAGAAACCGGATACCATAAATACGAAGTTAAACTCGATAATTATTTTATGGACTTACCTGTTGAGGTTAGAACCGGTAATAAAACAGAGAAAATTATGATGACCAAAGAAGGAATCACATTAAACAGCAATACTCCTCCGGGTGTTGATGAAAGAGGATTTTATTTAAAAAAGATCACTATTCAGTAAATGTGCATTGTTTTATTTTTTTAAAAAATACCATTTAACTTTAATTTATGGGCAACATTAAATTTTTAATAGTTTTTATACTTTGTGTATTCACCTCCATAACACGTGTTACCGCAGACCACTACCCTTTTGATAAAAGAATTGACATAAAGAATTACCAGTTTAATATTACCCTCTCTGATAAATCAAATGAAATAAATGCTACAGCCTTTGTAACTGTTTATTTTAACCAAACAGGCGTAAAACAATTCAGGCTTGATTTTACAAACAAGGGAATCAATGGAAAAGGAATGGTGGTGGATGCAATTAGTTCAATGGACAAAAAAAATTCCTACACACATAGTAACAATGCATTATTAATAAACCTGGAGGAAGCTTCAGTAGCAGGTAATGAAATTATTTTTCAAATTACTTACCACGGCGAGCCTGCAGATGGATTACATATTGGCCCAACAAAATATGGCGACCGTTCTTTTTTTAGTGACAACTGGCCAAACAAAGCCAGGAACTGGCTACCCCTGATCGATCATCCTTACGATAAAGCTACCTGCGAATTTATTATAAAAGCACCGTTACAATATAAAGTGGTGTCCAATGGGTTATTAATGGAAGAATCTATTATCAACGATTCAACCAAATTGACAGACTGGAAAGAAGCTGCCCCGATTGCACCCTGGTTATATACTTTAGGAGTGGCCAATTTTGCGGTTCAGTATGTCGACAAATTTGAGGGTAAATCCATTGAATCATGGGTGTATTCCAAAGACAGGATTGCAGGCTTCAATGATTTTGCAGTTCCAACAAAAGAGGTGCTGAGTTTTTTCTCTAATTACATTGGCTCTTACGCTTACGAAAAATTGGCAAATATTGCATCGCCGGTAGTTAGTGGTGGAATGGAAGCAGCCTCTGCAATCGGGTACTCTGATAAATTGATTACCGGCGACAGGTCGGTAAGAACAAGAAATGTGATCATTCACGAACTGGCACATCAATGGTTTGGCAATGGCGTTACTGAAAACAATTGGGATGATGCCTGGTTGAGCGAAGGGTTTGCCACCTGTTTTACCATGCTGTTTATCGAGCACCAATATGGCAATGCTGCGTTTATAAGTGAATGGGAGAAAGCGAAACAATCATTTTATAAATATTATGCAAAGGATTCATCGTATTCAATAGTTGCCGACAGGACTGCTGAAGAGGGTGATGTTACCAATACGGTTACCTATCAAAAAGGGGCCTGTGTATTGCTGATGCTGCGTGATATGATAGGAGAAACGGCTTTTAAAAAGGGGATACAATCCTATTACAAAAAATATATGAACTCAAATGCTTCTTCCAAAGACTTTCAATTGGAAATGGAAAAAGCTGCACACCAGGATCTTACTGTTTTTTTTACTCAGTGGTTGCATCGGGGGGGATTAATTAAAATAAAAGCAGTTTGGAAATATGATCCTGTAAAAAAGCAACTTGCGTTAACGGTTAATCAAATACAAACACAAGAGGAGTTGTATAATTTTCCGCTGGATATTGCTATTAATGTAACTGGCAATAGTGTACCAGTTCTTAAAAAGATCAATATCAAAAAACAGGCAGAAACATTTATTTTTCCACTTGCAAAAAATCCAGGTACAATTCAGCTTGACCCACGAAAAGTATTATTGTCAAATATCGAATTAATAAAAATGGAGTAACCATTCGCTTTTTATTAAAATCCGAACCGGTGTGTTTATATAATCTAATAAAACAATGATGATATGATTACAGCCTTATGGGTTGCGTTGATCCTGCTGGGTGTTTGGTTTGCTGTGGTATTAACCAAAGACCTGGTAAAACATAAAAATGTGCTGGAAAAGGTAAGCATCTGGAAAAATGCCATCATTGGTTTTGTTGTAAACTTCTTTGACGTTTTAGGTATTGGCGCTTTTGCTCCCCAAACCGCGCTGCTAAAATTCACCAGGCAAACCGACGACAGTGTGATGCCGGGAACTTTAAATGTTACCAATACAATACCGGTATTGATCCAGGCCATCATCTTCATTAAAATAATTGAAGTGGATGTGTTAACGCTTGTATTGATGTTATTTGCTGCTACAATAGGTGCCATACTGGGTGCAAATATTATTTCATCTTTGCCGGTAAGATCAATCAGGCTGATAATGGGTTTTGCCTTATTGATCACGGTAGTTTTTATGTTTGCAAGAAAAATGAATTGGATACAGGGCGGTGGAGATGCCATTTCCCTTCGGGGCAGTAAATTAGTAATCGCTGTTGCAGTCAACTTTATTTTAGGCGCATTGATGACCGCGGGCATCGGTTTATATGCTCCCTGCATGGCCCTGGTTTTTGCTTTGGGCATGTCGCCACAGGTAGCATTTCCCATTATGATGGGTTCCTGTGCATTCCTGATGCCGCCTGCTTCATTTAAATTTATCAGCAAAGGAGCCTATAACAGGAAAGCAACGCTTGCCATGACGATACCCGGAGCCATAGCTGTTTTGATTGCGGCTTTTTTTGTAAAATCATTACCCATTGAAAATTTAAAAATAATCGTAATGATTGTAATTTTAATTACAAGTTTCATCATGTTTAAAGACGCATTTAAAAACACTGCTACAAATGACAACACAAAGCAATCAACCTGAAAAGATAAGTTTTAAATGTAAACGCATATTGCACAAAAGCCTCGTAATTGTTGGTTTTTTGTATTACCTGTTATGCACCGCTTCTTTTTTAAATGCGCAGCAACTTAATTTACCCGGCAGCATCGATCAGAAATTATTTTCTACCTCTACTTTAATGTGGTACACCAAACCAGCTTCGCAATGGGAGGAAGCATTACCTGTTGGAAACGGACGACTGGGTGCTATGGTGTATGGCAGAACAAACGAGGAGATCATACAATTGAATGAAGATACTTATTGGTCGGGTGGCCCCTACTCTACGGTTGTGAAAGGAGGTTATAAGGCCTTACCAAAAATTCAGCAATTGGTTTTTGATGGTGAATTGTTGAAGGCACATAATTTATTTGGCCGGAATGTAATGGGTTACCCGGTTGAGCAACAGAAATATCAATCGCTGGCTGAGTTACATCTTAATTTTTCTAAACAGGATTCTATCACCAATTATAAACGCTGGCTCAATTTGGAGAACGCTACTACCGGTGTTTCTTATGCTATGGGTGGAGTAAATTATCAACGGGAGATTTTTTCTTCTGCACCCGACCAGGTGATTGCAATAAGAATTACTGCCGATAAACCCGGCAGTATTAATTTTTCAGCAAACTTAAGAGGAGTAAGAAATCAAACCCACTCCAATTATGCTACTGATTATTTTAAGATGGATGGCTATGGGAATGACGGATTAAAATTAACGGGTAAGTCTGCTGACTACATGGGTGTAAAAGGGCAGTTGAAATATGAAGCTGTTTTAAAAGCCATGCCGGAAGGAGGAAAGATGAGGGTGGATGATTATACCTTATCTATTCTAAATGCTGATGCAGTGACATTATATTTTGTTGCCGCTACTAACTTTGTAAATTATAAAGATGTTTCTGCCAATGTAACTGAACGAATTGAAAAATACCTGGCAGGTTTAAAAAATAAAAACTTTGGTAGTATAAAAGAAGCACATGAAAAAGATCACAAAAATTTATTTGGCAGGGTAAAACTAAATTTTCCCGAAACTGAAAATTCATTTTTACCAACGGATACCCGTTTAAAAAATATCCAGACAACCAGTGATCCGCAACTGGCAGCATTGAGTTACCAGTTTGGAAGATACCTTTTGATAGGCTCATCCCGAAAAGGAACCCAGGCTGCAAATTTGCAGGGCATTTGGAATAATGATATGAATCCACCCTGGGATTCCAAGTACACTACTAACATTAATACACAAATGAATTACTGGTCGGTGGAGTCGGCAAACCTTTCTGAATGTGCGGCACCTCTTTTTGATTTAATAAAAGATGTTACCGACCAGGGCGCACAGGTTGCGAAAGAACATTACGGATCACCAGGTTGGGTGTTGCATCAAAATACGGATATCTGGCGGGTGGCTGCACCCATGGATGGCCCTACCTGGGGAACTTTTACTGTAGGTGGTGCATGGTTAACCAATGAATTGTGGGAACATTATTTGTTCACTAAAGATGTCGCGTATGCAAAAACGTTGTATCCCATCTTGAAAGGTTCAGTTGATTTTTTTATGCATTTTTTAGTGAAACATCCCAATGGAAAATGGCTGGTTACTAATCCCTCTACTTCACCTGAAAATTTTCCGGGCAGTGCAAAGAACGGCCCTTACTTTGATGAAGTGACCGGTAGCATGGTGCCGGGAACAACGATTTGTGCAGGGTCTTCCATTGACATGCAGATATTATCCGATCTATTTAATAATTATCAACAGGCAAGTAAATTATTAGGAGTAGATGATGTTTATGCAAAACAGGTTGATAACGCAAGAAATAAATTAGTACCGCCACAAATCGGAAAAGATGGTTCACTACAGGAATGGAGTGAAGACTGGCCGCAGCTGGAAAAAAATCACCGGCACTTTTCACACCTGTATGGATTGTACCCTGGTAATGTGCTTTCAGCAAAAAGAACCCCGCAATTTATTGCTCCCATTAAAGCTGTTTTAAATCAAAGAGGCGATGAAGGAGCAGGCTGGTCAAGAGCCTGGAAAATGTCCTTATGGGCAAGGTTATATGATGGCGAACGGGCCTACAAAATATTTAAAGGATATTTAAAAGACCAGTGTTTTTTACAATTATTTGCAAAATGTTTTAAACCAATGCAGGTAGATGGTTCGTTGGGTGTTACCGCAGGAATCACTGAAATGCTTGTGCAATCTCATGAAGGCATAATTGAACTGTTACCCGCTTTACCCGCGGCCTGGAGTGCAGGAAAATTTGAAGGGGTATGTGCAAGGGGTGCTTTTGAACTAAGTTTTCAATGGGAAAATAATAAACTGATCCATGTTAATATTTTATCCAAAGCCGGGGGAATTTGTAAAATAAATCTGCCTGCTACGGTAATAATAACCAGTAATGGGACAAATATTAAACGGGATATTCAACCAGATGGCAGCATCAGTTTTGCAACACAAAAAGGAATGCAGTATCAAATAAATGATCTTTAGCAGAGTAAGGTTTACATCCTGCACTTACTCATACAGGAGATTACTCCTGTTGCAATTTCCGCTATAGCCGCTGGAGTTCATTTTGATCTCAATTATCTTTAAGTAGCTGGCAATATTAGGATATGCAAAATTTTTCGCCCACAACCAATAGTAACCAACGCAAAAGCGCCCGGCTCTTGAAAAAGATTTACCGGGCGCTGTTTATGATCTGACGTATTCGCCTGACCATAAAAATATCAGTATACAATATTGTCAAACGGGTCGTCGGACAATGTTAAGCAAATTTCTTCGCGTCTTCTAAAAACTGTGCCAACCCGCTATCAGTTAAAGGATGTTTCAACAAACCTAAAATAGAAGCCAACGGGCAGGTACAAACATCTGCACCCGCTTCTGCACATTTTATGATATGATTCGGGTTGCGTATGGAGGCCGCCAATATTTCAGTCTTATATCCCTGTATAGAAAATATCTGGCGCAACTGGTGGATCAGTTCCATACCATCCCAACCAGTATCATCAATCCTGCCAATAAAAGGAGAAACATAAGCTGCGCCTGCCTTTGCTGCCAGGATGGCCTGGCCGGCCGAGAATATTAACGTACAATTTGTCCTGATGCCATTATCAGTAAACCATTTAATCGCTTTGATGCCCTCTTTTATCATAGGTACTTTCACCACGATATTGGGGTGTATTGCCGCGAGTTTTTTTCCTTCTGCTACCATGCCGTCAAAATCAGTAGACACTACTTCTGCACTGATATCACCATTCACCATTTCGCAAATCGCTTTATAATGTGCCATTACGGCTTCGGACCCTTTGATCCCTTCTTTGGCCATTAAAGAGGGATTGGTGGTAACACCATCTAAAATGCCAAGGTCATTGGCTTCTTTGATCTGTGCAAGGTTGGCGGTATCAATAAAGAATTTCATTGCAACGTATATTTAAGTAAGCATATAAATAAAAAATGGCAAGTTACTTACATCGCACCGCTCAACCATCTACCCTTGCTGCCTTCCGGCCCTGGGGGAGTTCAACAGGAGCTGGCCGTATAAGACTTGCCGCCGCAAATATAGGAAGGATTGTTCAATATCGAATGTTGAATGTTATCTCAGTAAAAAAAATATTTTAAATATTTTAAAAGCTTATCCCGGGCCTGTCATTCCTGGAATTTATTTTGCCAACACCTATCAACTGGTCGCTGCGATCATTAAATCCTTTGTAATACATTAAAATGGTATAGCTGTTTTCCGTTTCCCAATAATTTCCTTCGAGGTCGGTTCTTTGCTGCGGGTCATTTTTATCAACCGCTATATAAGTATAATTATAATAACCTTGTTTTAAAAAGGCTGTACATTCATACGCGCCTTTTTCTTTATTGAATACCATTTTTGTTTTATCATTAAAAGCATAACCTGTTAACTGCCCGGCGAGGTAAATATCTTTTCCGGGATAAGGCTGTGCATTGGGCATCGCCAATGTAAAATGTACGGTTGCAAAATCACCCTGCCAGTAAGGATTAATGGTCTCATAGGTTTCTACCAAAAACATCCCGTTTAGGTCCCTGAAATAAACATAGCGTTCCCCGCTCCTGTCTATATCCGGCCTTACAAAAATATCAGTGGTGGCCTTGGTATATCTTGCGCTATCCACCCTATCGCTTTGTAAACGGAAACTGCGCAGGTCGAGCCAGCGCCACTCTTTACCACCTGGAAAGATGCAGCTGTTCTCCGAACTGTATTCTAAACTGTTACCACGCACAAATGTAGGCAGGATATCTTTTAGCGAATTATCCCAGCGGTTGTTTTGAAGTATCACCACTTTAATTTGTTGTGCAGCGCTGAATGTATTTACGCCGCTGATATTGGCATTGAACTGAATCTTTTGATGTGTATTAAAAAACTGCGGTGTAAAAGGCTGCACCACTTTCGCAGCAATCGCTGCTTTCGCATCCAGCACCAGCATCCTTCTTGTAAAAGCGAGCTGTGAGGTATCGCCATTCAAAAAAACTTTCAGCAAATAATTGCCGGATAAAGTCAGCGTAGTGCTCCTGTCGGGTAGCATAGCCTGGTAGTGCGTATATTTTGTAAAAGCAATTGAAGAATAGCGGTTAGTAGAGATACGCTGTTGCGTAAAACCTTTGATATACAGGAACGGGCTGATGTCTACAGGCTTCCAGTTATAATCGCACAATTGAAAACTGTAATAATAACTTTTTATGTTGCCTTCAAGATCATCAAAATTCAATTCCAGCTGATCGCTGCTGTTGATATTGAAAATGGGCAAAGAGGTTTGGTCACCATACATATGAAAGCGTACACACTGTATGTTTGGTTTGTAGATAATATCGGGTATTTGGGCTGAGCAGGAAAAAGTAAATAAGGTAAATAAACTTAGTAAAGTACAGCGTGCATATTTTTTTGTTACGGGTATTTGTTCATTACCCAACATTCTACCCGACACAGCGGGGCTCTCTTGTACCGCATTGCAATGCTGAACTTTTATCATGTTACGGGTTATCTTTACGTTTAAATAAAATACATTTGTAAGATACCAAAACTATGCCATTTGAACATATCCGTTTTTATAGCAAAAAGAATCGCATTTAACAGGCAAAAAACATTTTCCCGTTTTATCATAAGATTGGCAATTGCTGCTACCGCGATCAGCGTGGCCGTAATGATCGTAGCGATGAGCTTTGTAAATGGGTTCGACCAGGTGATCAGCAATAAAGTGTTTAGCTTTTGGGGTCATATCCGTGTGCAGCAGGACCTGGAGAATAAGGTAAGCACCGCGGAGGAATACCCTATTTTAAAAAACGATACGGTAGAACGGAACTTAAAAAATATCCCGGAAATAAAAACGGTAGAAAGGTACGCTACCAAGTCTGCCATACTAAAATATAAAAACGAAATTGAAAGCGTATTATTAAAAGGCGTTGATTCGTCTTTTGATTTTAGCCGCATGAATGGCCTATTGAAAGAAGGTAAATGGATGAGCACCAAAGACAGCGGCTACAGCAGCGAGGTAGTGCTTTCGGCTTATACTGCCAGCCAGCTGGGGCTTAAAGTAAATGACACCATGTTCGTGGTATTTATCGGAAGTAATGGAATAGAGAATGCACGGAAAAGAAAATTGCGGGTATCCGGGATATTTAAAACAGCAATAGAAGATTACGACCGGCATTTTGGTATCTGCGATATCAACCTGATACGAAGAATGAATGACTGGCAACCTGGCCAGATCGGCGGTTACGAAATTTTTTTAAAAGATTACCGGGAAACGGATAAAGTAAATGACATGATCATTGCCAAAGGGCCCGACGTGCTGCCGCAAACATGGTATAGCAAAACGATAAAAGAAACCTATCCAAATATTTTTGACTGGCTCGCACTGCAGGAAAAAAATAAAAATGTGTTGCTGGCGATCATGGTGGTGATTGCCGTAGTAAACCTTATCACCTGCCTGCTCATCCTTGTGTTGGAAAGAACAAGAATGACCGGTATATTAAAAGCAGTTGGCGCTACAGACTGGAATGTGCAACAAATATTTTTATACAATACTTCCGTGATAGCGCTTACCGGCATTGCGATTGGTACGTTGTTTGGATTGGGGATCTGCTGGCTGCAGGAAAGAACAGGATTCATCAAATTAGATGAGGATGCTTACTATATGAGCCAGGCACATGCGGAGATCGTATGGTGGCAGGTGGCGGTAGTGTGTGCAGGAACTTTACTGGTGTCTTTTGCAACATTGATCATTCCAACTTTCTTAATTAAAAAAATAAAACCGGTGAACGCGATACAATTTCGTTAACCGGTTTACAGGTACACTAACTAACCAATTAACTAATAACTAGCCGTGCCAATATTATTCCCGTTGCTACCGCTGCATTTAAAGATTCAGCTTCTCCGGTTTTTGGTATAGTGATCTTTTCATCTACTAAATTCATTACCGCATCGCTGATACCTTTACCTTCGTTACCGATAATGATGATACCTTCCTGGATGGTTTTTATATTGTTGATGTTTTTTCCATTTAAGGCAGCAGCATATTTTTTAATCCCATTATTTTCCTGCAACCATTCCACCAGGCTGGTATAAAACATATTTAATCTTGCCAGGCTTCCCATGGTGCTTTGCACTACTTTTGGATTATACATATCGGCACAGGCCGGCGAACAAATAATATTTTCTATCCCAAACCAGTCTGCAGTTCGGATGATGGTGCCTAAATTTCCTGGATCCTGGATGGTGTCCAATACCAGGGTTATCTTACCCTTACTATTCAGTGGAATTGCCTCCACTTTCTTTTTAAAAACAGCCAGCACATTATTGGGCGCAGTAAGGAGGGATATTTTTTCTAATTCAAAATCTTTGACAGTAAATTTTTCTATCCCGGAATGTTGTTGCAACATCTTTTCGTTAGATATGATCCAATCGTGCAGGGCAAAAAGTTGCTGGCAGGCAAATTCCCGGCTATCCAATAAATCTGCCACCAGCTTCGGTCCCTCCGCGATAAACACCCCATTTTCATCCCTGAATTTTTTATGGTGTAAACTTTGGATATATTTGGTATGTGTTTTGTTAAACATTACAGACTAATAAAATTTATGCCGATAAGCGCCCCGTTACAAACAAGGTTTTTTCAGCAATTAAGGAATATATTTTTTCTTTCACTGGTATGGTCCTCCTGCATTGTTCCAAAGAAATACCAAAAAGACAGGCCCTTCATCTCTAAAAACACAATCGAAGTTAAGGGAGGAAAATTTACAAAAGATGAACTGCTCGCTTTAAAATCGAGGTTAAATACACAATTAGACGACAGCGCCAAGATAAACGTAGTAGACCATTATTTTATCCGGCACGTTTACAACAGCCCCCCTGCTTTTGATACCGCTTACGCTGGAAGCTCGGCCAGAAACATGCAGGCTTCTATGTTACACCTGGGTTATTACCGTTCCCTGGTAACGTATAAAGTTGATACGCTGCGATTAAATGACCAGCAACGGGTACACGTGTTATACACTGTTGAAACAGGAAAGCCAACGCTTATTAATACGATAAGTTATAACCTAAAAAAACCTGAACTGCAGCAGATAGCCCGCCAAAACAGCGATAAGAGTTTGCTGAAAGCAGGAAAACCTGTAACCCGTGCAGCCGTGCTGGGAGAAATTAGCCGCCTCTCTGATATTTACCATAATAACGGTTATTATAGATTTACTACCGAAGAATTGAAGATGCGGGGCGATACCACGTTGGAAGCCCTTACCAATATCAGCGATGATCCTTTTGAACAAATCCGTTTACTGGCAGAAGCAGAACAGAAAAAAGATTCACCCAAAATAAAACTGGCATTGGTTTTAAATGTACCGGCAGACAGTAACCGGCTCAAACAATATTATATCAACAATATTTATATCCTGCCCGATTATCAACCCGGTGATACATTGAATGACCCTTCAATGGAAGAAAGGGTGACTTTAAAACCGCTTTACACCGTTCGTTACCACAACAGGTTATTCCGCACCGGATTTTTAGTTCGTAACATGCTTATGAAGAAGGGTGATCTTTATAACCAGCTAGATTACTATAGAACGCTCAATAATTTTTCTAGAGCCGGGCTGTGGCAAAGCGTGAACATTGAAACGAAAGAAATAAAAGAAAAAGATAGTGTTAACAAGATCGATCTTATCGTACAACTGATACCTGCAAAACAATTTGCCTTTGAAGCCTCTATAGAAGCGAGTTATTCGGCCACCAGTAATACCAACAGTGTTACGGCTGCAAATGCGGGGAATTTGGTCGGGCTCTCCGGTAATGTTGCATTAACCAACCGTAACCTGGGCAAAGAAGGTATTAAAATGACCAACGCAATAAGAACAGGGATTGAATTAAATATTAAGCCCGATAGCAGCAATACCAGGAATATCATTAATTCCAATGAACTTAGTTTTTCCAATACCATTGTTTTTCCAAGATTTATTTTCCCTTTTAAAAAATTCAATAAGTTGATGTCAATAGTTTCCCCCGAATCATTCATTAACACCAACGCTTCTTATATTAACCGTATCAATTTATTCGACCTGCAGTCGATCAATTTAGGTGCGGGCTATAGCTGGCACAACAGGAGGAATGCACAGTTTGTGGTAAAGACCCTCAATACAGAATTTACCCGGTTATATAATGCGACGGATACTTTTCAAAAGACACTTGATAAGAACCCTTTTTTAAGGTATTCCTTTAATACCGCGCTGGTGGCAGGCGCCAGTTTTGGCTATAGTTCTGCCTATGCCAATCCTAAACATCCCTCCTGGCAACACAGCTTTAAAGTGAATATTGAAGAATCCGGTGTACCGATCCTTGTAGTTATACCTATTCCCATGAGGGCGCTCAATCTCATGGATAAATACCTGCGGCAATATTTAAAAACGGATATAGAATATACCCATTCGCGAAGTAAACTAAAATCAGCAGTTATTTTTCGTGTATTTGCCGGCGTTGGTATCGCTTCTAAAAAGGACACCACGCTCCCGTTCTTTAAACAATATTATGGTGGTGGAAGCAATAGTATGCGTGGCTGGCCCATTCGGGGAATCGGGCGCGGGTCGCAGCCATTGGCACCTTACGGTACCACCGAATTCAATGACCGCACGGGTGACCTCCAGTTTGAAACCAACCTGGAATACCGTTATAATATTGCACAGCTAATTCCCAATACTATGGTGCTTAAAGGCGCATTATTTTTAGACATGGGTAATGTATGGAACCTGCGTAATTCGAAACCGGGCGGTGGCACCGACAGTGCACAATTTAAAGTGAAAAATCTTTGGAGAGAATTGGGTATCAATGCGGGCACTGGCTTCAGGCTGGATTTTAATTATTTTGTGGTACGCCTCGATTTTGGTTTCCGATTCAAAAGGCCCGAGTTGAGTTATATAAACAATGGCTGGAAGATCCCTGCGCTAAGCTTCAACGATGTATTACAGAAAGTTTTTGCAAAAGGCCCCAATGATAAATACCGGCGGTGGCGATATGAGAATTTTAATTTTACTATCGGTATTAATTATCCGTTTTAGTTGCTTAATGGTTGATAGTTCATGGATATCAAAAAATCGATAGCTCTACTATGAACCATGAACTATGAACTATGAACTAATTGCTCAAACTGTTCCATTCCCACTGCATCTTCAACAATAAAATCACCGACCCTGGTACGCCGCAGGCTGCTTAAATAACCGCCACAACCGAGTGCAGCGCCGAAATCATTGGCAAGGCTTCGTATATACGTTCCAGTTGAACAAACTACTTTAAAATAAACATCGGGCAATGCTATTTCCGTTATTTCAAAGCTGTTGATAGTTATCTTTCTTGCTTTTAGTTCTACTTCAATTCCTCTTCTTGCCAGTTCATATAAAGCCACGCCATCTTTTTTTATGGCTGAATAAACAGGAGGCATTTGGTCGATCTCGCCAATGAATGGCTCCGTAGCCTTTCGTAACATGTCTTCTGTAATAAAGGGGATTTCTTTTTGTTGCTCCGGCGTGCTTTCCCTATCGTAGGTAGGCGTTACTGCGCCCAATGTGATGGAGCCGGTATATTCTTTTTCTTCGGCCATATATTCGTTGATCTGTTTGGTAAATTTTCCTGTACAAACGATCAATAAACCTGTTGCCAAAGGATCCAAAGTGCCGGCATGCCCTATCTTTTTTATTTGTAAGATGCTTCGTAATTTCCTGATCACATCAAATGATGTCCAGTGCAGGGGCTTATCAATTAAGATTACTTTTCCTTCCAGGAATGGCTCCTGCAGGACAGGATCAACAGGCGGCCTTTTTTCCCGTTCTTTTCTTTGAGGTGCTTCACCACCCGCCGCCACTATCTGATTGGTATATCTTTTCCGGTATGTTTCTTTTCTTGCCAAGTACTGGTTATTTTACTGCAAACTTAAATGAAATTCTTTCCCACAAAGCCATTAGGGCCACAAAATAAATTCACCGTTGCAAACCAACAATACGTTATACTTCCCCGGAGGAAGGATAATTATGAATTTCTGCAAAGCTATTCTTGGTGCGCATAGTATAAACGAAAGCAGGAAGTTTAAACTATTTATATTGCCTGCCTTGCTTTAAGTTCGAGGTACTTATTTACTGCGTTTATAGTCAGTTTTTCAGGAGGGGTCAATACTGCAAGGATACCATGTTTCTGTAATTCTTTTACGATCAACCTTTTTTCAAACTCGAATTTTTCTGCAATGGTTTTAATGTATACCTCTTCCACATTACCGGCACGTAAATGTGATAACTGGTGCAATTCCGTGTTTTCAAAAAACACTACCATCAGCAAATGGTGGCGGGCAATGCTGCGCAAATAATTTATTTGACGCCTCAAGCCGGATAAGGATTCAAAATTAGTATATAGTACGAGCAGGCTGCGGTGCTTGATGCGGCTGCGTATCTGCATGTACAGCATTTCATAATCGCTTTCCAAAAAAGCGGTATCCTGGTTATACAACAACTGCAGGATATTTTCTCTTTGTATGGGTTTCCTATCTGCAGCGATCAATGACCCCATCTTATTTGAAAAAGTGATCAGCCCTACCCTGTCTTGCTTTTGCAGGCAAACATTACTTAATACCAGGGTACTGTTAATGGCATAATCGAGCAGGGTCAATTCATTAAAAGGCATTTTCATTAAGCGGCCTTTATCAATGATGCAATATACCTGCTGCGATTTTTCATCGGTATAATTGTTAACCATCAAACTGCCCTTGCGTGCCGTTGCTTTCCAGTTGATGGTACGGATATCATCCCCACGTACATATTCTTTTATTTGCTCAAACTCCATGCTGTGACCGATCTTACGCATGCGCTTGTTACCATGTTCGGTTTGGATGGTGGTTTGCGAAAGCAATTCGTATTTACGCAGTTGCAAAAAAGAAGGATAGACCGGTACCGCTTCAGCAACACTGATATCATGCCGCCTTACCAGTAATCCCAGTAATGACTGAACATACAAAATGATATTGCCAAAATGGTATTCACCCCGTGCTACAGGCCTTAATTTGTAAATAATATTTTTTTGTTCCCGTGCAGCAAAGCGATATGTCAATACCCAATCCCTTTTTTGAAACTGTACAGGCAACTCATCAATGATCTGCATGGTTACTGTAAAAGGCATGCGGTTGGTGACCTGCAGCTCAATTTTATTTTCATCACCATTGCTTAACCGGTCGGCCATCAGGCGTTTTGCAGAAGGACTTTTGCCGCCGATAAACAGGAACACGTAATCGATCAATACCAGCACGGTAAGCACTGCCAAAAATATTTTCGGAAATTGAAGCAGTGCGCTATAAAAAAACGAAAAGATAAATAACACAATACAAACACCTACGGCAAGGTAAAATCTTGTAGTAAGAAATAAATTACCGATATATTTTTTTACAGGGCTCAATTAACGCGGCACTTCAATTGCTTTTAAAATAATTTCTATCAGGTCGTCAGCGGTAATACCTTCCATTTCTTTTTCTGGTGTAAGTATAATACGGTGCCGCAACACATGTGGTGCCATTTCCACGATATCTTCCGGTGTAACAAAATCCCTTCCTTTTACGGCGGCATTGGCTTTCGCTGATTTTAATATGGCGAGCGATGCCCTTGGTGAAGCGCCGAGATACAACGCAGGATTATTCCTGGTTTCGTTTACGATACGGGCAATAAATTCGATCAGTTTGGGTTCGATAATGACTGATTGTATCTGGGTGCGGAAGTATTGTATATCCACGGGCGACAATATTTTTTTCACATCTTCCAGCATTTGTCCCTGCGTTTTCCCCTGCTGGTTGGTCAATATATTTATTTCTTCCGACAGGCTGGGGTACTTCACATCTATTTTAAACAAAAAACGATCGAGCTGCGCCTCGGGTAAACGGTAAGTACCTTCCTGCTCAATGGGATTTTGTGTTGCCAGTACGATGAAAGGAATACCCATGATATGCGTGTACCCGTCAACGGTAACCTGTCGTTCTTCCATCACTTCAAATAAAGCAGCCTGGGTTTTTGCCGGGGCCCTGTTGATCTCATCAATCAAAACGATATTGCTGAAGATTGGCCCCGACTTAAAACGGAAATCACCTTCTTTGGGATTAAAAACGGAAGTACCCACCACGTCGCTCGGCATCAGGTCGGGAGTAAATTGCAAGCGTGAAAAATCTACATCAATGATCTTTGCAATCAGTTTCGCGGTAAGGGTTTTTGCCACACCCGGTACACCTTCTATTAAAATATGCCCGTCGCAAAGCAACCCTATCATCAGCAGGTCAACCATTTTATGTTGCCCCACGATCACACGGCTGATCTCGTTCCTGATCTCATACACGGCCCTGTTGAGGCCGCTAAGGTCGATCCGCTGCTGAAAAATGTTTTCTTCCATAATTGGTTCTTTTGCCCCCTCCACAAAGAGAATAATTAAAGTGAATGGGGAATTGGTTTACGAATGCTTTTTATAAAAATTTTGTATTTGTTCATTTAAAGATAATAATTGATAATCATCCACGGTGGTATTGTTATGTATATGTTCAATGGCCCTGTACAATGATTCTACTTTTTGCCGCTCCACCCCGCTCTTCCTGCTTAAAGTAGTAATAAAATCATCGTCGATAGTATTGGTATTTAAAAAATAATTGTTACGGATGTATTCGGTAAAGTACATGCACATTTTTTCAGCGATATTCCTGTTGTCTTTTTTCTGGAGGTACAGGCGCCCGATAGTTTCTGTGAAAGTAACGGTAGTATTCTCATTTATTTTTATCTTTTCTATGATACGCTGCCTTCTTTTACCACCAAATAAAATATACAATGTCAATAGCAACAGCGACAACCAGAATGCCGCCGCCAGCGGCGGACGTGATAATATTTCATCCAATGCACTTTTACTGCTTCTTCTTGCACCGAGTTTGCGGTAATAATCATCCCAGTACAAATGTTCGGGATCAGCTCCTGTATATCCAAAAGCATTTTCCATGTACCTGTAATTATCGTTCTTTAAAAGAAAATAATTACTGAATGCCTTCGGGTCGCAATGCAAAAATAATTTACCCTTGCCATAAAAATATAGAATGTAATTAGGCGCATTACTATCGTTTACACCCAACACTTTTGTAAACACGCTGTCGCGAAAATGAAATGAATTTTTAAAAGGGTGATAATAATAAGAAAAACTACTATCGCTATATTTAGTATTGGTGGTACGTATGGGCTCAAAAAAATTCATCCAAAGTGGTGGTAACGGCCAATGCTCTTCGCTGCATTTGATCTTATTGAGTAAAGTAGTATCAAAATAATTTGCCGCGATAAAAAGGCTGTTACCGGCATATACATAATCCAGCATAGCTTTTGTTTCGTCATCAGTTACAAATAAATTAGGGCTGATACAAACATACAATGAAGCGGTATCGGAGATCGATTGCCAGGTTTTATCAAAAGGTTGTTTTTTTATCCTGATGGTATTATGGCTGAACATATTTTCTATTTGCCGGTAAGCGATATGGCTGCCGAAAGGTTTGGTATCGTCTTTTGAAAATGTTTCCTGCAGTCCGGGCAGTCTTTTACCCTGCTTTTCGCTGCAGGCTGTAAACAATGCAGCGACTGCCAGTAATAAAAAAATATGGATTTTTCTTTTGCCCAAGTTACTATTGTAGCTTACTGTTAAATTGTGAAAAACTGTTGTCGATCCGCCTGTAAATATTTTGGTCTATCTCAAATTCACCATACCATACATACTCATAATTTAAAGTAAGCGCGGCAAAATCATTTTGATCATTTTGATTGGCGAGCTCTCTTACATACTGGTAATTTGTTTTGTCGGCGGCCAGCTCCACCATTTTTTTTGCGGCCAGCCTATACAGCGTTTGTAAATATTTGTACCGCACAGCCAGCCTGTAATTGCCGCTTTGCAAAGCCTGTTTGATCAACAGGTCAAGATCGCTTTCACTGGTGATCACTTCCTCTACTACTTCAGGAGTTGCAGGGTTGGAGGCCAGGGTATTTCTCCGGAATGCCCCTTCGGTTAAAAATAATTTATACAATACAAACAATACAAAGGCTATCGCCAGTGTCCAGAAAAAAAACTTTACCCCATCAGAGGTAAGCAGCTTTGCCAGCCAGCCGGCTTCTGATGGAGCGGTGCTGGCTTCTTTGCGTTGCTCATTTTGCTTTGCCGCTTTTAGCAGGCTGTCCATGTCTTTTACGTAGGCAAACCCTTTTGAACTTTTCCAGGCTTTAACCGAATCAAGTGGAACAACAGGCCGTGCATAATACAAAGTGGTATCAACGTATAGCGTATCCTTCGCGCTGCTGTTGGTTTGGTTATAGCCCTGCCCATTTGCAGCAGAAAATACCCCCATTGTAATAAAAGATATGAGAATGTATTTATGCATTTTTTTGTTTCAGCCGGTTGATAATGCCATCGGGCTGTATGTAGTAACCTCTTTTATGTAAACGAATAGGTAGAATTACAAAATACCATATGATAAAACTTATCGAAGTGGCCAGGATAGCTACGCTAACCCAAACGGGAAGGCCTGCGTTATTCGACGATTTATCAAAGGTCTGGCTCATCAGGTGGGTGACATAACTTTCAAAAAAAGCGGCCACAATAAGAAGGGGAATTATTACCAGTATTACTTTTAGCGCATCTTTAACGCCTGTTTTAAATGAATGGGAGCGGGAATGTGTGCCGGGAAACAGGATGCCATTGGCAATGATAAAACCAGAAGTGGCGGCAATAACAAAGATCGATATCTCTAAACTGCCATGTACCCAGATCACCAGGATCGATTTCCATCCCAGACCATGTGCAAAGAACATGTATTGAAAAGACCCCAACATTATACCGGTATCCCAAAGGCCGGCAATGTGAATGATAAAAGGCCACCTGAACAATGTTGGGATGCCTAACAAAAAACCGCCCAGCACAAAAAACAATGCAACGAAAACATTGTTCATTGCAATGATAACAAACATGGTAAAAGGGTTATCGGATTTATAAACACCGAAGGGATCACCCTTACTGATATTATTTTCGGTCATGTCCACGTAGTCATCTCCCAAAATTCCTCTTATAAAATTTTCGTCATTCTTTTGGCCCCACACGCCTATCATTGTAAACAATACAAAAACTAAAAATGCGAAAAGTAATATTTTATGGTAACGTTTAAAGAGCAGGGGTAATTCATATTTCCAGAAAGTAAAGACACGGGTATATTTTTCTTTTTTATTTTTATAAATGCTTTGGTAGATCCCCGCTGCTATCCCGTTGATCCAGCGGGTAACTTTACTTTTGGGATAAAATGTTTTGGAATATGAGAGGTCGTCGATAAGCGTGATAAAACGTTCTGCTGTTTCATCGGGATTATCGGTAGGCGAATGCTGGTATTCCTTCCACTTTTCCGCATTCTTTTTAATGAACATGGCCTCTCTCATGGGCAAAAATTAAAATTTAGTTACAATTGCTGAAATTCTCACTTTTTATTTGAATAAAAAAATTGTAGGCCTAAAAAACTCTGTTATTTTATTCCGATATTTGAAACAATTATGTCACTTATCCAGATAGCCACCCCGTTTAATATAGATATAGAATTTGAGCAGGCCGAATTTCATAAAAGGCTTTTAGCTTATATCATCGACGCAGTTATTGTGACATTGTATTTCATAAGTATGATCTACTTATTCCTGGCAGGATTTGAAATTGGTATGGGGGAAGTTGGCCTTGCATTGATCGTGATCATTTTACCTATGCTTTTTTATACGTTTTTATCCGAGTTGTTTTTTAATGGGCAAACCCTGGGTAAAAAGATATTAAAGATAAAAGTTGCAAGCCTGGACGGCGGCGAACCAACGCTGGGCCAATATATGTTGAGGGCTTTTTTAAGGGTATATGAATGGGGTTCAATAACCACGCTGATATTCTGGCGCAGTGGTGGCGGCTTAATGGTATTTATTCTTGGTGGAATTATATGTGTGATCATTATTGCCGTTACACCAAAAAGCCAACGCCTTGGCGACCTGGCTGCAGGCACTGTAGTGGTAAATACCAAAACAAAATTATCCGTTGACGATACCATTTTTATGGAGGTGAATAAAAATGATTATAAAGTGATGTTCCCCGATGTGATGCGGTTGAGCGACCGCGATATCAATACCATTAAGGGTGTGGTAACACAGGCCAATAGAAGCGGAAACTACGATATGTGCAATCGTGTAGCCATGAAAGTGAAAGACGTGCTGAAAATAAACACACAGCTCCATCCTGATCAATTCCTGGAAAAGTTGCTGGAAGATTATAATTATCTGGCAACAAAAGAATAGCGTTTGATGATGACCGTAACTACCCGTTAAATATGGTCACCGTTACCGCGATAATAAAAATCAATAATACCAGTGTAATTGACACAATGAAGATGATGCCGATTATCTTAAAATACCTTGCCAACTGGTTCAGCCCGATA
This sequence comes from Chitinophagales bacterium, assembly GCA_038205215.1. Taxonomy (GTDB): domain Bacteria; phylum Bacteroidota; class Bacteroidia; order Chitinophagales; family Chitinophagaceae; genus Ferruginibacter. Next base: position 87,752 of record JBBRCB010000001.1, on the reverse strand, counting down.
TTAAAAACCCGTTGATCATTATTTACTAAAGCCCTTTGGATATTTTTTCCTGCATTGTGCAAAATAATATTGAGCACAAGCGATATGATCCAAACGACAAGTTGCTTGCCTATCATACCGCCTACTAACGTGCCTGCGGTATACGCATCTAAAGAATCGAAAAATTTCATGCTGGCCACGATGATGGTTAATAATGACATCCCCATAGAAACAAATGCCAATATCGCATTGACCTTTGCCCATTGTGCCAGCTCACTGAAATTTTGCCGCGTGGCATCATCAATACCAAATTTAAAGATGGTACTCTGCCCTGTATTTTCCATTGGATTTTATTTTTTCAGAATAATTTAAACAAAGAAAATGCACTTATGCCGATACCCAGGATACCAAAAGCGGCATAAATAATGAAATAAATTTTAAGAGCGCCCAGGCCCTTATTTAGTTGATCGGTACTTTCCGCAATGATCGCCAGTTTAACCTTCCTGGAGAAATTAAACAAAAAATAATACACGACTATTACTATAATTACTGCTACGATAACCACCGCGATGAAGAGGGGAATATTATTAAGCTTAACCAGGCTCCCGGATTGTTGCAGTCTGCTGTTAAAACCGTTGAGGAAGTTGGCGCTCCTGCTTCCAATTAAAAGGATGAGCAACAATAAACCACAAAAACAAAATATCAATATGCTGATAAATTTTGCCCATTTTGAGGCCTGGCTGAGTGATGCAGTTATTTCCCCGTCAATTTCCAAATCAAGCGTATCCAGGCAGCCCATTTCAAAATCTTCCATAACAATTGTTCCGGTAAAATGGTATAACAAATAGGCAAAATTTACTACAACAATAGGTTTATTCTACTAACAGTCAAAACAAACCAGACTGTTTAGAATAAAATGCAGCGATACAAAAATGGTTGCTGCCCGCGGCAACAAACAATTATACTTTACCACCCTGCCTCATGGCCTCCATGATCAGCGTGCCAAAGAAAACGAAGTAAAGGATCATGATAAGCAGGAACACCGAGCCCAATATCAAACCTATTAAGGAGCAAACCCTGCCGGAATTGGAGGTGCTGTAACTTGATGCAGCGTATAATTCAGGGTTGGACTGGTAAAGTTTGCGGTCTTTATTGGCAAGTACTAACCCGATGATACCACAGATCACCCCCACAATACCATAACAAAAAGCACCCACTATGGAAATGATGCCAAGCACAAGTGCTGCAGTAGCATTGGGGAGATTGGCTGGTTGGTTGTAATTAGGGGTAATAAGATTTTGTTGTTCGCTCATACAATTTTTTTAAGAAGTTAGTTTTAATATATAAGAAGCCAAGATAATAATAAATATTGAAGCTATTCCTGTTTTTACGGTTTTAAAAGAATTGGTAAACCTGAATTTTTGATTGAGGAATAAAAAAATAAAGAAAAGTAACATGGGAATCAATGCCGGGTATAATTGCATGCTTTGGCAGGGGTTGCCTTTTAATAGGGCAATGCCACTTCTCTGGAAACCACATCCCGGGCAATCAACATGAAATACCGATTTAAATAAACAGGGTAACTGGTGTTCCTCAACCCAGTTAATGATATTTAATAAAGGGAATGTCATGCAAATACCGGTATTTATTATTAAAGGCCTTAGTATGCTCTTGCAAATAGAACTCTTTGTGTACTTGGCTTACGGGTGAGGATACAAATGCCCTCTTCCTGCTGATTGTTTAATGGAATACAGCGGATTGTAGCTTTAGATTGTTCTTTTATTTTGTCTTCTGTTTCGCCGGTGCCATCCCAATGCGCCGAAATAAAACCTCCTTTTTCATCCAGTAATTTTATGAATTCATCCCAGCTATCGGCTTTTGTTATTTTAGCTTTTTGGAATGCGCGTGCTTTATTGAACATATACTGTTGAATCTCTTCCAGCAATTGTAATACATAACCTGCGAGTCCATCAACAGGCACACTGCTTTTTTCCTTGGTATCACGCCTGGCCAATTCTACCACATTGTTTTCTATATCCCGTAACCCCATCGCGATCCTTACAGGTACGCCTTTTAATTCGTACTCCGCGAATTTCCAGCCCGGGCGGCTGTTATCATTGTTATCGTATTTAACGCGAATGCCCAATGCTTTCAATTGGGCAACAATCCCATTTGCTTTGGCATCGATCACAGTTTTACTTTCTTCACCTTTGTATACCGGAACAATCACCACCTGCATGGGTGCTATCTTTGGCGGCATGATCAAACCCTGGTCATCACTGTGTGCCATGATCAAAGCGCCGATCAATCTTGTAGACACGCCCCATGATGTTGCCCATACATAATCCAGTTTATTATTCTTATCACTGAATTTTACATCAAATGCTTTTGCAAAATTCTGTCCTAAGAAATGCGAAGTACCCGCCTGCAATGCTTTTCCATCCTGCATTAACGCTTCAATACAAAAGGTATCTTCTGCACCGGCAAAACGTTCGTTGGGTGTTTTCACTCCTTTTATAACGGGTACGGCCATGTACTGCTCTACAAAATCAGCGTATACATCCAGCATCTTTAAAGTTTCTTCTACGGCTTCCTCTTTTGTAGCATGAGCCGTATGGCCTTCCTGCCATAAAAATTCGGCGGTGCGCAAGAATAATCTTGTACGCATTTCCCAGCGCACTACATTCGCCCATTGGTTGATGAGCAAAGGAAGATCACGGTAAGATTGTATCCAGCCTTTATACGTGTTCCAGATAATAGCTTCGCTGGTAGGGCGGATGATCAATTCCTCTTCCAATTTAGCTTCGGGGTCAACTATTAGTTTGCCTTTATTGTCGGGGTCATTCTTTAACCGGTAATGGGTTACGATTGCACATTCCTTTGCAAAGCCTTCCGCATTTTTTTCTTCTGCTTCAAATAAACTTTTAGGAACAAACAAAGGAAAATACGCATTCACATGCCCGGTGTCTTTAAACATCCTGTCCAGCTGATCCCTCATGTTTTCCCATAACGCAAAACCATAAGGCTTGATCACCATGCAACCACGAACTGCCGAGTGATCGGCGAGACCGCTTTTTATTACAAGGTCATTGTACCATTGTGAATAATCTTCTGCTCTTGAGGTGAGTTCTTTTGCCATGTTGGTTATCCTATGCAGCCACAGGTATTTTTATATTGTTTAATCGTTAGTCTTTAGTTCAAAGTCATTTAGCACATCTTTAACAGCAAACCGTTAAACCTAAGTGTCTTATGGCAAACAGTTTGATGCTATATTAAAACAAAGTGCTTTTAAAACCTGCACAAAAGTAGTAACTTCAATTTTAAATCATTAAAACTATTGCCATGAACGCTAAAATTTTACTCATTGCCCTTTCCGCAGCAGCTATTACCAGTTGCAGCACAGCCTACAAAAGCGGGCAAACGCCCGATGATGTTTATTACAGCCCTGTAAAAGTGATAGAGGAAAGAAAAGAGGACAGCAGGCAAAAAGAAGCAACAAGGCCGGCAGAAAATACAGCGGATAATAACCGGATCAGGATGATCATACGCGACCGCCGGTGGAGAGATTTTGATAACGATTATGATTACAGCTATAATAATAGCCCTTACCGTTACTGTACCTGCAATTGCAATAATTATGGGTATTACTATAACCCATATTACTATTCAAAACCTTTATACTCGGGAAGGGTTACACCGGCTGCCCCGGTTAATAGTACACCAAGAACGGTGAACCTAAATACTTACAAAAATTATGCTGCAGCGGTATCCACTGATCCCAAAACCGGGGTCTCTACATCACGGGGCGGTTACGCACGCCAATATAACACCAGCAATAATGGTGGTAGCAAAGTAGGGAATATTATCAGGGAAGTATTTACGCCCAATGCAAACAACAATTCTAATAATTCCAATAACAATTCTAACAACAACAGGACTTACACCCCTTCAACCAATTCAAATTCAGGAAGCAGTGGTTCTTCATCCGGTGGCAGTAGCTCAGGAGGAACTCCGGTTACAAGACCGGGAAGAGGTTAATTACCGGAGAGTGCAATACCGACAAACATTATTATGATGCTGTTACTATATTTTCCAAAAAAAATAATTGGACTGTAAAACTTATATGCCATGAAAAAATATTTACTCCTTTTAAATCTTTCTATAACCACTGCAATATTTGCCCAAACACCTGAAGATGCATTACGCTATTCCTATTACCCGCAAAACGGGACAGCCCGTAATATGGCTATCGGTGGCGCAATGGGTTCTTTAGGCGGCGATATCAATGCAACATTTGTAAATCCTGCAGGCCTGGGATTTTATAAAACGGCGGAATTCGTTTTAACTCCCGGGTTTGTGTTGAATAATAATAAAGCCAGTTTCAGGGGAACTTCTAATATAAATAAAAAGAACAGTTTTGGATTTGGTACCAGCGGCTGGGTTTGGGGTTTTGGTAACAGGTTTAAACCGAAGAGCAGTAATGCCATAAGCATAGCACTAACGCAAACGGCTAATTTTAATAACAGCATACAATATAAAGGTTTGAATAATTATAGTTCATTCAGCGAACAGTTTGCTGAGGAGTTTGCAAAAAGCGGCTACAGTATCGACCAGGTATTGAATACTAATTCTCCACTGCCCTACGGCTCTGCCCCCGCGTTATACACTTATTTAATTGACACGGTGTCTTCAATTGTGAATGGGCAAAGGGTGTACCAGGTTAAAGGCGCCCCTGAATATATTTTGGATGCCCACCAGGCGATAAGGCAGGAAATGATCCACGAAACAAAAGGCGGTATCACTGAAATTGCATTGGGCTTTGCTCACAACAGTGACGACAAATGGTTCTTTGGAGGAACGATCGGTTTACCCATTACCAGTTACACCAGCAACCTGAATTTTAAAGAATTTGATACTTCAAATAATGGCGCCAATCATTTTAAGCAGTCTGAATATATAGATAACTTTACAACAAAAGGCATTGGCGTTAATGCAAAGATTGGTGTTATATACCGGCCACAGGAATATATTCGTATAGGCCTTGCTGTACATACCCCTACTTTTATGAATTTAAAAGATACCAGAACCACCACCATCCATACTTTCCTGGAGAACCCCGTTGGAAATTTTGATGTCACCTCAAAAAATTTTACCAATAGCCAGCCTGGCGAAAGCAAGTATACACAAACGACACCCTTTAAAGCTATTTTAAGCGCGTCTTATGTTTTCAGGGAAGTGTTGAATGTAAAAAAACAAAGAGCTTTTATCAGTGCCGACATCGAGTATGTAAATTACAGCGGATCAAAATTTGGCAGCAATAACCAAAGCCCCACCGACGGTGAAAAAGCCTACTATAACCAATTGAACTCCGTAGTAAAAAGCGAGTATAAAGGTAATTTTAACTTCAGGCTGGGCGGCGAATTAAAGTTCAATACGGTTATGGGCAGACTTGGGTTCGCCTATTACAGCAGCCCTTATAAAACTGCACCCGAAAAAGTGAATAGCATGTTGCTCAGCGGCGGTCTTGGTTACAGGAATAAAGGCGTATTCGTGGATCTTACCTATGTACACAATATTTCCAAAGATATCGACCTGCCTTACCGTTTGGAAGACCGTGCGAATACTTATGCCAGCCTTAAACAGCAGCGGGGAAATATTGTTGCGACTCTTGGATTTAAATTTTAAGATTTTTTTAAGAGTATGTTTACCTGGTTAACAAAGTATACTGTATTTTTATACTAAACTCACCTGCCATGAAAAAAATTACCATCCTACTTGCTTTAGGAATCGTGTCCTGCCTCTCTTTAAAGGCGGAAGAATCTTTACAACAATATGCCGCTAAATATAAATTTCCGCAGGGTAGCCCGATCAGTGAGGTAAATATAGTTTTTGAGAACGGCACCTTACGTTTAAGTTCTTCCATAGGAAATACCACGCTGGAAAAGACGGGGGAAGACCAGTTTTATATGCCGGCTAATAGCGGAACGGTGGTTTTTGTAAGGAACGGCGCAAAAAAGATAACAGGAATAAAATTCGATGTACCCAATATTTCTGCAGATGGTAACAGGGAAGAAAAAGATGCTGATATCATTGCTCCCGTGCCGGTATACAAGTCTACATTCCCGATAAAAAACCTGCCTGCAATGCTGCAACAGGAAGATGGGGACTTACCCATTGCAGGCCCTGCTCCTTTTTAAACCAGGTCATTTGGCGTTTTGCATATTGCCGGGTATTCAGCTTTATTCTTTCCACTGCATCTTCCAGAATCAGTTTGCCATCCAGGTAGTCGAATAATTCTTTATAGCCCACCGTTTGTAATGCATTTAGATTTTTGAAAGGTTGCAGTTGCTTTACTTCATTTAATAAACCGTATTTCATCATATGGTCTACACGGCTATTGATATTTTGTACCAGTTGTTCTCTCGGCAATTCCAACCCAATTCTCACAATATTGAAATCACGTTGTTTTTTCTGCCGGGTTTGAAAACTTGTAATGGATTGTCCACTGGATAATTTTACTTCCAGTGCTCTCATTAAACGTTGCGGATTTTTTATTTCTCCGTTGGCAAAATAAACAGCATCATTTTTTTTCACTTCGTTTTGCAGCCAGTGTAAGCCATAGCGATCATAACCTGCAACAATGTTTTTTCTTACAGCAGGATCAACCGCAGGTAATTCATCAATGCCATCGCAAAATGCTTTGATGTATAAACCAGTGCCGCCCGCCATCACGGCGATATCATGCTGTATAAATATCTCCTGCACTTTTTGTAATGCGTATTTTTCAAATACCATTGCATTCACTTCTTCATGGATAGCATGGGAGTTAATAAAATAATGTGTTATTTCCCGCAATTGCGCTGGAGAAGGTTTCGCTACGCCGATATTTAATTCTTTAAAACACTGTCGGCTGTCGGCAGAGATGATTGGTGTTTTAAAATGTTGCGCCACCCGAATGGCGAAGCTGGTTTTACCAACAGCAGTTGGCCCTGCTATTACAATACATGTTTTGTTCATGGCCTGTTATTGAGTTTGTAAAGAACTCATTTAATACAGATATACGCGGATACTTTTGCAAGCTTGACAACCCTAAAAATTATGTTTCACCTGAGGATGTAAAGAAATTTTTGCTTCTTATGTATTTCACTTTGCGCCTTTGCCTTAAATTCCTGCGTCTATTGATGCCCTATATCCCCCTGGCAATTATCTTCCCTTAAATTATTTACCAGTTGGCTACCCGGGCCCTGGTTTATTTCGTTTAATTCAAATTTTTCCCGAAGCAAAGTCTTTTTGATGTTGAATGAAATGTAAATATTTCTACCTGGGCTGGACACTACGCTGGCAAATGATTCTTTTTTTGCCAGGTCAAGGCCGGCTTTCTTGGCCTCTATTTCGTGTTTACCGGGAGAAACGGGGTACCTAAAATATTTCCCATTGCTCAGTGCACAAACTTTTCTGCCGTCGATAAAGATATTGTAATTATTAAGTGCAGATGACAATTGTCCACCCCTGAATACAATAATATAACTCCCGGTATTTTCCGGTTTTACTGGATTCACTGGATTTACTGGACTTACCGGAGTCACCGGGGTAACAGGTTTTACCGGCTTTGGCTTATTTACTTTAGTAGTTTTTTTCTCTTTCGGTTTAATGGCGTCCAGTTGTGCAAAAGCGATAACGCAAAAGGCCATTAATAGAGTTGTAAAAAAGAATTGTTTCATATACTGGTTTAAGCCGGCTGGCAGAATGGATAATTGATAATGTAATTCCTATGAAACAGCATCACCAATCCTTACAAAACTATTTTGATAAGTAAGATAGTCAAATATAACAGCAGCTTACACAGGAAAAAATACTCATTATTAAGTATCCAATGATCAATTTAAAATCCATCATTGCCTTCATCAGTTGTTGCTTCTTCCTCCTCAGCTCCGCTTGCTTCTTCTTCTTCACCTTCGGTGACAAAGCCATCGGCTAAAGCATCAGGTTGAAGGTCGTATTTTTCTTCCATTTCAGCCAGGCGGCTATCTACCAAACCCTTTGTACCGTATTGAGATGGGGCGATACCTTCTGTTCTAACGCAGCAGGGGTAGCTTAATTTTTTATTTTCTTCCTTATCAACATTGATCAGCTCTACCATAAAATGCCAGAACTTATTAAAATCGTACTCGTAAATGAATTTTTGGTTAGGGTTGCTGATCTCGGAACTGATTGCTGTGTCCGCCATGATCAGGGGTTCTGCCTTATACGCCTTATCATATTTTTCAAGAGATATCTCCCTGCCCCGAAGCCAGCTATCATTACTGCGGTAAAAAGTTGCTTTATGCTTGGAGTCGAACTCAAAACTTTTTAAGATACAACCATGCAGGTCGAAAAAACGCTGTGTATGACGGATAGCAATATCACGGTAAATACTGTCGTCGTCTTCCCAATAAACCCTGAAACGTAAAATAGCCATGCTGTAAAATTAAGGAAATAAGTACTAATTAGTAATTGTATGATTAAAAAACGAATTTGATGAACTTTAATGATTTTCAATAGTCAATAGTCAACGCTCAATGTTCAATATTCTAAGTTTTTGTTGAACTTATTGAATGCCCAATTCCTCCGCCTTCTCCAGCATAAATGCATAGGCTGCCTCGTATTCATTGGGAATAACACCATCCAAAATGGCTTCGCGTACAGCAGTTTTGATATCGCCAACTTTACGTGAAGGCGGTAAATTAAAGGCCTGCATAATTATTTCGCCGGTTATGGGAGGTTGCCAGTTTCGCAGGTGATCACTTTCTTCCACTTCTGCACAGCGCTTACGCACCATTTCAAAATTATTCAGGAAACGTTGTACTTTCTGTTTGTTTTTTGATGTAATATCAGCAGCACATAAGGTCATTAACGCATCAAAGTCTTCACCTGCATCCACCAACAACCTCCTGATGGCGCTGTCGGTGATATTTTCTTTAGTAAGGCTGATCGGCCGTAAATGCATTTCTACCAGTTTACGCACAAATTTCATTTTTTCATTTTGTGGCAACTTTAACTGTGCAAAGATCTTCGGTACCCATCTTCCTCCCAATGCTTCGTGGCCATGAAAAGTCCAGCCATGGCCCTCTTCAAATTTTTTAGTCGCCGGCTTGGCAATATCATGTAGTATTGCTGCCCATCTCAACCACAGGTCATTGGTATTTGGAGCGATATTATCCAGCACCTGCAATGTGTGGTAGAAATTATCTTTATGCCCCATCCCATCTACGTATTCTGCACCTACCAATGCCTGCATTTGGGGGAAAATTATATTAAGCAGCCCGCTTTTATACAAAAGATCAAACCCAATTGAAGGCTTTGATGCCAGCACTATTTTATTCAGTTCATCTGCCACCCGTTCGCCGCTTACAATTTTAATACGTTCTGCATTAGCCTTAATTGCTGCAAATGTTTTTTCTTCAATGCTGAAATTTAATTGTGTTGCAAAACGTATCGCCCTCATCATCCGCAAGGGATCATCACTAAAAGTGATCCCCGGTGCCAATGGTGTTTGCAATATTTTTGATGCCAGGTCGCTGAGGCCATTAAATGGATCAACCAGGGTTCCAAATTCTGCGGCATTCAAACTAATCGCTAAAGCATTAATGGTAAAATCACGGCGGTTTTGATCATCAGCCAATGTTCCTGTTTCTACTGCAGGTTTACGGCTGTTGAAATCATAGCTTTCTTTCCTGGCGCCAACGAATTCTATCTCGAGGTCATCAACTTTAATTTGTGCAGTACCAAAATTCTTAAAAAAATGAACGGTAGGCACAGGTTCAAATTGCGCCGCAACAGCATGTGCCAATGCGATGCCATCGCCTACGCAAACCACATCCATATCTTTGGTATTCCTCCCTAAGATTTTATCTCTTACAAAACCACCGATCAGGTAACAGGGCATCTGCAGTTGCGTGGCTGCAGCTCCAATTTTTTGTAAAATAATGAGTTCTTTATCGGTACAATTGATATGCATGGAATGCAAAAGTAAATGAAGTATGCAGGAATTAGTAATCAGGGATTGGGAATTAAGTTTGCAGTTGAAGATAATTATGGTTTTCGTACCTTATTCTTAAATACAAATTTCTAATTTCCAATCTTTCGTTTCACTTGGCATTATTATTGGCTATAAAGCCTTCCACACAAAAAACAATATTTAACTGTGTGTTTTGACATTTTGACTTTATATTGAGATTTATATGGATAAGAAATTTTATTTACAGGGCCCGGAAGAAGAAATGGAGTTTATGCCGATCATCCCGCTCAACGAGGAAGAAGACGCAAACACTGATGACCAGCCCATTCCAGCCGAATTACCCATTTTACCTTTAAGAAATACTGTATTGTTTCCCGGTGTGGTAATTCCTATTACTGTGGGCAGGGATAAAAGCATTAAGGCAGTAAATGATGCTTATAAGGCTGACAAATTGATAGGTGTGGTAGCGCAAAAAGACAGTAACGTGGAAGAACCCGTGGTAAGCGACCTGGAAGATATTGGAACCGTAGCAAAAATAGTTAAGCTGATTAAAATGCCCGATGGCGGAACAACAATAATCATCCAGGGCCGAAAGCGGTTTAAAATTGAAGAGATCACCACGGAAGATCCTTACTTTAAAGCGAAGATAAAAGTACTGAACGAAGAGAATCTTAAAGGGGATGCTGATTTTGAAGCAATGGTTGGCAGTATCAAAGACCTGGCGGGGCAAATCGTAGGCCTCTCTCCTAACCTGCCCAGTGAAGCCGCCATCATATTAAAGAATATTGAGAACCCATCTTTTTTAATTCATTTTGTAAGCAGCAACCTCAACAGTGATATCAAAGAAAAGCAACGGCTGTTAGAGATCAGTAATATCAAAGCAAGAGCGGAGTTGTTGATGAACCTCATGCAAACTGAACTGCAGTATGCCGAATTAAAAAACAAAGTAACCAATAAAACAAGGAATGAATTAGACAAGCAGCAGCGGGAATATTTTTTACAGCAGCAGATGAAAGCCATCAAGGAAGAACTGGGTGGCGATAATGTAGCTGAAGTAAAAGACATGCAGAAAAAAGCAGAGACAAAAAAATGGCCCAAAGCCGCGAAGGAAATGTTTACCAAGGGTGTTGAAAAACTGGAACGCATGCATCCATCAACGCCCGATTATTCTATTACTTATAATCACCTGGACCTGATGCTGGATCTGCCGTGGGAGGATTATACCGAAGATCAATACGACCTGAAGCGCTCAAAAAAGATACTGGACCATGATCATTACGGGATGCAGAAGATCAAAGAAAGAATTTTGGAATATTTAGCTGTTTTAAAATTAAAAGGTGATATGAAGTCACCGATATTATGTTTTCTGGGGCCTCCCGGTATCGGTAAAACAAGTTTAGGGAAGAGTATCGCCGCAGCTATCAATAGAAAATATGTAAGGGTGAGTTTAGGTGGCCTGCATGATGAAAGCGAAATAAGGGGGCACCGCAAAACTTATATCGGTGCGATGCCCGGAAGGATTGTTCAGTCGATACGTAAAATAAAATCCAGTAACCCGGTAATGATACTGGATGAAATTGATAAAGTGGGCAGTACCGTTCATGGCGATCCTTCTTCTGCCCTACTGGAAGTGCTGGATCCTGAACAGAACAATACTTTTTACGATAATTACCTTGAACTGGAATATGACCTGAGTAAAGTATTGTTTATTGCCACCGCGAATAATATCAGCAATATTCAACCTGCACTAAGAGACCGTTTGGAGATCATTGACCTCAGCGGGTATGCAGTTGAAGAAAAAATAGAGATTGCCAAAAGACATTTGATGCCCAAGCAAAAAGAAATGCATGGTTTAACTGAAGGAAGTTTTAAACTTTCAGAACCGGTATTGGAAAAGATCATTGAAGATTATACGAGGGAAAGTGGTGTACGCGAACTCGACAGGCAATTGGCCAGTATCATGCGTTACCAGGCAAAAGAGTTGGTAATAAAAGGAAAATTGAAAGCTACAATAACCGGCAATGATGTAGAAAAGATATTGGGCAAACCGAAATACAGTAATGACCTGTATAAAATAGCCAACATGCCCGGTGTTGCGGTGGGGCTTGCGTGGACCTACGTAGGCGGCGATATACTTTTTATTGAAACGCAATTGAGCGAAGGTAAAGGCGAGTTAAAGCTTACAGGTAACCTCGGTAACGTGATGAAAGAAAGTGCCAGCACTGCATTGACTTACCTTGAAGCCAATTGTAAGAAGGTAAATATTGATCCGGGTATTTTTAATAAGAAAGACATTCATATACACGTTCCCGAAGGTGCTGTACCTAAAGACGGTCCAAGTGCAGGTATCACCATGCTTTCTGCTTTGGCCAGTGCTTTTACCGGCCGTAAGATTAAACCTTATTTGGCCATGACAGGTGAAATTACTTTGCGAGGCCAGGTATTACCGGTGGGGGGTATCAAAGAAAAAGTGTTAGCGGCAAAGCGTGCAGGCTTAAAAGAGATCATAATGTGCTGGCAGAATGAAAAAGATGTGGAAGAGATCAACAGCCAATATATTAAAGGCATTAAATTCCATTATGTAAAAACCATGCAGCAGGTATTGGAACTGGCACTGGTGTAAAGCTGCTAAACTTACGCAAATTTTTTACCAAAGGAATAACTCTTAATAAGGTGGTCAACCTTTTAACAAACTATTTTTTAAATAATAAAACCTTTGTAAACAAAACCCCGTATCTGATGTTTTATAATCATTAGTCCCGATGTTCGGGATTGGTTGTTTTAAGGGTTAAAGAAATTCCCTCCTGTTCTCGGGAGGGAATTTGTTTTTTGCGTCATTTCGGTTTAAAACTGCCGGACGCCAAAAAGTTAATCACCACTGTGGAAAATTTTAACTTCTTTCTTTAGCTGCATTTTCCGAATTTCAATAACGGATGAAAGAGAACAAAGAAATATCAGCTTTATTACACCTGATCGACGACCCGGATGAGTACGTGTACAATACCGTTAGCGATAAGATCATCACGTTTGGTAAAGCGATTATCCCTAACCTCGAAAACTTATGGGAGAATACCAGTAATGAAGAATTACAGGAGAGGATCGAATTGCTGATACACCGTTTACATTTCCGCGACCTTACGAATGATTTTACCGTATGGGCTGCAGGAGAGGCAGACCTGTTGCAGGGCGCTTTGCTGGTGGCAAGGTATCATTATCCTGAATTGAATAATAATACGGTTTACCAGGAAATAGAAAAATTAAAACGGAATATCTGGCTCGAACTGAACAGCTACCTTACACCACTGGAGCAGATCAACGTTATCACCAGCATCTTATACAATTATTATAAACAGAAAGGTGTTGAGTTCGCCTATAATAACCCGGATGATTATTTAATCAACAAAGCACTGGAAAGTAAGAAGGGCAACGCGGTAAGCAATGGCATCATTTATTTAGTGCTCTGCGAAATGCTCGATGTGCCTGTAAAAGCCATCAATATTCCGCGGCAATTCATCATGGCTTATTTTGACCAGCAGCATGATCTCTTAAATCCCGTTGGCCATTCTTCGGAAAAGATAAATTTTTATATTGATCCACTCAACGGGCAAATGTATAGCCATAAAGACGTGGAGAATTATTTTAAGCGCATCTCGGTGCCACCCACCACCTCCTATTTCCGGCAGCTGAATAATAAACGCATCATCCAGTTCTTACTGGAAGAATTAAGCAAGTGCTTTGACAATGACCGTAACCGTTATAAGATGAATGAACTGCTTTCATTAGCCAACCTTTTAGATAATGATCTACCACGTAGTTAAGCAAACAGATTGGGAGAAAGCTGTTGAACAGGGCTTTTACGAAGCAACTTCATTAGCTACAGAAGGTTTTATACATGCTTCTAAAAAAGAACAGGTGAAAGGAGTTGTCGAAAGATATTATTCTAAAGACACCGGCCTGTTGGTATTACATATTGATGAAGGCAAATTAGAAGCCGTGCACATTTTTGAACTTGCTCCTTCGGTAAATGAAGAATTCCCGCATATTTATGGAAGGATAAATTTAGACGCTGTGGTGGATATTACTGCGTGGTGATATACTGTATTGCAAAAAAAAGATCAATCCAATGGCAATTCATAAAAATAATCACTCACTTTATGCCAGCCATTCTTTTCATAAACAGATTGTGCAGTGATATTATCGGCACCTGTTTGCAAGAGCAACCACCTCGAATTTGTCTCCATTCCAAATTTTTTTGCCTCTTGTAATAAAGCACCAGCAACACCTTGGCCCCTGGCATTTGAATCCACATAAAGATCATTCAATAACCAGGCGGGCATTAAACCCACAGAAGAAAAAATTGGAAATAACTGGCAAAACCCTGTAGCAATATCATTGACAAAAGCAATAAAGATTACAGATTCGTTATTGGCTAAACGTTGCTGTAAAAAACCAGCTGCGGCTTTTTCATCGGAAAGCTGATTATAAAATACCCGGTATGCATCAAACAGCGGGGGAATTTGTTTTACGTCTTCAACACGGGCTTTTTTAATTTCTACCGACATTTTACCTAATTTAGTCATCAATAATAATTCATTTTGCTATAATAAAATACAATGATCAATTGGAATGATTTTGAAAAAGTAGATATTCGCGTAGGTACTATTACCGCGGCAGGTGATTTTCCCAATGCAAGAAAGCCTTCTTACCAATTGACCATTGATTTTGGTGAGCTCGGGTTCAAAAGATCGTCTGCACAAATAACCGCTTTATATGAAAAAGAAAATTTAATTGGCAGACAGGTAATTGCCGTGGTAAATTTCCCGGTAAAACAGATCGGCAATTTTTTCAGTGAATGCCTGGTGCTGGGTGTGTATAATGAAAAAAATGAAGTGGTATTGCTGCAGCCTTCACTGCATGTAAAGAATGGTTGTAAAATCGGGTAAGCTTGCTTAAGGGATGTCAACCCTTAAGCAGTAAATAAAATTCAAGGATACTTCGCCAGGGTTGACAACCCTACAATTCAGCAGATGAACATCGAAACAGTATATTATCAATGTCCACTTGGTGTACTGGAAATAAGGAGTAACGGCAACGCTATTTCGGATGTACTGTTTTTAAACAGCTGGAAGGGCACACAGGTTAATGAAGCGGATATAAATTTTGTACAGCCGCAATCCCCCGTAATAAAAAATTGTATCAAACAACTGGATGAATATTTTGCAGGTAAACGTACACAATTCACTATGCCTATTACACAGGTAGGTACTCCATTTCAGCACGGTGTATGGAAGGAACTCTGTAATATTCCCTATGCCAGAACAATCAGTTACCTGGAATTAAGTAAACGTATCGGCAATGTAAAAGCAATAAGGGCTGTGGGTACAGCCAATGGCAATAACAGCGTTTGCATCATTGTACCCTGTCACCGTGTAATTGGCAGTAATGGCGATTTGGTTGGTTATGGCGGCGACCTGTGGAGAAAGAAATGGCTATTGGAGCATGAGGCTAAATATGCGTATGGGGTGCAGACTTTATTTTGAGGAAGAAAAATGAATGCTCAATAATCAATGTTCAATTTTCAATACTTAAGGTAAAACGCAGGTGTATTCATTGAACATTGTGCATTGAATATTTTCTTTATAATTCACTAACATTAAAGTATAAAGCCACTAAGGTTTTTATTTCAGGTCTTCTCCCCCAAATGAAAGTGGCAACAACTGGCTGGCCTTTTTAATAATATAGATCTTTCCTTCCAAACCGCTTAAGATAAGACGGATGGGCTGTTTTACCCGTTCTTCATATTCCAACAAGGTTTGCCTGCAAATACCACAGGGAGAAATCGGGTGGTTACTTTCACCATTTTTATTATCGTAACTTATAGCGATCGTGTTTATTGGAGCATTAGGAAATAAAGACGCAACAGCAGACAGCAATACTCTTTCCGCACATATCCCCGCAGGATAGGCTGCATTTTCCTGGTTGGTTCCGGTAACAGTTTTTCCGTTGCTTAACTTCGCAATAGCACCCACGTGAAAATTAGAATAAGGGGCATAGGCATTGCCAGTAATCTTCCTGGCTTCTTTCACCAATTGAGCATCTTCCTGTGAAAGTTCCTCTATTGAAGGGTAAACATCAAATGAGAAATTATATTTTTCCTGGTTCATTGTATTAAGTTTTATAGCAGATAAAAAATCCTTACTGCATTGCTGTAGTAAGGACTTAGTTGTTTAAATATAGTATTTATTTTGATGCCGGCCAATTAAGAACAAGCCTGTGGGGTGTTCTTACTTTATCCAGCGGAAGATACGTTTCCATCTTGGGCCACCTTCCCAGCTAAACCAGATCAATGATGCTTTACCTACCACATGATCTTCCGGCACAAACCCCCAAAAGCGGCTATCCAGCGAATTATGGCGGTTATCTCCCATCAACCAGAAATAATCCATCTTAAAAGTATAAGAAGTGGTTTCTTTTCCATTGATAAATGTCTTGCCATCTTTTTGTTCAAATTTATTGGACTCATAAGTCTCGATACAGCGCCTGTAACGGATTATATTATCATCCGTTAATTGAATGGTACCGCCTTTTTTAGGTATCCAGAGTTTGCCATAATTATCGGGCGTCCAGGTATGCGCAGAATCCGCATTATTGTAATAAGGAAATAATCTTTGATCAGGACCTTCATTATAATGAGCAAATAAAGCCAAAGAAGCCGGCAGCATATTCTTTCTTTCCTCATTGGTAATATTTACTAAAATTCCGCCGTCCTGCGCGGGCCTGATATCCCCCTGCTCTTCACGGATATGAATACCGAGCCCGGCCAAAAAGTCGGGGTCTGTAGAGGTAGTTTTTGGATCAACTACCCTGTAAAACCTTTGTGCATTGGGGAAATAATCCTGTGGCTGCCCATTGATTATTAAGTTACCATCTATGATTTGTATGGTATCACCTCCAATGGCTACACAACGTTTTATAAAATTCTCTCTTTTATCAACAGGCCTTGTAATAATTATTTTTCCATAGTCTTCCCAAACCTTTGCCCTGCCCAATTCCTTGCAGGCTTCATAATAAGTTACCTTAGATCCGAAATTGGCTTCATCATTGATCAGGGTATCATTTGCAGGGAAATTAAATACCACCGCATCATTTCTTTTAACCGGTGAAGCAAACCAGCGGGTATAAGGAATATGTATCCATTCAACATATGATTTTACATCAAGGCCGGGAATGGTATGATGCACAAAAGGCATGGCGATCGGGGTATTGGGAATGCGGGGCCCATAAGCCCACTTGCTTACGAAAAGATAATCATTTACCAATAATGTTTTTTCTTCAGAAGGTGTTGGAATTACGTACGCTTCAAACACAAAAGTGCGGATAAGGGTTGCAGCTACAACAGCAAACGCGGCTGCGTCGATCCATTCCCTCGAAGTTGATTTTTTATAATTCTTTACAACAGGTATGCCTGCGTATTTTTCATTTTTTGAATAACCCAGGTAAGGGAAATAAAGGAAGGGCACAAAAACTATGGCGGCATGGTGCCAGAAACCAAAGCGGCCAAAATGCTCCACAAATTTTATACATATCCAGATCGTGATGAATTGCCCCGCAATGGGTATCAACTGTAAAAAAAACCAATACTTATTTAATTGCATCTTTTCTACCATGCACCAGGTATTGTAAAAAGGTACCAATGCCTTCCATGGTGCTATTCCAGCCTTTTTAAACATACCATACAGCCCAATATGCCAGCCTAATGTGGCTAAGATAAAAATGATCCAACCCATAGTTGCTTGTTATTTTTTGAGTGCCAAAAGTACCATAATAAATTTTAATTGCTAAAACCGTTCATAATTTGTTGGGAGTTCCTTAACAGGTTGGTTGTTCTTGGTTTGGGGTTTTCAGTTTACAGTTCTTTAAGGCCGAAACTGTTTCCTAAAATCAATTAATCCATTGTACACCCAACAGAAAACTCAAAACCGTAAACCGAAAATTACTTCTTCGGTAAAACATAATTCTCCACGTCCTCAACAGAAATGGTCTTGGCAGATAAAATGATGAGGCGCTCCACTACATTCCTTAATTCCCTGATATTACCCGTCCAGTTGTATTGCTTAAGGGCTTCCATCGCTTTAGTGTCGATGGACTTTTTAGGCTGTCCATATTCTGTTGCAATGATATCCAGGAAATACTCTACCAATAAGGGAACATCCTCTCTCCTGTCGTTTAAGGATGGTACATGTATGATAATCACACCAAGGCGGTGATAAAGGTCTAAACGGAAATTTTTTTCATCTACTTCCTTTAAAAGGTCTTTATTGGTTGCTGTAACCACCCGTACATCTACATTAATATCTTTTTCGGCACCCACCCTTGTAATCTTTCCTTCCTGCAAAGCCCGTAAAACTTTAGCCTGTGCATTAAGGCTCATGTCTCCGATCTCATCCAAAAATAAAGTACCGCCGTTAGCAGTTTCAAATTTTCCTATGCGTTGTTTAACCGCTGAAGTAAACGACCCTTTCTCGTGACCGAATAATTCACTTTCTATCAGTTCGGATGGAATAGCAGCGCAGTTCACTTCTACCATGGGCCCTGCATTCCGGTTGCTTTTTTCATGTATCCATCTTGCCACTAATTCTTTACCCACGCCATTCTCGCCGGTTATTAAAACTCTTGCATCAGTAGGCGCTACTTTTTCAATAGTGTCTTTTATTTTTTTAATGGGATCGCTTTCGCCGATCATCTCCTGTACCTTACTCACTTTGCGTTTAAGCACTTTAGTTTCGGTAACCAGGCTTTGCTTATCCACCGCATTACGCAAAGTGATGAGCAATCGGTTGAGGTCCGGTGGTTTGCTGATATAATCAAAAGCACCTTTTTTAACGGCTTCCACAGCAGTATCAATATTACCATGCCCGCTGATCATAATCACGGGTACATCACCATTGATCTCTTTCGCTTTTTCTAAAAACTCAATACCGTCCAGCTTGGGCATTTTAATATCGCATAACACAATATCATAAGCTTTCTCACTGAACCGTTTCAGGCCTTCTTCCCCGTCACTGGCTTCATCAATCTTATAGCCTTCATAGCTCAGGATCTCGGTTAAAGTCTTTCTGATCGCCTTTTCATCATCAATAATTAAAATAGTTGCCATATGATTTAACACAATTTTTTTATGGAGCTGCTAACAATCTGCATCTTACCCTGTTACCGTCAAAATTAGCAATTTATGCCCTTTAAACCACCGTTATTTTTTATTGCATTAATTTCTTTTGCCTGTAACAATGAAGCCAGCTCAACTGATCAAACTATTTCAATTGATCACAAGCTTCCGGTACATTCCAATGATAAAAAAAAAATTCCGGCCATTAAGGCCATTCCCTTACCCAAAGGTTTTGTACGTATAAATGCCGACAGTAATTCTTTTGCAGGCTGGTTACGGGCGGTGAAGCTTAAGGTTGATAAGACAGTTTATTTATTTGATGGCAGGCCAAAAAATAACCAGCGGGCGCAATTTGCAGTACTGGATATTTCTGTTGCGCATAAAGACCTGCAGCAATGTGCAGATGCGGTAATGCGTTTAAGGGCCGAATATCTTTTTGCAGAAAAGAAATTTGATGCGATAAATTTTACTGACAATGCACATAAAGCTTATGTTTTCCACGCACCTTATACTAAACAAAATTTTATGCAATATCTCGATAGGGTTTTCGCTAGCTGTGGATCTGCTTCTTTGTCGAAACAATTACATACAGTAGTTGATTTTTCAAACATTCAAACCGGTGATGTATTGATAAGAGGAGGTTTCCCGGGCCATGCCGTAATTGTAATGGATGTTGCCGCAAATGCAGCGGGCAAAAAAATATTTATGCTGGCGCAGAGCTATATGCCTGCGCAGGATATTCATTTGCTGGTAAATCCTGCAGATGAAAAACTATCGCCATGGTATGCCGCTGATGATGCACAAAAAATAATTACGCCGGAATATTTATTTTATAAGGCTGAGCTGAAAAGCTGGTGATACTGATGACCCGTCTATTAATGTTCAATACGCAATGCTCAATTTTCAATAATCTGGTTTACACACTGCAACTTTACGCTTGCTCTTCCACTTGAACATTAAAAATTGATTATTGAACATTTGCATTCTCTATCAACTTTTCCAAAAGCACCAATTGATTTTTTGCCCTTACTAAATTATGGCCTTCATATTTTTCACCATAATAAATATCGTTGTTTAAATAATCCGTAAGAAACCGAAGCACCTGCATATAGATCATAAATTTACCGGCATAAATAAAAGATCGTTTTTCCGTTTCAGAAAGTTCATCGCCCATCTCATTGCTATAACCTTTTATGATGGCATCCAGGTATTCCTGACGCACTTCAATCTTCTCAAAGTCTTTTTCTTCCTCGTTGGCGGGCGATAAATAAGTACGCAGCATATCTCCTACATCACTGATAAAATAGCCGGGCATTATCGTGTCGAGGTCGATCACGCATAAACCTTTACCATCTTCATCAAAGAGTACATTGCTGATCTTGGTATCATGGTGGGTAACCCGTATCTTAAAAGCAGGATCACTTTTTATATTTTCAAACGCATCAACAATATCCCTATGTTTTTTTAATTGTTCAATAAAAAGGGCAGCAATTGCGATCCTTTCAGTATTGCCGGCATTCAATGCGCTTTCAAATTGGGTATACCGCAGCGTAAGGTTATGAAAATCCGGCAAAGTAATATTTAAGCGGTCCGCATCCAGCCCGGATATTTTTTTTGTGAAAGCACCAAATTGTTTTGCCGCTTCATAGGCAGTTGCCGGGTCGGTCACCACATCGATAGTATGCGATCCCTGTACAAAAGGGAATATCCTGAAAAAATTTCCATCAACACATATCATATCTTTTCCCGTGATAGTTTTAACCGGCGCGACAAATAAATAATCGGGATAATTATCTTGGAGATAACAGGAGACTAATCTGATATTGTCTGCAATATATTCAGGATGCTTAAATACCAGGTGGTTGATGCGCTGTACTATATAACTTTCGTTTTGCTGTATTATCTTCCAGGTGCTGTTAATCAAACCGCTTCCAAAAGGCTGTACGATAAAATTTTTGCTGTCAAAGCCATATTCTTTTAATACAGTAGTAATCATCCTGTGTATTTTAAACCGGGCAGGAGCTTAAAGAATTTCTTTACCCAATGCACCATTCACTAAACGGAAAATGTTATGAGGATTATTATCTTTTAGTTCCGGAGGTAAAAATTGCTGCGGAAAATTTTGATAAGAAACAGGCCTCACAAAACGTAATATAGCAGCATTGCCTACCGAAGTAGACCTGCCATCAGTGGTAGCCGGGAAAGGCCCGCCATGTACCATTGCATCAGCTACTTCAACGCCCGTAGGAAAGCCACCAAAAATTATCCTGCCTGCTTTTTCTTTCATCAGCTCAACTATACCCGGCAGGTATTGCTCATCCGCCGCTGCAGCATGTACCGTTGCGGTCAACTGTCCTTCTGAATGCTCAAGGGTTTCAATGATACCATTTACATCGGTACACAATACAATTACGCTAACGGGTCCGAACACTTCATTTGCCAGATTTTTATTGGCCAAAAAATCTTTTTGTGCTACGGTAAAGATATAAGGGGTTCCTGCTGTTTCTCCCGCGGGGGCAGCAGCAGTTGCCTGCGCAGCAAGCGTTGCCGTATTTTTTAAATTTTGCACGCCTTCCCGGTAAGCGGTACAGATATTTTTACTGAGCATGGTTGCAGGGGCCATCTTTCCAATATATTCAGCCAGGGCTTGTAAAAATATTTTGGTATTGGCATCATCTACCATAAATACTAAACCCGGGTTAGTACAAAATTGTCCTACGCCCATGGTTACAGATGCAGCGAAACCCTGTGCAATACCCACTGCATTAGCCGCAACGGCAGCCGGCATTAATAGCACGGGGTTAACAGCACTCATTTCTGCGTATACGGGTATGGGTTCGGTTCGGTTTACTGCAGCATTAAAGATTGCCATACCGCCTTTTCTTGAACCGGTAAATCCTACAGCCTTAATCACCGGATCTTTTACCAGGCGGATAGCCATGTCTTCATCACTGAATACCAATGAAAAAATACCATCAGGCATTGCGGTCTTTTTTGCGGCGCTCAGTATAGCATGCGCTACCATTTCATCGGTGCCCGGATGCAATGGATGCGCTTTTACAATAACGGGGCAACCGGATGCCAGTGCTGAAGCAGTGTCACCTCCTGCGGCAGAATAGGCGAAAGGAAAATTACTGGCGCCAAAAACGATCACGGGGCCAATAGGGATCAGCATGCTCCTCAGGTCTGGTTTGGGTGAGGGCAGCCTGCCCGGAACAGCGGTATCGATCCGGGCATCTACCCATGAACCTTCCCTCAATAATGTTGCGAACATTTTAAGCTGGCTGGTGGTGCGACCACGTTCACCCGTTAATCGTGCGGCAGGCAATCCACTTTCCTGCATGGCACGTTCGATCAACGCATCACCCAATGCCATGATCTCATCAGCAATGCTGTCGAGGAATTGAGCTTTTTCTTCAGCAGTCTTTTTCCTGTATTCCTCAAACGCTGCACTTGCTTTTGCCGTAAGCGTTGTTGCTTCTTCTTCAGTGATCAAATAAAACTGGCCCGGTAATAAAGCACCCGTTGAAGGATCAACAGCGTTAAAACTATTACTACCCATTGCCGAAGCGGTATAGCCCAACAGGTTTTGTCCCTTGATTGTCATAATATTATTCCCATTTAGTGTATAAAAATAGCCCATTTTTTAAACGGGCTATTTTTTATTTGGCTTTATTTGAAAAACAGTTATTCGATGCCGTTGATCATTTTTAC
Organism: Chitinophagales bacterium; assembly: GCA_038205215.1. GTDB lineage: Bacteria > Bacteroidota > Bacteroidia > Chitinophagales > Chitinophagaceae > Ferruginibacter. The sequence continues at coordinate 64,896 of JBBRCB010000001.1, read as the reverse complement.
GGTGATATAGGCTTTTGCCCTTGTACTGTACACTTCTTTTTCAACGTAAGAAAATTCCAATGTCTTGTTTTTGAGGCTGAGTAAGTTCTTTGCATAACTATTACCGCCCGTAACCAAATCGCTCCATACCAACTGTATCGACTTTGCGCCCGACAACATGGTGATGTAAACAAAATCCCTGTACTCCACATTTTTAACTACACCCTTTGCTGTCTTATATTCTTCGATCTTTTCCATTTTTTCGGGGCTGCCGGTTTTACCTTGTCCCTGCGACATTTTAAGTATTATAGCATTCATGGCCTTGCAATCCGCTTTCACCAGGTCCATTCCAATCTCTGCCCCCAGTTTTTGCATAGCTTCAGCATCAGTTAATTCGATATTACGTTCCTGGGCAAGGGCCATAAAGTCTGCCATTGATTTTTTCATCATACACTGGCCGATCGCCAATTGCAATTCTTCCTGTGTTTTGTTAGCGATATCAGGCATTTCATTAAGGCAGGCACAAGTGCTGTCAACGATTTTTTTCTTGAGGTCGGCCTGGGCAGTAGCTGCAAAGCAGCAAAACAGAATCCCGGTAAAAATGGCAATCTTCTTCATGAGTATTTTTTTTGCAAACCTAAGGGAAAATATTTTAATTTTTACCAGCCAATAACACAGGTATTTTTAATCCCGGTTTAACATTCCTCCCTTTTTATACAATGATTGCAGGTATTAGTTTAATGACTTAAGCCGCAGATCCTGCCCGCACCAGTTTTTCCTGAGGAGTAATTCTTTTGTTAAACTAATTAGTTATTTATAATTATTTATATTAAACGAAAAGTTGTTGAGAACTTAGAAAAATAAATTGGCTTTCGCTTTATTCTGGGGAATGAAATCCTCATATAGCGATATATAATCTCAATCATCGATTTCAAAAAGGAGCCAACAGGGTTTGCTGTTTCTGTTTAAAACAGCTTTTATTATCGTAATTCAGTACAATCAATAAATTGATATAATTTGAATATTGCCAATGATAATTCTATTGGGCAGTTCTTGAAAGCGTGCATTTTAGGATAGTATAAATTTTACCTCTTCTAACCGGAATATCCAAAACGAAAAAAGTACCCTTCCCGATTTGGCACAGAAATCCCTTCTATTGTGTAAGATTGAAAATATAACAGCACAAATTTTCTTTCCGGCTTGATTATTCAAATAATAAATTTTTCATTTAATTAAAATCAATTTTATGCTACATGCAATGCAATCGATCTTCTTATTGGGAATGCCCGGCGGATCCGAAATGATCCTTATTATAGTTGTTGTATTACTACTTTTTGGTGGTAAAAAAATACCGGAACTGATGAGAGGGATAGGTAAAGGGATGCGTGAATTTAAAGATGCCAAAGAAACGGTGACCAGTGAATTTGAAAAAGGTATGCAACCAGTAAATAAACCCATAAGTACAGATAACGCAAAATAATTATTTGGCATGGCAAAATCCAGATTAAAAAAAAGTACGTAGGTCAATCTATAACTCTCCTCTATTTTACCGTCCCCTCAATTCAACCCTACACAAAAATTTTAATTTTTAAAAAAAACTACATCATCATGAACAGAAAGAATTTTTCACCTCCCCCTGAAAAAATCAGGGAAATGTCTGCCATTGGATCGCAGCGCAGGAATTTTTTAAAATACCTGGGTGCCTCAGCGGCAGTAATTGCCATTGGCAGTTCCTGTAAAAAAAATGACTCCACATCTTCTGACGGTACTGTAAACCTGGGCAGTGGGGATGTAGGTATATTAAATTACGCGTATGCACTGGAGCAACTGGAAGCCGCATTTTATACACAGGTGGTTGCCACGCCTTATTCCGGTATCACTGCATTGGAAACAGAATACCTCACGGATATCCGTAACCATGAAGTGGGACATCGCGAATTTTTTAAAGCCGCGATCACCGCAGCTGCGGCGAGTTCGATAATCCCCGGGCTTGAAGTTAATTTTTCTACCATTGATTTCACCAGCAGGGCAAGTGTACTGGGTACCGCCAAAGCTTTTGAAGACCTTGGCGTAACCGCTTATAACGGTGCGGGACAACTGATCTCTACAACAGGCAACGGCCCCACTTATTTAACGCTTGCCGGAAAGATCGTTTCTGTAGAAGGGAGGCATGCTGCATTGATCGCCGACCTTTTATCCCCGGGATCATTTGCCGCAACCACAGATGCCAATGGTTTGGATATGGCACGTACGCCTGCACAGGTACTTGCTATTGCAGGCACTTATATCAAAACAAAAATTGACGCCAGTCATTTACCATCTTAAAAACAAATCATCATGAATTTAGAAAATATAATCACCGAAATAGAAAAAGTAGACCCGGAAGTTTACGAAAGATTTGACAGCCGGAGAAACACAATGAAGCAATTTGCAAACCTTTCGGGTAAACTGGCTTTGGCCGCAGTGCCCCTGGCAGTTTCAGCAATGTTCAGCAAAGCGTATGGTCAAACGCCTGCAGATGTAAATGCTGTTTTAAATTTTGCTTTAACACTAGAATACCTGGAAGCAGAATTTTATAACAATGTTGTTGGATCAGCCGGTTATCTTACCGCACCCGCTGCTGCACAAACTGCATTAGCAAAGATCAAAGACGATGAAAACAAGCACGTTGTTTTTCTTAAATCAGTATTGGGTGCTGCTGCGGTAGCTAAACCAACATTTGATTTTACGGGAGGCAAGGGTTCCGGTACTGGTCCATTTGCGGGTTACCTTGCCAGTTATGCAGTAGAGTTAGCCATGGCGCAAACTTTTGAAGATACCGGTGTACGTGCTTACAAAGGACAGGCACCTAACCTTCAGTCGAACCGGACTGTGCTTACTGCTGCATTGAATATTCATTCGGTAGAAGCACGCCATGCGGCACATATCAGGCAGATGAGAAGGGCTTTGGATGCGGCAATACCAGCAGCACAAAAACCGTTGAAGCCATGGATAACGCTTAATTACAGCGGCATCACTTATTCTCCTGCGGCAGATGCGGCTATCCAGTTAAGTTATAATGGTGAAGAAAATACCACGCAGGCTGGTGTAAGCATTGTTAACCTTGGCGGAAGCTTTAATACAGCAGGTGCTGCGTCAGAAGGTTTTGATGAACCACTAACAATGGCGCAGGTATTAACGATAGTTAATCCGTTTATTGTATAATTTTATAGTTATAGTATTGATCAAAAAGTGAAACAAGCTGCCTCAATGTTGAGGCAGCTTGTTTTTTAAAAGCTCACGCCGTAGCGATCGTGGTAGCGGTAAAGGAGTGTGGATGCATCAATAACAATGGCAACTGGAATGCTACATGTGCCCTACTTGTTTACTTCATCTTCCATTGGAACATAAAATGCATTGAGTGTCCGCGTACCAACATTGCGAATTTGATTTCAGATAAAAAAAGACGTATTGCTAAAACGCGCTAATTCTCAAAACATCAATTATTCAATTTTAATCCAACCACCAGAAAAAGATGGCAAACCAGCAACTTTGGAATAGATTAATACTAAAATAAATAAATAACCCATTGGTGGAATAAATTAGCAAGCAGGGGCTTAAAATTTATTAGCATTTTATTGTCTATAAATTTATCGGGGGACTTCGTATAATGCCGTAGGATAAATTATTTAACCCGTATTAAAAAGGCTATGAAACGATAAATTTTTCCATCGAAGGTGGAGCAAACTCACCCCAGCCTGCTTGTTAAATGAGATTAATGCATAGTCTATTTATTATTGAAGTAAGCCCGCTACCCATTCAACCCTGTATTTCGCCGTGAACAATTTAACCGTTAGCTCAATCTTCTTTTGCAGTGTTTCAATCAATTTAATTTCCCGGCTATTAATCAGGAAAAGTGAACTTTCACCCTGCAAAAATTTTAATTCCTCACTGCGTAAAAGCTGCTCATAACTAGTATATATACTTTGCACCGTTTTTAATTGTTGTTGCAGGGCATTGTATTCATTCAGGTAAATGCCTATCTTATTTTCCGTTTGCCGGCGTTTATAAAGCAGGTCAAGATTGATTTCTTTTATTTTTAGTTGGGTCCTTTTATAATCGCCACGGGCTTCTCTTAAAAAAAGAGGAATTTTAAACTCAACAGCCCATTTATAATTATTTTCAATAAAAGCAGGGTTTACATTTTTAAATACATAATAATCCCTGTTTAACAAGTTTGCTTTTATAGAAAAATAGGGCAGCAGGTTTTGTAATTTCAATTTACGTTCTACCTCCAGGCTGTTTAATTTATAGTCGTAAATTTTTAAAGATGGGTTCTGCAATGTTGATTGCCTGATTAAATCTGTTAAATTTTTTTCATTGATATCATTAACCGGTGTAAAATATTCTGGCCGCTGATTATCCTCCGGCAGGTAAACAGTATCATTATCTTTCCATAAATAACCGGATAATTCCAGCCCTGTATTTTTCCATTTTACAAAAGCCTCCATTTGCATTAACTCGTAATGCTGAAATTGTGTATAGGCTTCAGTAGTATCCATTAAAGCCCTGTCGCCATTGATAAAAGCAATACGTACTAAACTTAATCGACGGCTGGCTATTTCTACAAATTTTGAATAGGCAGTGTACTGCTGATAGGCGCCAGCCCATTGCCAATAAGCCACATAAGATTCAAATAAAAGATTATTCAGTATCAATAAACGTTCCTGAATACTTTGTTGCGTAAATATTTTTGCCTGTTGCAAAACGGCCCTTCTCTTATCCATCAGTAAGCCCTTTGCCAAAGGCAACTCAATACCTAGATAACTTGTTCTGCCTTTAGTAATTTCAGTAGATAGAAAATCGCCGCCATTATTCTCTAAACCGGCCTTTATATTGCCAATCGGTAAAGGAATATTCAGTTCGGGATTATTGTGGTAATAATAGTTTTTATTATCAAAGGTTTTATTACCCGCATCAAATTGAAACGCAGGGTCAAAGCCTCCCCTTGCAGACAATAACTCAGCGTTGGCTTTATCCAGCTGTATATCTGCCTGCTTTGCTATGGGATGATATTTTTTTACCTGCAGAATAAAATTATCAAGGGTTAAAACTTCCTGTTGTACTGATTGGGCTAAACTGGTTACAGAAACCAATAAAAATAACAGTGGCAAAAAAAAATATCCTTTCGACAGGAAAAAATTATTCCGATTTTTTTTCAGTTTCATCTTTAATGGGTGTATAGTATTCGGGCGGAAAACCATTTATACTCCGCCACAGTTCATAATAAATGCTGACATCTTTCAACAATGCAATACCATTTGCACTACCACCCATCCTCAGTTGCGGGGGCCATTTTTTTTCAAGGGGGTCTTCAGCAACCAATACCCTGAATTTACCATTGCTGCTTACCGACGTTTCGATGGAAGAAACAATACCGCCAAATGTACCATAACTGCTCTTTGGCCATCCGCTAAAAACAATGGCCGGAAAGCCATCAAAAACAAACCTCACCTGCTGGCCAATATTAATCAAGGGTAAATCCATTGGCTCTACAAATAATTCAACAGCATATTGAATTACTGATGGTACAATTTCCACTATCATTTCACCTTCTTTCAACATTTCATTAAGGCCGGCCTTTTTCGCTTTAATTACCTGCCCGTTTTGTGGCGCTATGATGTAGTATAATTGATTTCTTGCATCGTAGTTTGCATATAAGTTCTGCAGTTTCGCAACATCCGCTTCAGTTGATGCTGCATTGGACAATGCAGAAAATCTATCGCCTTCGGCTTTGGATATTTTATCGGTATAGTCCTGTATGGTGCTGTTTTTTTCAATTCTTAAATTGGTAAGCTCCTGTTTACCTTGAAAATATTTATTTTCTGCACTAATTCTTTTGGCGGTAGCTGTTTGAAAATTTACTTTTCTCTTTTCAAAATCTACGAGTGAAATAACACCACTATCCAGCATTAGCCTGGCGGCTTCTATCTGCCTGTTGTAAACCAGCAGTTCGCTGTTTACTGCTATTAAATCTGCACTATCGCCTGCTACTTTCAATTGCTGCTGTAATAATTTATTATCCAGTGATTGAAGCTTTAAAATTCTCCCTTCGCTTAATGCCCCGGCCTGCGTTTGGGTAGTGGCGGCTTTGTTTTTATAACCTTCAATACTTTGTTCTTTTGCTGCAATCTGTTGCTGTGTTCTTTTCAATAATTGAGGGTCAAAATAATCCACTTTTACCTCTCCCAATTGTAAAATCGTATCCCCTTTTTTTACATAATCTCCTTCCTTGATATACCATTTAAGGATGCGACCGGGGATGATGGTATTGAGTTCCTGTGGCCTCTGCTCCTGGCGCAGTGTAGTTACTTTTCCTTTTGCCCTTATGTTTTGTGTCCAGGGTAAAAAAAGAATTACCGTGGCTATGATTATCATCCCCCAAAGCCATTGCTTTATATTTCTTTTTTTATGTACCCCGTACAGCTTTTTAAAAGAATTCAGCTGGCTGCTTTTTGACAATTGTTCTATATCCGCTGTAATAAAATTATTCATACAAAATAGTCAGTTATTATTATTTTTCCAGTGATAAAATCATGTCGCATCCCGTCAGTAATGTTGAACTTTCCGTAGTAATTATCACTGTAGTATGTTCCTTATTTTTTAAACAGGTAATTATAGACTGAATTTCTGTTGCATTGAGGTATTTGAAAGGCTCTTCTAATAAAAGCAACCTGTGCCTGCCAATTAATGAACGCAGCAACAATATCTTTTGCCTGATATGCTTGGGTAGCCTTTTACCCATAGCATCCAATTGCATCTCAACTCCCCTTTTGTCAGATTGGATAAAATCAGCAAGGCCGATTTTATTGGCATATTCGGTAACCTCCTCAATTGACACTAACTGATTTCCAATGGCAACATTTTCCCAAAGTGTACCCTGAAAAATATCCTGGCTACTCAATAAAATACCTGTTAGCGGACGAAGACTTTCCAAACTATAACTGCCTATCGGCTGGCCATCAATTAATAGCATTCCTTCAAAATTTTTATATGCCCCGGTGAGCAACCTCAGGATTGTGGATTTACCAGAACCGGATCTGCCGGCAATTTGAAGCCACTGCCCCGCAGTAATGCTACAATTTATCTTATCCAATATTTTAGCCCCATCCGGGTAAGCATACGTTATATCTTTGAATTGTATAGCAACGCCCTTGTTTATGTCTGCTAATACCATCATGCCGCTAGTTTCTTTTACGGCTTCAGTTACTTTACCTAATTTTTCAACTGATACCATTGCATCGTAAATTTTATCGAGGCTTACAATCAGTTTTTCAACAGAGCCAATAATTGCTATGATAACAATGTCTGCGGCAATAAACTGTCCCACATTTATTTGCTGGTCAACCAGCAGTACGGTACCAACAATAAGCATAGAAGCGGTGATAATAATTTTAAAAGTTATCAGGCTCCAGAATTGCACCAGCAGAATTTTAAAATAACTCGTTCTCGCCTCCAGGTGTTTACCTATGAGGTTATCAGTACGGTTGATGTGGTACGCCCCGTTTGAATATTTAAAAGAATTCACTAAACGGGCAGTTTCCTGCAGCCAGGCAACTGTTTTATATTTTTCGTCGCTTGATTGCATCGCAGCAGATAATCCCTGTGTAGAGGTAGAACGAATGATAAGGACTACAATAGTTAATAGGGCTATGCCAAAACCGATAAAAACAGGATGATAAAACGACAGCAATAGCAATCCCAACAAAATTTGAATGATAGCAGTTGGGAGGTCTAATAATAATTTTTCTAAACCCTTTTGTAAAGAGATGGTATCAAAAAACCTGTTCACCAATTCGGGTAAATGATAGTTATCCAATTTTTCAATATCCAGTTTAGGCAAGCGGTCACTAAATTCCAGCCCATGCCGCAAAAATATTTTCTGTTTCAATTTTTCGATCACGCTTAGTTGCTTTACCTGCAATAATCCATTCAAAAATGTGCCTGTAACAACCAATGCTATTAGTATTATAATGGATGTAGATACCGAACCTGCCATCACAAAACCTATGATAGTCTGTATGCCCAAAGGCAGCGACAACTGAACCATTCCTGCTAAAATGGCAAACATATAAATAGCAGAAATATCCTTTCTGTCGAGGTGCAATATCCTGTAAATTTTTCTTAATGATTTACCCGGTAATATATTTTTATTATCTGCCATACTGGTTGTTCAAAAATTATGGTACCATTTTACAAAAGCAATGATTATGGATAATTTTTGTATTGAATTGGTATTATTATCTTCAGCTTTGGTTTCATACTATTTATTTTACGTATTATTTTTTTGACAACAGCCGCAACAGGTTAAGCCCTGTAATTATTGTCACGGCTCTTACCATGTGGGCATTCGTAATATCCACCACATAGAATGACAGGAAAAGACCTATTCCCAATAAAAGCAGGCTGATAAAGACTTGTAATGAAATTTGCATTTTTTATTTTTTTATAGCAATATATTTTCTACTTCATCAACCCCTGTTTTAAATTGCGGCGGCCCTTTTTAAACGGTCATTAATAGATTGCCCAGGCTAACATTGGGTAATCATTCAGCAATGATAATGTCTGGTAATTATTTTGCCAGTGCGTATAAGGCTTTATATAAATTGGCGATAGCTTTGAGCAGGTTTACATTAATACCAAGCACCAATTTATAGGCTGCAGCACATTGTAAGTAAGGTTGTTTGATATACAAAACAGCCATTTTTTGAATATAAAAAGATTGATGGTTTACCCTGTGCTCAAAATGCACCCAGCCTGGCTTTGCGGTAAAAATAGTTATCAAGCGATACCCTATGGCTGTTATTCAATAATTGTTATTTCTATGAACCCATCAATCTTTACGTTCAACCCTTTCTTTTCCACTGAATCAAAAACTTTTTTTAGTGAATCCTTTACTTTTTTAAGTGCTATAATGCGCTTTGCGGAATGTGAAGCGTCTTTACCAAATCTTTCTTCGTTACTAAATTTTTCCATTGAGTGGTAGCTTATTTTACTGCCGACAAGCACATTCAAAACCTTACCGGCTTCGGGTGGAGTAAATTTTCCATCAATTAATTTGAAACTGTATTTGTTCTTCATCTTAGTTAAATAAAAGTTCGCTCTCTATAGAAATATTTTCTCCCTGCTTTTCTATATAATTCCTTGCAGCGGTTAGGTTTTGTTGCAAATCTTTGATTCTCTTTTCTCTCATTTTAATCGCTTCTTCGCCGCTACTATTTTCTATTTTATTTTCATGAAATTTTATTTTAATATTAATCATTTGGGTGATGATTTCAACTGCATCCTGTGTGGTAAACTGACCTTGTATAAGTTGTATGTTCATATATTTGATTTTAATATTTTTTACTGGCCCTGCCCCAATGAAAAGGCGGGCTTGCCGTCGAATGAGTAAAGGTTTTCTGTTTTGATTGTATCAATATTTTTTTCAATCGCTTTGTTTAACAGTTCTACAATGTGGTTTTTGTTAAAAATATTTTCATTAACCGGTTTAAAACGGCAACGCCAGTGGTCGGTGCAAAAGGTTTCCTCAAAACCCTCCGGCCAAACTTTAATACCACGGTTGGTGATCATGGTAAGCCCTGCATTATCATTGTTTAATTCCTGGATAATACCTGCGAGTTCATCAGGGTTACTTCCTTTCCAGTGTACAAACACATCTACCCCTGCCAGTTCTTTATTTTTTGATTCTTTTCTTTTGTATTTAGGAAGTGTCAAAGCAGCATTTTTATCGAAGTGAACTGGTTTTAAAATTGCAGGCTGCTGCCCCAGGTTTTTAATCACCGCTTCAGCAAATTCTTTGGTACCTACTTTTTGTTTACTGGTTCCCTCCTTGTAAATATCATAAGTATGTATGCCATCCTCTATGGTTTTAAGCCAGGCGTTTTGTACTTTTTCTGCAATGTTTCCCTGGCCAATGTGGTTAAGCATCATCACTGCGCCCTGCAGCAGTCCTGAAGGATTGGCCCTGTTTTGATTGGCAACTCTTGGTGCCGATCCGTGTATGGCTTCAAACATAGCACATTGCTCACCGATATTAGCAGAGCCAGCCAAGCCTACAGATCCGGTTATTTGTGCAGCAACATCAGATAAAACATCGCCGTATAAATTCGGCATCACTATCACATCAAATATTTCTGGTGTATCAGCCATTTTTGCCGCGCCAATATCGATTATCCAGTGTTCATTTTCTATTGCGGGATATTCTTTCGCTATCTCATCAAACACCTGGTGAAACAGGCCGTCTGTTTGCTTCATGATATTATCCTTTGTAAAGCAGGTTACTTTTTTACGGCCATGCTGTTTGGCATATTCAAAAGCATACCGTACAATTTTTTCGCAGCCGGGGCGGCTTATCAATTTTAAGCACTGCACCACTTCATCTGTTTGCTGGTGCTCAATTCCTGCATACAGGTCTTCTTCATTTTCCCTGATAATTACAATATCCATTTGAGGATGTTTTGTTTTTACAAAAGGGTGAAGGCTCATGCAGGGGCGTACATTAGAATACAATCCCAAAAACTTACGGGTAGTTACATTCAGGCTTTTGTATCCACCACCCTGTGGGGTAGTTATGGGTGCTTTCAGGAAAATTTTATTCCTGCGTATAACATCCCATGATTCTCTGGCAATACCGGCCAGGTTGCCGGCGAGGTAGACTTTTTCGCCCACTTCAATTTCATCTATTGAAATATCGGCCCCTGCGGCCAGAATAATTTTCAACGTGGCGTCCATAATTTCAGGGCCAATGCCGTCGCCTTTTGCTACTGTAATTTTAGTCATTGATAATAATTTTATAAAGCAAAATTGCAAGACTTTATTTATATATTTTCATTTATCTTTATTATATAAACCATAAACTATTTTTATGAATTTTACTTTGCACCAACTAAAGGTTTTCATGATAGTGGTAGAAAATAAAAGCATAACCAAAGCATCTGAAGAACTGCACATGACCCAACCAGCCGTATCTATACAGATAAAAAACTTACAGGCGCAGTTTGATATTGCCCTTACAGAAGTGGTGGGCAGAAAATTATACATAACCGAGTTTGGCAGGGAATTGTACCAGATTGCAGACAAGATTTTAAAGGAAGTGGCGAGTATTAATTACCAGACACAAAGTTTTAAAGGCATACTTTCAGGAAGACTGAAACTATCTGTGGCTTCCACTGGAAAGTATGTAATGCCTTATTACCTGAAAGATTTTTTAAAGGCCAATCCCAACATAGATTTGGTGATGGATGTAACCAACAAAACCAAAGTAATTAAAAGCCTCGAGCATAATGAAGTTGATTTTTCATTGGTATCTGTATTACCGGATTCATTAGACATTGAGCAGGAAATTTTATTACCCAATAAATTATTTTTAACCAGTGCAGTAGATACGGAAATTAAAATTACACAACAATCAAGCAAAGCGGTATTCGACAGCATACCACTTATATACCGGGAAGAAGGTTCCGGTACAAGGGTTACCATGCAGCGGTATTTTCAAAAAGCCAATATTGTACCGCATGTAAAATTGGAATTAACTTCCAGTGAGGCGGTAAAACAGGCGGTAATGGCCGATCTGGGATTTTCTATACAATCTATTTTAAGTATTAAAAATGAATTAAAACAAAAGGATATAAAAATTATTCCTGTAAAGGGTTTGCCACTAACCGAAAACTGGAGGTTGATATGGTTAAAGCAAAAAAAAATGTCGGAGGTAGCAAAAGCTTTCCTGTTTTTTATACAAAAAAATAAGCAGGCGATTTATCAAAAGAACTTTGCCTGGATAGAGCAGTACGATAAATAGTTATTAATTAGTAGTTCTATTTACGCCTCTATTCACACATATTATTTTTGGAAGTAAAGAATGTATAGCCTGTTACAAATTATAGCTGCGCAGTATCCGGATGAGCCCTGCCCGTCAATAGTTATTGTTGGTTTTGGCAGTCAATTAAAGCCACTTAAATTATTATAAAATAAATGTACGAAAGCAATAATGCATTTTAGGTGGCAAAACTATCTGTTTGTTTTATCAATAAAATATCTAAATAGTTAAAATGCTGTTTCAATAAAAAATTAAGCAATTATTCTGCTCTCCATTTTCCTGCCAAAAACGTCAGCAATGAAAGGGGTTAAACATAAAAAATTTTCAAACAAATTATCTGATACAAAGTTTTATTGAATGCTATTTCAACTATTAAAATTTATACCGGACAAATGCCTCCATAGCTTCGTATTGTGTTAAACCAAGCTGCGCATATAAATCAGCAGTTTGCTTATTTCGTTCTTCGGCTCTTTGCCAAAACTCCCTGCTATCACTTCCCTGGAAGGGTACCATATCTTTTTGTGACTGATGAATAAAAATGCCATGCCTTTTTTTCTGAACCTGGTCGGGGCTCATTGGTATCGCCATTTCAATTTCGTCAATATTCCATTCCTGCCAGGCGCCTTTATATAACCACAACCAACAATCTTTCAGCCATTCATCAGCTTCACTTTTAATTTTTTCAAATGCAGCAAACACTACATCGAGGCATACCTTGTGGGTACCATGTGGATCTGCGAGGTCGCCTGCGCAAAATACCTGGTGAGGTTTTATTTTTTTCAACAAAACTAAAGTTGCAGTTACATCAGCCATACTCATTGGCATTTTTTCAATAGTTCCTGTTTCATAAAAAGGGAGATTTTGAAAATGAATATTTTCATCTTTAATGCCCACATACCTGCAAGTGGCTTTTGCCTCGCATCGCCTGATCAATCCTTTTATGGCCCTGATCTCAGCAGAATCAATATGATTCGTTTTCTTTGCGGCCAGGTAATTTCTAACGTCGGAGAATATTTTGCCCGACTTGCTGGTATCTATCCCTGAAATCTCCTCGAATCCCACAGCAAAATCAATGAACCGTGTAACAAATTCATCAGTAACAGCAATATTTCCGGAGGTCTGATAAGCTACATGCACCTCATGCCCCTGTTGGTGCAGGCGATGGAATGTGCCGCCCATACTTATAATATCATCATCGGGATGCGGTGAAAATATCAATACTCTTTTGGGAAATGGATCCGACCTTTCAGGGTGGTTAGGAATTGTAGCATTTGGCTTACCACCCGGCCAGCCTGTAATGGAATCACGAAGCATATAATACACCTGCAAGTTAATCTCGTATACATCACCCTTCTCCACCAATAATTCGCCCAAGCCATATTCATTATAGTCGTTGAGCGTAAGAGACAGGATAGGTTTGCCGCAGCCGAGAGACGTATTAACCACCGCCTTTTTGATCATCGATGGAGTCCATTCGCATTCTCCTGTTAACCAGGGCGATTTATTTCTTGTTAATTCCAAAGCAGCAGCTTCGTCTAATACAAAATTACAATCGTTGTGTTGTTGAAGTATACTTGCTGGAATCATTTCATTGGTGTATCCTTCAACAGCTTTTTGAATAACACCGGCTTTGCCCGAGCCCCATGCCATCAAAATAATTTTCCTGGCCTTTAATATTGTACTCAGGCCCATAGTGATTGCCATACGGGGCACTTCGGAAATATTAGCAAATTCGTAGGCGTTTGCTATCCGTGTAGAATTTTCCAGGTTCACCAACCTTGTTTTAGAAAACATACCTGAACCTGGTTCATTAAAGCCGATATGCCCATTATTGCCGATACCCAAAATTTGCATGTCGATTCCTCCCGCCAACTCTATTTCATTTTCATATTCTTTACAGTGTGCCTTCACCTCATCTTTGGGCAAACCGCCATTTGGAATATGAATATTAGATGGGTCAATGTCGATATGGATGAATAAAAGGCGGTGCATGAAATGATGATAACTCTGGATGGCGGATCTATCCAAAGGATAATATTCATCCAGGTTAAAAGTGATCACATTCTTAAAAGAAAGTCCCTCCTCTTTGTGCATACGAACCAGCTCGGCGTACAAACTGATGGGAGTAGAACCCGTTGCCAAACCTAAAACGCAAGATTGATGTTGCATTTGTTTTTCTTTCATCAGTTTTGCAATTTCACTGGCTACATATTTTGAACCAGCTAAAGCATCTGAAAACATAGTGCAGGGAATTTTTTCAAAGCTGTCTGTAAGGTCGATTGTTTTTTGTTTACCCGTATTTTGTACTTCTTTAAAAACAGTATTCATAATTAAATATTTTTTCCGTTTTGTGACTATCAGGTTACCTGCCTGGCATCGTCATTGGTTGCAATTGTTCTATAAAAGCATGCAGGTCAGAGGTCCTGCACTTCAGCCACTATTAGATAAACAGGCTGTTTATTTTTCTTTTTTAGTTCGTTGACCCATGCCTGCTGCACACTGGATATTCTTTCACCTGTGTCATTCCATATTTCCGGACTGCATAAACAACCTAAGGATGGAGTATTGGGAAAATATGGCTGCTGTTTATAAAATTCGGGATCAATTGTTGTACCATGAGCAATAATTTCACTCCGGCCTAATTTCCCTGCCTTAAAAGTTTGCCATAAAGAACTATAATTTTTCAAAGGGCCTAATAAATTTTCATAATATCGGGCATATAAAGTATCGTTACCAAAAAAAACAGCGGGGCCATTTTCAAAGGGTAATACCATTTGTAAGTTAGTTGTGGGGCCAATCCAGTTATTGGTGGAAGTATCAAATCCTGTTATTTTATATAACCCTTGAGGCGTATTCCCATTACTTAAATACCAGGGGAGATTAGAAATGGAACGGGCCAGCTGCCGGAATTGCAAAGAACGAAGCTGTTTATCGGTTATCCATTTTCCATTGCCTTGCCGGATCATTAGGTAACCAGGTTGGTTTCTGTTTAAAGACTGAAAGCTGCAAAGGATTGTCTGCCCCGGTAAGAATTTAGCTCTGAGAAAATCCCTTTTAGAAGGAAGTTGCTTTTTTTTATAATGCCATCTTTCATAGTAGGGTAAATAGTAGGCCGAATGAAGAAAAGAATTGGAGGGTTGAATTTGCGGAAAAATTTTTGTTCGGGCCAAATATTCCAAAGCCATTGCTTTTATCTTTTCATTTGCCAATTGGTTCCATATCGCCTTTACTTGCTTTGAAAATTGAATGGGATATAGCGTATATAGCATTTCCAAAAAAGCGCGCTGAAAACCAGCTTCGAATACAGGTAACCGGGAAATCTGCAAGCCAATTTTTTGTTGATAAGCTTTTGGGTGATATAACATTAATTCCATAGCCCAATAGGCACCTGCATATTTCTTATACGTTGTTTCATTTAAAGGCAGTGCAAACGCTTCTTCAATTTGAAAACGTAATTTCTTTTGTATTGAATCCCTGCAATGCCTTGTTGCAAAAGGAAATACTGTTTTTTGCTGAGCAGGAACTTTGCAAAAAAAGATAGCGAAAAATAGCGTAATCAATAACTGTTTTCTCAAAATGTGTTTAGATTATTATTTGGAGTAAAACTTTCCTTTTAACCGGTGCAGGGTTTCGAAATAAAAAAACACCTCGCCGCGGAAACCATATTGCCTGTTTAAACGAATCATTTGGTCAGTCAATTCACGCGATGACTGATATTTACCATCCCCGAGAGAAGTTAAAATACCGGGGAAAACCCTATCCTGCATTTGGGCTGGCACAATTGCTTTTAACTCTTTCAAAATCTTTTCATAATCTTCAATTTTGTACCGGTACAATTGAGGAATGATATAATCTGCGTACCCATCATTGAGCCAGGTTGGCCAGTCTTGTAAATATTGCTCCTTACTCCATGGGTATATACTTGGTGCCCATGAAACGATACACTTCGGCTTAATTACTTTCACCATCGCGTACACGCTTTTTCCAAATGCATTCACTAAATTCGCCTTCCACTGCAGCCACGAAGTATCTTTTGCGTTCATCGGCGCCGATGCCCCATTGTGTTCCTTTGCATATAGTTGTAAAGTAAAGGCATCATAACCGCCTTCTACGGGCATTGCGGGCATGCGGTCATCCCCTTGCACACCATCAACATTATAAGTAGTGACTACTTCACTGATCAATTTTTTTAAAAAGTTTTGCACATCAGGATTTACTGTATTCCACCAAAAGAATTTGTTCTTTTGTAATAATTCGCCCTTATTATTTCTACCTACCCAATCGGGATACTTTTTTCTCCAAACAGAAGCAGAATCATTGTAAGCATAAGAAAATCCAAACTCAAACCAGGCATGCACTTTAATTCCTGCTTTGTGCCCTTCCTCGATAATTTCTTTTAAGGGGTCTCTGTTTCCATATGCCTTTAATTGTTTTATTCCAATATATTCCTGCAGCACTTTGCTTGGATACATGGTTACCCCATCGTTCCATACTACAACGTAAATATTATTAATACCATTTTTTTTGCAAAGGGCTATTCCTTTAATTATATTTTTTCTCGATTTAAGTATATCGCTTGCTACATTTGTAATCCATGTACCTCTTATAATTTCGCTTTTGTTTTGGGCAATAACAACGGAATTTATAAAAAAAACAAATAGGCTGGATAGAATTATTTTATACCTCATTTTGTTATTTCAGTTTTATATTCGGTGTAACGGTTGTATAGATGATGCGCCTGTACATAGGCAGATTGCGGGCTCATGAAGTGTGAAAATTCAAAAGTGATGGCTTTATCATAACCGGCTTTCCTGGCCGCCTCCAGTTTAAGCCGCAATTTTTCGAATTTAATAGGTAAAAATTTTATCGGCATATCCCGATCAAAGCTTTCTGCATTTGTCCAACATTGTAAATTATATTTATCGGCTAATTTTTTATTTACACTAAAAAAATCATCCAGTTCTGCATAATCTATATGCCCGTCCTGGAAAGCCACTGCATCAACAGCACCCTGTATGCCACTGAAAATTTCGTTCCATTCCTTTTCATGCTGGTCCACACTTATGGCATTGGCTTTCGAAAGGCCTGGTTGCATCGCCATCACTGCTTTTTTACCATCTATCCACGGCGAAATAAAAGTGGGTAACCCATTGCTGGCTTCCTTGCACATGATCCCCAAATTCCTAAACGCGTCAATAGCACCAATGGTTTTACGGCTTATTTCCATGCTTAAATACCAGCCTTTAAAAGAAGGGTGATGCCCATATTTCGTCCAGGCTTCGTCAATGACATACTTGTTGCTATCTATTTCATGCATAAAATCTCCGGTGTCCCAATAGTGGCCGCTATCATACAGGCCAAAATAAAAATTCATGTTATGTTTATCTGCCAATGATAAAAATAATTCTACTAAATCTACCGGAGGTTTATAGCAATGGTATTTATTTTGTAAAAACACGGATGGATAGGTAATGAATTTCTTATACCCGCAACGGATCTGTATCACGGTATCTATACCCATTGCTTTCATGTATTCAAAATCTTTTTCCCATTCCTTTGCACCCCAATTTTGATGAGGGATATCGTGACTGATTTCATCAATGAAAGTTCCTGTGATCAGCATAACCAATTAATTTAAAAGCTTGAGTAAGAGCGTTACTTTTTGTTGATAATATGTAGATTCATAAGTACCCTCGCGAACAAGTTGCAAATGGGATACACCTCTAAAAGGCATTAATAAAAATTGCCGGCGCCATTTCATTTATAAAAATTTATTACAGTTACACAACAGCGGTTGTTTCCTTTTCTTCATTCACTTTTTGTAAGGGTACCAGCCATGTTACAATAAAAGCCGGAATGGTGGCTATCAAAACCCAGATAAAAAATTCTTTATAGCCCAAATAATCACTTACAAAACCACTTACCATGGAGGGTATCATAAAACCAAGATTCATCAGGCCGCTGCCGAACGCGTAATGGGCCATTTTATATTTTCCAGGGGCAATATTCTGCATCATAAATAATATCAAACCTACAAAGCCAAAACCGTAACCAAAATATTCAATGGCCACCGCACCTCCAATAACATATAAATTGGATGGAAGTGTTATCGCCAAAAAAGCATAGGCTGCAAACGGGATATTAAAAAAAGCGCAAAGAATTAATAAAGTTCTTTTGGTAAGGCCTTTATTGGAAACAAAATAGCCCGCAATGATTGAGCCCAGAACAAAAGCGATGGAACCAAAAACCCCGTACAAAACACCAATTTGGGAGGTAGATAATCCAAGGCCGCCATCCAACCTTGCTGCCTTAAAAAAAAGCGGGGTTATTTTTATTGCCTGCCCTTCTGCAAAGCGGTAAAAAACAATAAAGCATAAGCTGAACCAAATATTCTTTTTTTGAAAAAACGTAATGATCACATCTTTAAGGGTATCAAAACCCTCTTTAAGTGAGTGCACATTTTGAGAAGCACCGCCAGATGGCAACATTCTTTTATTATACAATCCCAGCAGCACCATAATAATACCATAAGTAAACATCACCGTCATCCAGGCATTGGCTATACCTGCAGTTTTTTCCAATTCTCCTGCAAAATAAATCAACACACCGCCAGATAATACTTTGGCAATATTATAAAATGCTCCTTGCCAGCCTACGTATTTAGCTTGCAGCTCAGCAGAAAGTTCGTTCAGGTACACACCATCTGCTGCGGTATCATGGGTGGCCCCGCTGATGGCGATAATAAACAAAATACCAATGGATATACTAAAGAAATGATTTAAATGAAGCGACAGGCCAACAAGGCCAAAGAGCATTCCTGTAAATACCTGCGTGCTGTAAACAAAGAATTTTTTGGTTTTATACATCTCCAAAAAAGGCCCCCATAGTGGCTTTAATGTCCAGGGTAGCATGATCAAGGAAG
This sequence comes from Chitinophagales bacterium, assembly GCA_038205215.1. GTDB lineage: Bacteria > Bacteroidota > Bacteroidia > Chitinophagales > Chitinophagaceae > Ferruginibacter. The sequence continues at coordinate 46,138 of JBBRCB010000001.1, read as the reverse complement.
TCCAGAAGGCAATTTGTGAATCGGGAATGCCCATGTTTTTATACATGAGTGAACTTGCCGCAGCCAGGGCCACAAAGGGTAATCCCATGGCAAACCAGGTGGTGGGCACCCACCAGGCGGGATGCTTTTTTTCAGTGTTATTTACAAGCAAATTACAATGATTGAATTCAAATAATGCGGTAAGTTAATAAATTTTTTTATAAACAATTGGTATTTTATAAATTTTTTTATTTAAGTTCGTGTTATCATTCCTAATTTTATTTTAAATAATTATGCTTAACATTTCCAGGCTGCATCAATTCATCGCTATTTTTATTTTTAGTATTTTGCCCGCTTTAACATCCTGCAGTAAAAGTAGCGGAGGAGGCGGTTCTGTTACTCCCCCACCTCCTCCTTCGCCGGTATGGGACCCTAACGCCTTGAGAGGTGCCTGGGTAACAACTGCCGCCAGTACCGCATTAGACAGCAAAGACAATATTAAACAATGTGTGGCGACCTGCAAGGCTAACAACATCAATAATATTTTTATGGTAGTGTATAATAATGGACGTACCTGCTATCCCAGCACAGTAATGCAAAATTTAATTGGCAAACCAATCCGGGAATCTTTTGCAGGAAGAGACCCTTTGCAGGAAATGATAGATGAAGGACATGCCGCCGGTATAAAAGTACATGCCTGGTTTGAGTATGGTTTTGCTTCTTCCTATTCGGCCAATGGTGGCGATATTGTGGCCGCAAAACCCACCTGGGCTGCCAGAGATATTAGTGGGAATTTAGTTGTAAAAAATGGCTTCGATTGGCTAAACCCATTTAACATGGAAGTTCAAAATTATATGATTGACCTATTTAAAGAAGTAACAACCAAATATAATATAGATGGTGTACAGGGAGATGATCGTTTACCTGCCGTTCCTTCCACATCGGGGTACGATGCCTATACCACGAATTTATATTTTACTGAAAAGGGTGTTAACCCACCTGCCAATTACCAGGATGCTTCCTGGATTGACTGGAGAGCGAAAAAATTAAATAGTTTTTTAAAGCGTCTACGCACCGAAGTTAAAGCTATAAAACCTTCCATACAATTTACTATGTCGCCCAGCCCCTATCCATTTAGCTTAACAGAATATTTACAGGATTGGCCAACATGGGTAGACAGCAGTTGGGTGGATGCAGTGATGCCTCAATGCTACCGATACGATATTTCGGCTTATACATCTGTCTTAACCCAACAGAAAGGGTATTATAGAAATGCCAGTGTTCCGTTTTATCCGGGAGTATTGGTAAAATCGGGTAGTACTATTCAAAGTGATGCATTTATGACAGATATGATTGCTAAAAACAGGTTGAATGGATTTAAAGGCGAGTGCTTCTTTTTTTATGAAGGCGTAAAAGATAAAACGTCCTGGTACCAGGGGCAGTATCCATTTATAAGATAAATTTTTTTACGCGGTCTGCAAACCAATGTCCACTTGATTGGCAATGCCCTCTGATACGGCTTACCTTTATTGATCCCCACCTGCGAACGCGACTTGAAGTTATTTTTAGATAATTCTACATAGATTAAAATGAAAAAAATAATCTTCGCTACTATCTCTTTAATTACAATACAGTATTGTGCCGCACAAAAATTAACAAATTATGTTGATGTTTTTTTAGGCACCGGCGGCCATGGTCATGTTTATCCCGGCGCCACAGTGCCTTTTGGCATGGTGCAGTTAAGCCCTGATAACGGAGAGGAAGGCTGGGACTGGTGCAGCGGCTATCATTACAGCAGCAAAACCATTGCGGGGTTTAGCCATACCCATTTAAGCGGTACAGGTATTGGCGACTGGTGCGACATTTCTGTACTGCCACTTGCTGATACCTCCCAAATTAGAAATAATAAAATAAAAATTCCTTTCTCTCACAACAATGAAACCGCTAAGCCCGGTTATTATAAAGTAAAATTAGATAATGGTGTTACCTGTGCATTAACTGCAACAGCACATACCGGCTTCCATCAATATACATTTCCTTCGGCAACAGGCTGGCTAAGGTTTGATATGGGTTTCGCCATCAATTGGGATAAAGCAACCGCAGGAATGTTACAATTAGTGGATGAGTATACATTAATCGGATATCGCTATAGTACCGGCTGGGCCAAGGGGCAGAAAGTATATTTTGCTGCAAAGTTTTCATCCCCGGTTAAGCATTTAGTTTTTATTGATGATTCAATTAAAATAAAAAATAAAGCCGAAGGCGATAGGGTAAAAGCAGCGCTACAGTTTAATACCACTGCACCATTGCTTGTAAAAGTTTCATTAAGTACTGTAAGTACCGACAAAGCGCTAATTGAATTATATAAATCAACTACTTTAAATTTCTCAACTGTTGCTGTTGCTGCACTGGCGCTATGGGAAAAAGAATTGCAAAAAATAATAATCAATACCAACGATAAAGAACTGGCCACAAAATTTTATACCTCCTTATACCATACCTGTATGGCGCCTGTAGTAAGTAATGATGCTGATGGGGAATATCAAACTCATGACAACAAAAAATTATTTTTCACCAAAGGAAAAAATAAATACACGGTATTTTCTCAATGGGATGTTTTTCGTGCATTAAATCCTTTGTTTACCATTACACAAAAACAACGGTTGCCCGACATGATAAACAGTATGCTGCAATTGTATGAAGACAATGGCCTGCTGCCTGTTTGGGATCTTAGCACCTGGGAGGCTAATACCATGACAGGCTATCACAGTATTCCTATTATTGCAGATGCAATATTAAAAGGCATAAAAGGATTTGATTACAATACGGCCTATACCGCTATGCGAAAAAGTGCTTTTCAAAATCAACGGGGTACGCCTGATTATATCCGCTTTGGCTACCTGCCACAGGATAAACATGGCTGGAGTGTAACCATGACGCTGGAATACGCTTACGATGACTGGTGTATCGCGCAAGTGGCAAAAAAAATGGGAAAGGCTGATGATTATAATTTATTTATAAAAAGGGCCATGAGTTATAAAAATCTTTTTGATTCCAATACCGGATTTATGAGAGCCAAAGACAGTACCGGAAAATTCATAGAACCCTTTGACCCCTTATTAAGTGAACATGGATTTGAAGGACAGTATGTAGAGGGTACAGCCTGGCAACATAGTTTTTTTGTACCGCAGGATGTTGAAGGCCTGGCAGCTTTGTATGGAGGTAAAGAAAAATTAGTAGACAAACTTGATAGGTTATTTACTGCACCATCGGAACTGCATGGCCAAAATGTTTCAGCAGATGTAAGTGGATTGATTGGGCAATATGCTCATGGTAATGAACCGAGCCACCACATTATATATATGTACACCGCTTTAGGTCACCCGGAAAAAGCAGCTAAATGGCTTAAAATTGTTACCGACAGTATTTATAAAACAGGACCAGATGGTTTAAGCGGCAATGATGATTGCGGACAAATGAGTGCCTGGTATGTATGGAGCTGTTTGGGTATGTATCCCATGAATCCGGCAAGTGGCGAATATGTGTTTGGGTACCCATTGGTTGAAAAGGCTACTATTTTGTTGCCCAATAAAAAACATTTAGAAATTCTGGTAAATAAAATAAAATACAAGGGAAAAGAGGGCATTGCAGCTGTTCAACTCAACGGAAAAAGTTTACCGGTTTACTCAATCAGTCACCTGAATTTATTACAGGGTGGAAAACTCATCATTTATGTTTATCGATAAACATAAAATATTAAAAATAATTGCTGCCTATTTTTTGGTACTCCTCATGCCCGGCGTTTGTTTTTCACAAACCACTATAAGACTTCTTCCTAAAAAGGGTTTATTCATTACAACAGAAAATCTAACCTGGGGCAGTGGTTCTGAAATAAATTTCTTTACTCCGGATAAAAAGAATCATCATTATTTCTTTAACTGGTGGGACCAGGATATTGATTCATCCAAAAAAGAAAAAGATATTTTATTTATTGGTAGCGAAAATACTGCAGTAAATGGATTTTATACCCTAAAAAGAAATAAAGCGATTGCAACTTCCTCATTTGATTGTAAATGGAATTTAAAAGAAAACGCATTAGCAGATATTTTATACGCAAAATTATGGTTACCTTTTTTACAGGAAACTAAATGGGGTAACAGCAAACAACAATTTGATTTAAATAATGCCGGAACCTTCCTGGATACTGTGTTAACTTTGCAAACGCCCTTTGGATTTTTTAAGTTTTCGGCTACTCACCCATTTAAAATAAAGCGAAGCGACCATCCTTCCCCTGGCAAAAAAGACTACGATAAACGATCGCAGTATCTTATTATTTACGAAGAAAATATTTTAATTGAACAGCAATCTGGCTTGCACAGAAATTTTATCATCGAAGCATTGGAAAAAAAAGATAAAATTGAACAGCATAGCGTTTACAAACAAACTGATCTTAAAACAGTTTCTGATATTTGGCAACCGGATTTAAAACCAGGGGTGTTATTACCAGAACCTCAATTTAAAGAACTTAAAAATGAGCTGTATATAATTCCAAAAACGAAATCTTTTACTGTTTCAGCCGCTGTTCAGCAGTTTAGAAAATTGCTTTTACTAAATTGGCAAATTGGTACTGCCTATTATCCTGTTATCGAAACGGAGATCAATAAAGCATTGGCAGATGAAGGTTATCAAATCTTGATAGACGCCAGTGTCATTCGCGTTCAATATAAAACTCCCTCGGGTTTGCAATATGCCCTGCAAACTTTAGTACAACTCACACAAAATAAAAATCAGCAATTGGTAATACCGCAGGGAATAATAAAGGATGAACCATCCGTTTCGTGGCGGGGCATCCATATGTTTACAGGCCCTGCGTCTTGGCAATTACACCGCACTATGTATGACCGGGTTTTATTGCCACTAAAAATGAATAAAACCGTTTTGCAATGTGAACAGGCAGCCTGGAGAAATTTCCCCGAAATACACAATGCTATTTCAGTGCCATTAAAAGATTTGAAAGAAGAATTTAACTATTTAAGAAAAAATAATTGCGAGCCTGTTCCACTGATTCAAAGCCTTGGGCACATGGAATGGTTTTTTAAAGCTAAGAAAAATCGCTTCATGGCAGTTAATCCGCAGTATCCCTATACCTTAAATCCCGATTTACAACAATCAAAACGGGTAATAAAAAAATTATGGGATGAAGTATTTAATTTATTACATCCCAAAACAATGCATATTGGATTTGATGAAATAGGCATGATTGGTTTTAACAAGCCAAGAGAAAAAGAAATTGATTATTGGAAAACACAACTTAACCTTTTAGATAAATATGCAAAAAACAAAAAAGCTGCTTTGATGATCTGGGGCGATATGGGACTTGCCCCTGATGAAGGTCCTGATGCCTGTAATGGTTTAACAAAAGAAAGGGCTTCAATAATCCGGCAGACTATACCTGCCGGAACATTAATAGGCGACTGGCATTATTTAGGCAACCCCAATCCCGAAGTCTATACCAAAAATTTAAAAATATGGAAATCAAATAATAATATTCCTATCGCAACACCCTGGCTTTCGCCAGATAATGTAAGAGGATTTGTACTTGCTGCCATTCAGGAAAAAGCAGGTGTATTGCAATCTACCTGGGCCGATTTTGAAAGTAGTGAAAAAAATATGCTATTAAATATAGAACAATTCGCGGCTTATATCCTTGCCATGGACTATGCATGGAGCGGCAGAAAAGAACTACCGAAAGAGTTACCCTATGATGCAGTACAGGAGTGGACCAATCGATTTTATGCACAATCCAAACCTATCGGCGACAAAAATGGCTGGCGAATTGCTGCACCAATACAATTACAAAACATCAGTTCTGCGGCACAAATGAATTTGCCGGCTGCGTATAATTTTAAATGGAAGCCTATTTCATCTTCCGGTTTTGCATTTAAAGCCACCACTGAAACAATTTTACCCGAAGGAACACCGGTAGCTATGATCCGGTTCCTGGAAAAGGATAATGTGGTGTATGAAAAACAAATACGTTACGGTGTGGAAGTAAGAAGTAAAACAGACCAGCGAACCATCTATGCCTATACCCCCGGCAAAGATGAAAAAACCCTGTTTGATTTTTTTCAAAAAAAATTAACGATTAACGGTGTCCAAATTAAAAATCTGCATGCAGCAAGTGGATTAACTATTGATGAGTTAATACTGATTGAATAATTTTTACCACCGAAAGTAAGGAAGAAGACTTTGTGAAACATTCTGCCGTTGTAACCTGGTGGCAGAACATTTACGTTTTCCAAAACCATTTGCGCTTAACAAAGAAAATGGTAATCAATGAAACAATTCCGGTAAACACCACTCCTTTCATAAATCCCATGAACGGATTTTGATTCATACCATCCCAAATTGGTTTCAATGCAGTGAGTGACAGTAAAGGCAGCAGTAATAAATTGCCGGCCACATAGGCTACCATTGGATTTTTGCCATTCAGTGAAAAATAGTTTATTATAAAAGAAAAATATTTCCGCTTAGCCATTACACTAAAGCAAAGAAGGGTAAAAAAAGCAAGGCCGCTGGTTACAAAATAATAGCTATAGGTAGAACTGTCTTTTCTGATACCGCCTTCGTAAGCTTCAAAAAACAGGCCCAACAGCAGCAAATAAGTTCCGGCTGATACCATTTTTCTAATTAAATTATTTTCATCCGTTTTTCGGGTAAGGTAAATAGATATTCCACAAAGCAGCATTGTTGAAACCAGATTCGGTAATAACATCCTGGTAAACAACCCGTATAAATTCACACCTACCAATGCAACTGCAATCAAGGCCAGAATAAGCTCAGTTTGATGATCCAATTGTTTTTTTTCCAAACCTAAACCTGGCTGCCCTGCTGTGGGGTTAACAATTACCAATTCCTTATTCCCCATCTCATCCAGCATCCACTCACCTGCAATTGTACCGGGAATAATAATAAATAAATATTTCAAAAAATAGAATTTATACATCCAGTCGAATTTAAACCCGCCAATATGATTAAAATTAAACAGCTCTTTTGCCCAACCAGCGCCAGGTTCTTTTGCTGCCAGAAAAACTGCCATGATAAATGCCAAAATACCCATTCGTATATAAGGTTTTTTAGCGGTAAAATAATAGATCAGTGTACCAAAAAAGGCCATATTGCCCAGCACCATAATAATGATATCGCTTTGATAAAAATCAAAGCCCTTGCCACTCCAGAAAGGCAGTTTCCACAATAAAAATATTGCACACAAGAAGGAAAGTATTTTTAAAGCAAAAAAAGCAGTCTTATACTTTTCGTTTTTATTGTTATAAAACTGGAAGAAAAGAAAAACAAAAGCAAGTAACGAAAGCAAGTGTTCTTTAACCCCGGGTGTATCGGATATTACCCACGCTCTCATGTGCTCTGTAAATAAGGCAAAAAAAGTAAGTAGTAAAAAACGCTTTCCTGCAATCAGGGCAATAGTTTTAAATCCGCTTTTATTCTCGATATACTTTTTTAATGAAAGGGGAATGGCTGCTCCCATACTGAATAAAAAGAAAGGAAACACCAGGTCTACCCAGGTGATACCAAAAATAGTTGGATCAAACTTATGCAACGGAGGTGGTACCTGTGCATGAAACATCCAGGCGGGCAATATATCACCATAGGCGATGGTTCCACTCAAAATCATCGTGAGTATTGCGAAGCCGCGTAAGGCGTCAAGGCTTTGATTTCTTATTATCATAAATAACTGGTTTAAAAAACAGGGGTAGCGTTTTACCGCCACCCCGTCTTGCTTGCACTGCTAAATGAAAAAGATTACCATCCTGTATTTTGTTTGAGGTTTGGATTGATGTCAATCTCAGATTGTGGAATTGGCCATAGTTTATATTTTGTACTAACATTGGCCCTTACCTGGTTTCTGAATTTAATCCGCTGGTTTATGCCCGCACTGTAGTCGGGTATATCGTTTGCATCAAATACCGGGTTAGCTGGTGGCACCAATGGATCGAATGCAGCACCTACAACGGGTCCGCTATTTGCTTTACCATAAATATCCCATCTTTGTAAATCAAACAAACGCAATCCTTCACCTCCAAATTCTACGCCTCTTTCCCTGCGAACAACCTGCCTCATTTGAGCCTGTGAACCAGCTACAATTGCCGGCTGCCCGGCTCTTGCCCTTACTAAATTAATAGCATTTACAACTGAACCGTCAATTTGATTTAATTCAATTTTAGCTTCAGCATAACATAATAATATATCAGCATAGCGCATCAGAATATAACCTGTTTTTGTTTCCCAAGAGTATTGAGTGGAGTCAATATATTTTCTCCATACATATCCTACACCTCCGATATTACCGGTGGCGCTTACCTGCCATTGAATACCCGAAGCCTGCGCTCCTATCCAGTCATTATTGCCGGAAACATTATCATATACTCCGGTGGTCCAGTTAAACCTCCGTTTTATGTTACTGTGGATATTAAAAATATATCGTTCTCTTGGGTTAGTATAAGGAGCAACAGATGTATTATTTTGATACGCAATAGTATCACCTGGCATTACCAAGGTCCATTTTAAGCGATTATCCCTATTTGCACTTGGCGTGGCGGGGTTGTATACAGCAGATGCATCAATACGCAAACCATCTTTACCCTCAAACCGATCAACCAGGCTTTGAGAAGGGAAATGACTGCTTTGTGAGTTGGTTGCCTGCCTGGGGATACTAATAACCATCATCCAGTTCTGTGGATCTAATACATCAGTTGGATAAGTTTGATTAAACATAATCTCCCTTCCGGCATTTGTCCTTTGCCCTGCCAATAAAAAAAGGTCAGTATACTTTGGATTTAATCCATAATTACCACTGGTAACAACTGCGTTAGTTGCTGCAGCAGCGGTTGCATAATCTTTTATAAGTAAAGCCAGTTTTGCTTTAAGCCCAAGTGCAACACCTTTGTTAACTCTTCCCATTGCCTGCACCGGTTGTGTTCCGGCTACATCAAATGCTGCTACAGCTTCATCCAAATCTTTATACATATCCCCAACAATAGTGGTTACAGGGGTACGGCTTGCAGACAATACTTCATTTACTTCTGGTGGTCTTCTGTAATAAGGCAGATCACCAAACCAGGTCATCAAATGGAAATAACCCCATGCCCGTAAGATTAATGCTTCTGCTTTTATTCTGCCAAAAATAGCGGCTGAAACATTTCCTTTACCATTTTCCATTCCCACAATCTGTTGGTTGGCACGCTGTACTAATTTATACGCCTGGCTCCAGGCCGATGTTGTAATTGCATTGGATACATTAAAACTACCATCTCCCAAAGCAATAAGATCTTCGGCATTGCCGCCACGTTTCATAGCATTATCAGTTGTAGCTTCTATAGAAAATAACATCGGCGTGTTGTTTGCAATAACCCAGGTTGCTGATGCATAAACACCATTTAGGCCCAATTCCATTTCATCCTGGTTGCTTAAAAAAGTTGTAGCAGTGGATTGGTCAAGTGGCTTTCTATCCAAAAACTTTTTACATCCGTTAAGTGCAAAAAGCACTAAAATAAACGGAAGAAATAAATATTTTTTCATTTTAATCGGTTTTAAATTTTAATTAAAAGTTTACATTGATGCCTGCTGTATAAGTACGCATAAGCGGATAAAATTCTGCATTGGCGTTATTTATTTCTGGATCAAAACCTTTCCATGCTTTAGTAGCAGTAAATAAATTAGACCCACTAACATAAATCCGCACCGATGCAATTTTTATTTTGCTCAACCATGCAGCAGGTAATTTATAACCAACGTTTATATTTTTAATTCGAAAGTAAGCAGCGCTTTTTATCCACTTAGAAGACAATAGATAATTATTCCCGCCAAAACCGGATGGCAGCAACCGGGGGAATGTAGCCCCTGTGTTTGCCGGTGTCCAATAATCTTTATGTATATCCAATAATGAGGCGGCATAATCTGCACTGCTGAATGGTACCGCACCTGTACCACTTAAATAATTATTCCTTTTGCCCACACCCTGTCCAAATAAATTTATATCAAAATTGCTATAGGTTAAGTTTATATTAACACTATACTCGTAACGTGGAAAAGCATTACCTAAAACAGCACGATCATTGGCATCTACTTTACCATCACCATTTAAATCAGCATATTTAACATCACCGGGTTTAGTACCGTTCGCTGTTGTTGGGCTCCAGGCAGAACCAAATTGTACGGGTGAATTTTTAACATCATTAGAATCACTGAAATAACCAACCGCTGTATATCCAAAATAAGAATTGGCAGCATAGCCCGGTAATGTTCGTATGCCATCCCCAATAAAAGGTGTGCCTTCAACAAGGTTAGTAACTTTATTTTTTACATCTGACAACATAAAAGTTGCATCCAAGCCTATTTTATTTATTTTCTTTCTATAATTCAACTGAACTTCCCATCCTTTATTTTCCATATTACCGGCATTTATAAAGGGATTGGATAACCCACCTGCTGAAGAGGGCAGTGTACGGCGAAGTAATTGATCCTTTTGGGTTCTTACATAATAATCAGCAGTAACGCTTAATCCATTAATGAAAGTTAAATCAAGCCCAATATTAGATTGCTTTGAAGTTTCCCAACTAAGATCAGGGTTTGGAAAATCAAGTAATGCTACACCTAAAGTAGTTGCATAATTAAAATAAGCATTAGTACCATTATTAGGATTGCTGTATCCGGACGAAGCATAAAAAGCATCAAAGCCATAGTTTGAGCCGATATTCTGGTTACCATTACCACCGGCAGATACCCTGACTTTACCGAAGCTGATGATCTTGTTTAAATTGCTAAAGAAATTTTCTTTAGAAAAAATCCAGCCTGCTGATACAGAACCAAAATTGCCCCATTGCTTATTTTTTACCTGCGAAAATTTGGATGAACCATCCCTCCTTCCATTTAACTCCAAAAGGTATTTATCTTTATAACTATAATTGATTCGGCTGTATAATCCCACTAAAGCGTTTTCACTGGCACCATCATTATTATCTCTTGCACCACTGCCTAAATTTAAGTAGGGTTGATTAGGATTAATGAAACCTAAACGTGAAGCGCCAAAGAAATAATTTTTATATAATTCTGATTGAGCTCCAGCTAAAACTTTAACTGCATGTTCTTTAATTTTAAAACTATAAGTAGCCTGGCCTGTATAGTTATTGTAGGTATCATTCCTTGTAGTTAGGCCAAGGTTGGTAGTACCAGGCCAAACACCAATTTTATCATACCCAAGCGTGGTTAAATTGGGCTGATAAATATCTGCATTTTTTACAAAAGTTTTTGTGAGCGGATTCGATTTTGAATATCCCCAATAAGCTTCTATATCCAACCCTTTAATTGGTTTAAAATTAAAGCCAAACCTTGCCACCAACTGATTTCCGTTGGTAACCGAAGTTCCTGCAGCTTCTGCCATTGCTAACGGGTTTCTGTTGTTAGACTGTCCAGCAGTACCATACATGCCTTCTCCATATTTACCACCGCCAATTGCCGGTAAGCCAATTGCCTGGCGGATGATGAATTCTGCACTACCGGTAGAAGGATTTATTGATTTATTACTATTATAAGAAAAATTGCCACTAAAAGTAAGTTTATCATTCAATTTAAACTCAGGGTTAAAACGGATATCATATTTTTCAAAACTGTTGTTTGGTATAAGCCCCTGCTGATTAAGATAGCTTATTGAAGTGAAGATATTGACCTTTTCGCCGCCGGAAGCCAATTGCACATTATGATTCTGTAGCAAGCCCGAATTTGTTAATAACAAATCCAGCCAATCTGTATCAATAACATCTAAATTATTAGCAGGTGTACTTTTGTATTTGTCAATTAAAGCCTGGGGGTAAACAAATGCAGTAGGATTTCCTGTTCGGTTTTGTTCTGCAACATTACTTAATTCCATATGGTCAATTGCACTAACCCTTTTTGGAATAGCAGTTGCTTTTTGCTTGGTAAAAAAGTTATTATAGCTGATTTGCATTCCTTTTTTGTTGCCTTTTTTTGTCGTTACCAATATTACACCGCCCGAAGCCCTGTTACCATAGATAGCTGTAGAAGCCGCATCCTTTAGCACAGTAATGCTTTCGATAGAATTGGGGTCTATTTGATCTATTGAACCGGCAGCTAAACCATCAATAATTATCAGCGGAGCACTGCTGCCTGAAATAGAACTATTACCTCTGATCACAATACCGGCACCATCTGCGCCCGGCTTACCCGATTGTTGCTGCACTGTAACACCAGGCGCAAGCCCCTGTAATAGATTACTGGTACTGGCAACCTGCCTTTTTGTAAGTACATCATTTTTTAATGTAACTACCGAGCCGGTTAGATCAGCTTTCTTTTGTGTGCCATAACCTACTACAACCACATCAGTTAATGTATTGTCGGATTTAGTAAGTGTAAGGGAAACAGAAGCCTCATTTACAGTTAACTCTTTTTTTGTATAACCAATACTGCTAATTACAAGGATGGCTCCTTTATTCGCGGTAATTGTAAATTCCCCGGAAGCATTGGTGGTTACACCTTTCCCTTTTCCTTTAACTACAACGGAAGCTGATTCTACAGGTAGCCCAGTAGTAGCATCGGTAACCCTGCCGGTTACTTTCATATCCTGTGCTTCTATACCTATAAAGGTTGCAAAAAGCAATAAGAGCAGGAGCATTGACTTTCTCATAATATTTGTTTTGTTTTTAAAAAATATAAAGCAATTGTTATTTATTTTGGTTTAAGAAAATTGCCATTGTGATCAACCTGTACTGTTTCAAAAGCTGCTAACCATTTATCAAGTATAACGGCTATTTCAAAACGTTTAACTGCACGGCTTAAATTATAATCCAACAACCCCAAATCATTCCAGCTTTTTTTAAAATCAGCTAATGTCAGTGCTGCTTTTTTTTTAATTGAAGAACAAGTTTTTTTTACAATAGCATACAGATCATTAACAGTTAATAATTTATTGCGGGTATTATATACAATAATTGAGTACCCGTTAAAATCTTTAATAAAAGTTGTTGCTTCAATAGTGGAATCAGGATAAAACCAGATTCTGTTAGCCCATGCATTAGGTTGACCGGTGCCTTTTAATATTCCTGTAGCACCGATTTTTTGAATGGCAGTAAAAAATTGATTTGTTGGCTTAACATCATAATAGGGCAATAGGTAAGCCCTGGCCTGTAATAACTCTTTTTGTACATCTCTTACAGCAACCCGTGATGCATTTTTTCCCTGCCGAACACATAAAGCTGCCAATGTTCCTGCAGCTTGTCCTGTAAGCATTACACAGGGCTGCAATCTTGTTGTGCCGTTTACGATATTGCTAACACTAATTCCTTTTTCAGCAATAATAATACCTTCATACTTTTTGGGTATTAGTGCACCCAGCGGAACATTAAATGCAGGAACGGGATAAAAACTGAGGTGTTGCGGCGCAGCCTGGTTTTCTCTATGGTGGTGATCAATAGGGTAATCACCAACCGAAATACCGGTTCTGTATAATGGTGATGTGGAACTAAAAGGAGTAGAAATATTTTGGATTGTAAAGCGAACTAAACCTTTTACTCTTCTTCCTTCCCTGTTATAAGGTATCAGGGGTAATTTGTCTGCTGTAGGAAATTCATCATCAGCCAAACCAAGATTTTTAAACCCAAATTGAGTTTGTAAAAAATAAATAAACCGTAAAGTCTTTGCTTTTGCTTTTTTTAGTTCATTCTGTCGTTGGTCATAATGCATTGCAATAAGATTCAAATAAATATCATTGCCTTTACCCGGCCAGTTGATCATATACTTGCCATTGGGCAGTTTACCATAATCGAGCATTTTTTGTGCAGTAACATTTGAAGTCAATTTTTCTGGCTTACTACAAAATTCATTGCAGCATCCATCAAACTCCATGGGATCATAATTCTCTGGTTTTGCTAAAGTATTATCAGATTGAGGACCGTAATCTTTCAGTATGGCAGCATAAGTGATATCCTGGATGATATTGTTTGTTTCCGGAACATTTACATTTTCACCAGTTACACTATTTGCTTCCATGCCCATATCAAATGGAATTCCTGCACTGGCCATCACATCACCTAATTCTGTTGCATCAATTACCTGTTTTGCTACAATGGTAAGCGTAGAGTTTGACAAGAGATTATAAAAGACCGCGCCCTTAATTATAGTACCATTTTTAATGACTTTAACAAACTGATATTGATATAAAACTTTCAATTTGGGTATAGCTGCTGCCATAACTTTTAAAATACTATCACCCACATGTGGTTCAAATAAGGTGTTACTTACCCAGCCAGTAGCTACCTTTCCCGGGCCGCCATAAACTTTATATAACTGTTCCCTGAATTCGGCCCAAATACCGGAAGGCATATTATGATTGCCATCAAAAGCAGGAACACCAGCAGCTGAAATCATTCCCCCAAGCCATACGGTAGGTTCTGCAATAATTGTATGCACACCCATTCTTGCAGCCTGTAAACCTGCTGCAGTTCCGCCAGTTCCGCCACCAATCACCAATACATCAGTTGCTATTTGCTTTTGCGCAAATAGGGTCAAACTGAATGCAGCCAGCAACCCGGCAAGAATAAAATGATATGAGATTTTATTTATCAAAAGATTAAATTGATTCTAAAGTTTTCCAAACCTGGTATAAGGCTCTCGGAATATGAAAACATCCCTTCCATTTACCCCCTTTTAAATTTAATAACACTTCGCCCCTCCTGTTTAAATAGCCAAACCATTCACCGTATTCATTATCCTTAAAATGTTTCCAGGTATAGTTATGAATTTTATGAAACCATTCAAGGCATTTTTTATTTTTTGTATACTGATATCCTTTTGCTAAAGCCACTAAAGCCTCTACATGCACCCACCATAATTTCTGATCCCATTCCAGCTGTTGTGGCGGCGCTCCTTTTACATCTAAAAAATAAAAAATGCCGCCAAATTCTTTATCCCACCCATATTCAAGGGTATCCAGCATTATCGTACAGGATTTTTCAATTAAAGCTTCATCATTAAGGCGTTTACCTATATCCATTAGAAACCACATGGCTTCTATCGCGTGTCCTGGATTCAATAACCGTCCTTCAAAGCTGTCGCAATAACTACCGTCTTCACAAACATTTTCCAATATCAAACCTAATTCCGGCTGATAAAAAACCTCCATAATTTCATGAATAACTGTTGGAATAAAACTATTTACCCTTTCGGTACCAATAATATGCTCCAGTTCTAATGACAGGTTGCACAAGATCATCGGCAGGGCGAAATTTTTCAAATTTCTTGTCCCGGGATATGCTTTGCTGTAAGTCCCTTTCCAGTTATGCCGACGCTTCAAAATATTTTCAAAAGTATCTAAAGCCATTTTTTTATAGGTATCATTTGAGCTTGCTTTATCCAAAGCTGCAAAAGCCATTGAAGCAAAACAATCACTAAAAATATTATAGGGTTGTATCAAAGGCCTTCCATCGGCTGTTAATGAAAAATACCAGTTGCCATTTTCATCACGTCCATTTTTTTGCATAAAAGCGGCCCCATGTAACGCCATTTTTAACCAATCCTCATTTGCTGCTACATTATTATACATATAACTAAAGCACCAAACTTCACGACCCTGGAGCCACATAAATTTATCAGTATCGTAAACTTTACCTGTTCTGTCCAGGCAAGTAAAAAAACCGCCATTGACATCATCCTTACTATATTTCATCCAGAAGGGTAGAACATTATCTATTAGTTCACTTTTGTATAACTTGCTGTATATGCTGATATCATTTTCTACTGAAGGAACAATTTGATTGGCAAGCATCAGTTTTTGCTTTTATTAATAAATAATAGTACTTTGAAGCGTAAATATAATAAATTTTATTTCTAATTACTAAAACTTAATAATTTTTTTTATTTAGTTGGGCCGGCAGAAATTCTTATCTAATTATTATTAGCTTCAAAATTGAAAACCTCATAAAGCAGCGAACCAAATGACCAGTCGGAATCTTTTTTCAATTTTTAACGACGACAATACTTCAGGAGTTTTGTTTAAAAACAAAGCGCTTAAAAGGTTGATCATTAACCAACTTGACCAAACAGGAAAAAGTACCATCACAGAGCTAAGCAAAGAATTAAACATTAGTGTCCCTAAAATAACCAGCCTGATCAACGAGCTAATCGAAGATGGTTTATTAAAGGATAATGGAAAGTTCGACTCTACCGGTGGCAGAAGAGCCAGCGTTTATGGGTTGGTATCAGACGCTTGCTTTTTTGTTGGCGTTGACGTCAAGAAGTTTTATGTTAATTTAGGCCTGTTGGATTTCAAAAAACACATGGTTGTTTCCAAGGAAAAAGTTCCTTTTAAACTGGAAAACACCCCGGAATCGCTGCAGGCTTTGCTTGAAATTATTAAATCATTTATTAATGACTTAAGTCCTGCAGTTGTAAAGGAAAAGATTCTGAGCTTAGGTATTAATCTTTCGGGGCGCATTAATAATACTACAGGATATAGCTACAGTTATTTTCATTTTCATGAAGAACCCCTGTCAGCTAGTATCCAAAAAGAAATTGGGATACCAACATTTTTGGAAAATGACTCCCGCTCCATGGCTTATGGCGAATTTTGTAATGGCGATGTAAAAGATAGCCGTAATGTTTTATTTGTAAATATTGACTACGGTATTGGTCTTGGTATTTTAATTGATGGTAAACTCTATTACGGGAAGAGTGGCTTTGGTGGCGAGTTTGGCCATATCCCTTTTTTCGACAATGAAATATTGTGTCATTGTGGAAAGAAGGGTTGCCTGGAAACTGAGGCCTCGGGGTCAGCATTGCTCAAAAGGTTCAAAGAAAAAATTAAGCAGGGATCCACTTCCTCTGTAATGAAAAAGAAAAAGGAACCCGATGATGTTACATTAACGGATATCATTGCAGCCGCTCAGAATGAAGATATTCTTTGTATAGAATTACTCGCAGAGATAGGAGAAAAGATAGGAAAAGGAATCGCCTTACTGATAAATATTTTTAATCCTGAATTATTAATATTGGGAGGAACGCTTTCCGAAACCGGCGACTACATACGCCTGCCTATACGCAGTGCTGTCAATAAATATTCTTTAAGCCTCGTTAATACAGATACCCAATTGAGGTTATCGAAGCTTGGAGAAAAAGCGGGCGTAATTGGCGCATGTTTAATTGCAAGGAATAAAGTGCTTGGATTGTGATCGTGTCTTTGAATAACTATCATCAATACCAATTGCAGTTAAAAAAGTTCAGTATCGTCAAAATCATCAGTAAAACCTGGGGGTCATGCGATTATTCAATGAAAAAGTTATTGCAGTAATTCTAAAAAAGTTGCCATTAGGGAGCCCAATAGTAATCTTGCGCTTCAACTGCAAGCCGTCGATATCCGTTAAATACCTTAAGATGAAAATCTGTTACTGTACCGCCCTAACTTAGTTTGAATTAATCATTTTTTAAAATCCAACAACTTTAGGTAGTAATCCCCTAGCCAACCGACGAACTTCTGAAAGTAAATTTGCACGGCAATTTTTTAGTATTGACATTTAATTTAACCTTATTGCCAGGTAGCTTTTTAATTAATTTGAGAGCGGCATTTCTACCTAATTCATAGGCAGACTGGGTAATCGTTGATAAACCAGGATTTAAAAACGCTGATGCTGGATAATGAGCAAAGCTAATTAGCCTGATCTCATCAGGGATATTAATATTAAAATTTTTACAAGCTGAGTAAACCTGGCAGGCATAACTCTCATGAGAAGAGAAGAATGCTGTTGGTGGCCTTTCTTTTTTTGATAATGAAACAGTGCGCTGGTAAATTATCGATTCGTTTTGTGATAATATGATCAAAGAGTTTTGCAACTTTATTCCATTTTCTTTCAAAGCGTTTTTATACCCTTTTAATCTTAAACTGGTTACTGATAAACTTTCTGAGATGCCCACAAATCCAATTCGGCTGGACCCTCCTTCCAACAAATGTTTTGCAGCAATATGCCCAGCTTCGAAATCATTGCAGGAGGTGTTTTCGAAACTGGTCCCGATCGGATACCTATCAAAATATACTACAGGCAATTGCTGATTCAATTCTTCAAAATGCTGAGCTATATTATCATTTTCCGCAGCGGGCGAAACTAAAACGCCATCAACCCTGCCATCTTTTAGGTGATAAAATAAATCAATTTCTACAGCCAACCTTTCGAAGGTCTGGTAAATTTACACATGATAACCATATTCATTGGAAGCTTCTTCAATACCCTTTAAGGCCAGTGCAAAAAAATAGTTAGCAATATCAGGAATGATTACAGCAATAGTTTTAGATTTTTTTGAACGAACACCAGGAGCAAAAGGGTTGGGTTGATACTGCAGTTTTTTAGCTAAAGTCTGAACCCGCTTCGTTAAGTCAGCACTTATTTCCCCCTTATCATTTAAAGCTCTGGAAACCGTAGAAACGGATATTCACAAAATCTTCGCTAGGTCCATAATAGTAATCCTGGTTGACATCTGCTGCGATAAATTAATTTATAAATAACTATTCCATAAAAAAATCCCATCAATCACCAATCTGTAAATTTCTGAATAACATTTTCCCTGATTCCCATTTCCAAACCTCTTAGTTCGGCCAACCCTCTCAATCTGCCAATTGCAGCATAGCCAGGATTAGTTTTCTTTTTCAAATCATCCAGCATCTGGTGACCGTGATCAGGACGCATCGGTAAATTTATTTTTCGGCGCTGCATCAGCTCCACCATATTTTTCATCACAGCATACATATCTACGTCACCTTCCAAATGATTGTCTTCGTAAAAATCTCCGTCGCCATTGCGCCTGGTAGAACGAAGGTGTAAAAAATGTATCCTGTCGCCGAATGACTTAATCATTTCCGGCAAATCGTTATCTGGCCTTACCCCATATGAGCCGGTACAAAAGCAGAGTCCGTTATTTAATGAAGGAATTGCATCAATAAGTTTGTTTACATCTACACCTGTTTTAACCACACGTGGTAAACTAAATATTGCAAAAGGAGGATCATCCGGATGTATAGCCATTTTAATCCCCACTTCATCTGCCACAGGAATAATTTGTTGCAGGAAATAAATCAAATGACTACGTAATTTATTTTCGTCAATACCGTCATAAGCATCCAATGCTAGCTGAAATTTTTCCAGGGTAAAACTTTCTTCGCTGCCGGGCAACCCTGCAATAATATTTCTTTGAAGCAGTTGCTTTTGCTTTTCGTTCATCGTTAAAAAAAGCTCAGTGGCATTTTTTAATTCCGCTGCGGAATAATCCGTTTCAGCATTTTTTCTTTTCAACATAAACATATCAAAAGCTGCCAATGCTGCTTTCTCAAAACGCAGTGCTTTACTTCCATCTGCTACTTCATAACTTAAATCGGTTCTTGTCCAATCCAGTACAGGCATAAAATTGTAGGTAATTACCTGAATTCCACAAGCTGCTAAATTGTACATGCTTTGTTTATAGCGTTCAATATATAGTTGGTAATTGCCCCGTTGTATTTTTATATCTTCATGCACCGGTACGCTCTCCACCACATGCCATTGCAAACCGGCAGTAGTTATTTCCACTTTCCTTTTTTGTATTTCACTTACTGTCCATACTTCGCCATTAGGCAAATGATGCAACGCGGTAACTACGCCCGAGCATCCGGCCTGTCGGA
The DNA here is from genome assembly GCA_038205215.1 of Chitinophagales bacterium. Lineage (GTDB taxonomy): Bacteria > Bacteroidota > Bacteroidia > Chitinophagales > Chitinophagaceae > Ferruginibacter. Next base: position 26,430 of record JBBRCB010000001.1, on the reverse strand, counting down.
TATCATTTAAACTTACCGGGTCACCAGGTCCAAACCAACGCATGGTTTGTTGTAATTTGTAAATTGTATTTCCTGTCATTTCCTTATTTATTTTATACACCTGAATAACTCGTGAATCCGCCGTCAACTATAATACTGGTTCCGGTTACAAATTTTGATTCAACGCTCAACCCATCAATGACTACCATTACGCAACCCGCTTATGAAATAGGCAGAGAAGCTGCTGCGATATAATTTAAATTGATGGAAAAAAAAGGCACCATTTTCTGTTAGACAAAGCATACTCAATTTAAGATTAATAGAAAGAAATTCAACAAAAAAATAGAATATATTAAACTAAATACAATAACAGTGTTTGGTTAAAGAGTCAGCAAAAATTGCCAATCTAACTGTAGCCGGATTACTAACCGACTATTTAATGTTTTTTGATATGCAGAAAATAAAAACACGACAAACCAGGATAATTCCTGTTTGTCTTGTGAAGTCGGGATGAAAAGATTTCCCGCCGATGGCGGGACGACCCCACGGCCCCCAGACCTGTGCCCCGCTGCAAGCGGGGCTACATTCCCGAAATTAATTTTTTAAACGCCGCAGCTCCTTTCCAACTTTTAATTTGTTTCTCTCTTCGCAAAGCAGCAGTTCTGGTTTCAAATTGTTCTGTCAGAATCATAATGAAAGGAATTCGATTCTTTGTAGAGCGTTGCCTGCCTGAATTATGAAATAATAATCTTGCTTCAACATCTGCGGTTTCGCCAATATAGTATTGGTTATCTTTTTTGCTTTGCAATATGTATACGAAATGGGACATAAAAAAATCTCTACAAATGTAGAGATTTAGTGTGTCGGGAGAGCTGGACAAATTTCGAACATTTTCCTTAATGCCTTGAAAGAAATCTGTAAAAAATCCTATACTAAATATATAATTAATTTGCAGGCAGGAGATCGTTGTAAGACATTGTATTCTTGATTAAACAAATATCAGCTATTAAGTAAAATAATTTTAAAAAATGTTATTTTTAAAGCTGAAAATCAATATTATGCAAACGAACTCGGCAAAAAGAGTTTCGTTTCATTAATTACTGGTCTGTTAAAAACTAATTCTTGAACTTGACAAATACCTCTCTTGTCTCATACTCTGCAAAACTCAGTTTATTGTACAAGGGCAGCAGAAATATCAAAGCATTTTAGAATACATCAATTTATATGAAAAATTCAATTTTAAAAATCTATTTTTAAAATGTTTTCAATACAATATTCAGCTATTGCAGTAATAGTTAAAAAAGGGTTTACACCTATTGTTCCAGGAATAAGAGATCCGTCAGTTACAAATAAATGTTCATATCCATTTACTCTGCCAAAATTGTCTGTTGCTTTACCTAAGACAATTCCTCCTAGAGGATGATAACAAATATCTGCTCCAAATCCACCATTAAAAAGAAGTCCAGCTCTTGTTCCACCATTTGCCTTATTTAATGCTTTTACGAAATATTTTGCATTGGTCAGGGGTTGCAAACTATGCTCTTGTGTCCAATTAACGTCTATATCATTACTTAAACTATTGTAACTTATTGAACTTAATAAAGGTATTCTATTAATTAGCAGGTAGAGGGCAGTATAAACTTCTAGATTCATCGGCAGGGGTGATATTTCAGCAAAAAAGCAATGTAGCTTGTCATTCCAGTTGTCTATTCCTGCCACTGGTATTGCAGATTGTTTAGCATTTGTACCTACACCTAAAAATGAATTAAATGATTTTCTGTCTACCTTGTTAAATATTGTATTAACCATATTCCGGCCACACATTATATTTCCATTATTGCCCCAAAGTTTTCCTACCCACTCATTCAAATCAGGTAAATCATTATTATGTTTTGCTGTCAGTAATAGTTTTGTAGAGCCAATACTACCAGCATTTAGAAAAAGTCTTTTGCAATAAAATGTTTTTTGTTCGACAATATTTCCACTCACATCAATAACATCAATCTTAACAATATAACCTCCATTATTGTCCTTCTTAATTGCTGTAACCTTATGCAAATCATATATAGTTAGCAGGCCGGTACTAAGTGCCTTTTGTAGATAAGTTTTGTCCAAGCTATTTTTTCCATAATTATTTCCGTAAATAACTTCGCCATTTAAAGCTGATTTTGGTACTATCCCTTTTTCTTCCTTTTCCATGTAATCAAAACTATACACATTTGGCACTTTTACAGTTTTAAAACCTGCATGATGAGCCTCAGCTTCGCCCACCCTGGAAAATTTATAGTATTTTGATTTTTGGTAATACTCATCATGTATTTGATTTACAAGCAACTCATGTTTGGCCAAAGGAAAATAATATTCCCAAAATTTATTGGCATCCAATTCAGGAAGTATTTCCTGAAAATAATCTCTGTTTGGTTGCACTGCCATTCCCCCGTTTACCAAAGACCCGCCCCCAACCCCCCGGCCTGCATAGATTTTTATGTTTTCAAAATCCATTCGATCCAAGACTCCTGTAAATTTTTTATTGAAATTGGTGAAATTCATTATAGGAGCAACAGTTGATTTGTGCAGCCACGTTGAATTATTTTTAGGAAATATCATATTTGAAAATGGCTTATACTGCCCCATATTTTTCCCCCAATCAAGCCCCATCTCAACCATAGTAACTTTTTTGCCCGCCTCAGTAAGCCTGAGGGCAGCAACAGCACCGCCATACCCAGAGCCAATTACAAGATTCTCAACTTCAAATTTTGAATGTGAAAATGAATATAAGTTATCAAAGGATTTTGAAAAGGGGAGAATAGTTGCTATACCAAATGTTGATTTTATAAAATTTCTTCTATGCACTGTTTTTAAGATATTATGATAGCAATATTACTTGTATTGCTTTAAAAATTTATTTTCCTTTAGATTTTTAACAATTTATGCAAGACAAAGGTGCCTCCCATCTTACAAATGCTTTCATCGCTTCATATTCTGCTAAACCCAGTTTATTATACAAGGCAGCATTGGCTTTGTTTCTTTCTTTCGCTCTTTGCCAAAATTCCCTAGAGTCTGTTCCTTGAAAAACTACACCATCATTCTGCGACTGGTGTTTGAAAATACCAAAGCGTTTTTGTAAAACCTGGTTGGGACTCATAGGTACAGCCATCTCAATTCCATGAATCTCCCATTCTGCCCATGCACCCCGCTACAACCAAATCCAGCAATCCTTCATAAATTCTTTATCTTTTATTTTCAGTACGGCTTCAAATATTGCATCCAGACAAACCTTATGTGTACCATGCGGATCGGCCAGGTCACCTGCTGCAAAAATTTGATGTGGTTTTATCTTTTCAGTCAATTGTTGAACAATCAAAATATCCTGCTCACCAATCGTATCTTTTTCAATCCTGCCGGTTTCATAAAACGGCAGATCCAGAAAATGGACATTCTCATCAGGTATTCCTACATACCTGCAAGTGGCTTTTGCTTCGCTTCGGCTGATCAACCCTTTTACAAACCGGACCTGTTCGGAATCTATGTCACAGTCTTTTTTATTACCTAAAAAAAATTGCCTCAGCGTATACCTGAATAGCTTCATTTGGTCCTTTATGAAATTTATTATTGAAATCAATGGCGTAGTCGATAAACCTTATCGCTTCATCATCGGCTACTGCTATATTACCCGATGTTTGATAAGCCACATGCACATCATGTCTCTGGGCAACCAACCGCTGAAAAGTTCCACCCATGGAAATTATATCATCATCTGGGTGTGGACTGAAAATGAGGCACTTCTTTTTTTCAGGCGTTGCCCTTTCAGGCCGGCACTCATCATCCGCTCCGGGCTTGCCTCCCGGCCAGCCTGTAATAGTATGTTGCAACTGATTGAAAACTTCTATATTAATATCATAAGCTTGTCCATATTGAGACAGTAAGTCGCTTAACCCATTATCATTATAATCCTTGTTGGTTAATTTAAGAAAAGGCTTATTTATTGTTAATGATAAAATAGTAACTGCTTTTTTTATCAAATGGATGTCCCACAAAACATCTTGAAACACCCAAGGGGATTTAACACGGGCTAATTCTGATGCAGCTCCTTCATCAATAATAAAAAGTATGATGTTATGTGTTTGCAAATAAGAGGCAGGCAGCATTTCATTAACCGGTCCCTCTATTGCATTTTTGAGAATTGCGGCCTTTTTCTCGCCCCAGGCCAGCAATACTATTCGTTTTGCCTGCAATATTTTTTTAATTCCAAGTGTTATAGCCTTCTTTGGAACTTTTGCCAACTGCCCCCAAATTCTGATGCCGCAGCAACTCTTATAGCATGGTCAAGCATCATTAATCTGGTTCCTGAATTTAACATTGAGCCTGGTTCATTAAAACCGAAATGCCCGTTGCCGCCAATACCCAGTAATTGGAAATCCAGCCCTCCTAATTTTTCTATCTTTTGTTCATAACCAAAACAAAAATCTTTTACTTCTTCCGGTGGGATTGTTCCATAAGAAATAAAATAATTCCCATCAGGAATGTCAACTTGATCAAATAGTTGTTCTTTCATGAACCTTACGTAGCTGTGCAGCGAATCCGCCTTCATTGGATAATATTCATCCAGGTTAAATGAGTAAACATTTTTAAAACTTAACCCTTCTTCTTTATGAAGCCGCACCAGTTCTTTATAGATGAATTTAGGCGTGGATCCAGTAGCGAGGCCGAGCACACAATGTTTGCCATCCTTATTTTTTTATTGGATTAACTCAGCAATTTCATTAGGAATAAAAATAGAAGCCTGATGCGAATCAGTAAATATCCTCGCGGGTATTTTTTCAAAAATCACCGGCTATTTTATTAAAACTGTTTCAATCATCATTTTATATTTTATTTATAGTTGAATAAACGTAAACATCCACTTAACAGGGTTTTGCCAGTCAACGCCTTTAAACCCTGCAACCGGTGCTTTTATTAAAATTGTATTCCAACCTTTTTGCAGATATATTTTTGTTGGAGAACGATACTCATACCCTTCATCTGTCAAAGGTGTTTCACTATCGCCTTTTTGTCCGCCATGTTTCCAATGAGGCGGTTCAATTAATTTTCCATTTACCCAAACCGCAGTGTTCCGGGCATCCCATGCGCCAGCGGGCGGTTCATCAGTTGCGGTTGACCTGGAAAAATTATTAAAGCCGATCCAGAAATCTTTTTCGCCGTCTTCATCAGCCCATATCTTTCTTGTGGCATACCAAGTAGTATTCTCTTTTGGATCTTGCAAATGAGAACTAATCATGGGATGCCAAAAATGCCGCAACCAGATAGTTGCACCAAAGACTGATGGATAATTTTTTAATTGAAAAGTATCTAAAAACTTTATTGTTTCGGGCGAAAAGGAAGTTGCCGTTTTTCCTTTATTAACAAAAGGGCCAATGAGTTTCCATTCAATATCGCTTTGTTTGAAATAGGGAAATGGTTTGTTTGCAAAATACTCTAGTTTATGATCCAGTAAACGATTTTCAAATTTCACAAACATAGTGTAACGCTCTGTTCCGGGTACTCCAAAGTCAGATAAATAATTTTTCCAGCCACCGCCCTGCCAGCATCTTTCAGCAAAACTGAGCATCACAGAATAGACAGCATTCATGGAAATTAAATCTTCTTCTTTACTCACTCTTCTATCGGGCCAGTTACATAAAATGGACCCCAGCCTGTTTTCATCCCCTGCTTTTACATCATCAATTTGATGATTGAATGTTGTTACCACTCCGTCAAATGAATCAAAATGATTCAAGTATAAATGTCTCGAATCAATAGCAGGATAGGTTGGTTTCGGTTTTGAATTTCCATTCCACATTTGCAGGATTGTGCCTTCGGGTACATTACCACCGGGATCCCAGGCCATAACTTTTTTGCCCAATGATTTTACATGAGCTATCATTTGAGGCAGAAATTCTTTATTGGTAATCTTTACTTCATCGCCGCCAATGTGGATATAAGGCAAGTTCAGTTCAGTACATAGTTCCGTTAAAATATTTTTACAGATTGTAACTCCTTCTTCGCTTTGCATATCTACTCCCATTGCTCTCTTAAAGGCAGCGCTGTGACCGGGCATATCAATTTCAGGAACCAACATGATATATCTATCCTTACAATATTGTATCAGTTCCTTCATATCTTCCATTGAATAATATTCTCCTGGATTACGCAACATATTTTTACTTTCCGTCAGTTGCAGATATTGTTTGCTTTGCAACCGCCATGCAATATCTTCCGTTAAATGAAAATGAAAGATGTTCAGCTTATATGCAGCCATAACATCAATCTGTTGTTTCAATTGTTTGACAGATTGATAATTTCTGCCTACATCAACCATAAAACCTCTCCAGGAAAAAGCAGGCCAGTCAGTAATTTCACAAGCATCAATCATGGTGCCATCTCTCATCAGTTGCTTCAGAGTTTGTATGCCATTAAAAATGCCATGAAGCGAATTAGCTGAAATCAAAATTCTATTTTCATTTACTTCCAGCTTATACGCTTCGCTTTGTAGCAAGGGTGCATTCATTTTCTCAATCCGTAATTCAATAACCGGCTCACTGGTCTTTTCTTTCTTACCAATTGAAGCCTGCCATCCCTTATCAGCCAGGTATAGCTGCAAACGAAATGCTTCATTCTGCAAACTGTCATGGGCAATCCTTATCTCTTTGCAATTATATAATTTAAAAGTTCCCTGGTTCCAATTTAGCTGTTGGGGCTGTGGCAAAAGGGAAACCTTTTCTTGCAAATCATATACATAAGAAAATACGAGATGCTTCCATAACAAATAACCCTCCCCTTTCAGATGCAGGCCATCATTACTAAGTTCCGGTTTCAGCTTTCCTTCGTTATTGCAAAAAGAACTGTATAAATCGATATAAGTAAAATGATATGCTGGTGCATTTTTGCTTAAAGCATCATTCACTTCTGTTATCTGCTTTGCTTTATTGGTATGGCCCTGAAACTTATTGTAGATATCATTAACAGGTAAAATACTTTGTGTAAATAATTTGGTAGCCGGTGTTTGCTGCCTTAAATAAGACGCAATTAATAAAATATTCTTAATAACACTATCAGCAGAAATTCCTCTTGCCAGATCATTTACACCAATCATTAAAAAAACTTTGTCCGGTTTCCTTTTAGCTATTTCATCTAAGCGGTTTAACACACCTGCGGAAATATCTCCACTTATTCCCCTGTTCTTAATTTGCAAATCATTAAACATTTCACTCCATTCGCCACCATCGGTAATACTGTTGCCAATAAAAATAATATTGTGATTTGATTTTGGTAATAAGCTAAAAAGAGTAACCCGTTGCTGATAATAGGTAGAGAAAATGCTGTCAGGATATTGCGGCAAGCGTATCTGAGCTGCCGATGCTAACTTTAGCAGTAAAAGAGAAAGTATAAAACTGTATTTTCCACTTTTCATAAAAAATAATTACCTGCCCTGCAAGGGCTGATTAAAAATTTCTTCCGCTTCGGTATCATCATATTTTTTTATCAATTGCAACAATTCGTTTTTAAGTTTTACTTTTTGTTTTTGATATTTCCTTTCATCAATCAGGTTTTTCATTTCCTTCGGGTCTTTATAAAGATCGTACAATTCCCAATTGCTTACTCTTTTGTAAAAACGGATAAGTTTATACCGTTTAGTTTTAATGCCAAAATGCGGTGATACGGAATGTTCGCCATTTTCGTAATAATGATAATAGAGTGCACTCCTGCCTTTTATATTGTTATTTTTCACTAAGGGCAGAAAAGATTCTCCCTGCATATCAGCCGGAATGTTTACACCAGCTGCTTCCAGCACTGTTGGTGCTATATCAAGGTTCATCACCAGGCTATTATTAACACTGCCGGGTTTTATAACACCCGGATACCGCATTATCATTGGCGTCCGGAAAGATTCTTCATACATCCATCGCTTATCAAACCAACCATGCTCACCCATATAAAATCCCTGGTCGGATAGATAAATAACAATAGTATTTTTAGTTAAATTATTTTTATCAAGATAATCCAATGTGCGTCCAATATTTCTATCTAATGATACTGCGGTGCTTAAATAATCCTTCATATACCTTTGGTATTTCCATTCGGTAAGTGCATTGCCCGACAAGTTGAGTGATTTAAAATTATTATAGATTTTTTTGTAGTATGCATCAAACGCTGACCGCTGAGCTGCATTCATTCTCTTGATACTGCCCTCCTTGTTCTCTTCCTCGTCATTGACAAACATTTTTAAATCGTAACCCAGTATCATTGTTTTGGCTATAGTCATATCCTGCACAGCCGCTGCCTGCCTGCCGGCGTAGTCATCATAAAAATTATGCGGTAATGGAAAATTTATATTATCATACATCCCAAGATCAGCCGTATCCGGCATCCAGGTACGGTGAGTGGCTTTGTGGCCAATCACTAAACAAAAAGGTTTTGTAACATCCCGTTTGTCTAACCAGTTTTCTGAAACATCCTCTATTACATTGGACGCATAGCCCTCAATTCTTTTTTCACTTCCATCCATCATTAAAAAATCGGGATTGTAATAACTGCCCTGTCCCGGCAATACCTGCCAATAACTAAACCCCTGTGGCTTCGTTTCCAAATGCCATTTTCCAATCCATGCAGTTTGATAACCTGCTTTGGTCAATTCTTTTATAAATGTATTTTGAGAACCATCAAAGCTGGAATGCTCATTGTCTTTAAAGCCATTTTTATGACTGTACTTACCTGTGATTATTGTTGCACGGCTGGGTCCGCAGATTGAATTGGTAACATATGCTTTTTTAAACAGCACACCTTCTTTAGCAATGCGGTCAATGCCCGGAGTCTGCATCAACTTGCTGCCATAAGCACTGATGGCCTGGTATGCATGATCGTCAGAAATGATGATAACAATGTTAGGCCGCTGTTGCGACAGGCTATTGAAACAATTCAGTATTAACAACCATAAAATATTTTTCATAAGCGATATTTTAATCTGGCTACAATGAATAAAACTATTCAGAACTTTGTTTTTCCATTTTTTTTTAAAAATCTAAAGACATTATTATGAAAAGATTATTTAAAACAAGCGATCATGTTTCCTGGAATTTAGAAGCAGGCCGTGCATAAGGAACTTTTATCAAAATACATCATTCCGATTTCAATTAAAAAGGTTATACACACCATGCCAGCAGCGACGACCCTCAATATGAAATAAAGAGCGACAAAACTGATCATATTGCAGCCCACAAAGGAACTGCATGAAGAAAACTGACAAAGAAAAAACGATTAAAAATTTAATTTTCTTTAATTAAAACAGCTTTTACAGTTTCATTTTAGTTCACAATTATTTCATCCGCAAATATCCATGCCGGTTTCCCTTCGCCGGGATGGCCTTTGGGACAAACCGTATTCATTGCCGTAACACGGATAAACCTTGCGTTCTGCCCCGGGAATGTCGCAGTAAAATCTTTAATAGTTGCATTTCTGTCCTCAACAGAAATAGTATTGTTTACCGTTTGCAGTTCTGTAAATATTTTTCCATCCATAGATATTTCAAACTGCACCGACGAAGGCATAAAGATCCAGTCGCTGTAATGTTGCAGGCAACCCAATGAAATGGTACTTATATTTCTTACTTCTCCTAAATCTAAGCTGGCAATCATATCCTTTTCTGAAAAGCCATGCCAGTATTTTCCAACCGCATTCGTTCCTCTTACACCATCGGTTAAAGAGTTAGGGCCATCTGCCATATAATATTTACTTACCGGGTTGGTATATGTTACATTTTTACCAATGGCTTTGTGCATTACAAAAGATTGTTCAGCAGGTTTTAATCCCATTACTTTACCATGTAAAACCGTTACTGCTTTAATGGTTGTTGATGAAGTAATGGAAACCGGTCCTGTATATTTTAAACTTCCCTTTGTTGGCAGGCTTCCATCAGTGCTGTAATAAATTTCTCCATTCAATGCTTCTGTAGAAAGACCCATACTTAATTTTCCATTTTCAGAAACAGGTTTTATAGCAACAATAAAGTTGCCTTCACAATAGTGCAAACCTTTCTGTTCAAATGCTTTAAATTGCGTTTGCAACCGCTCATTAAAATTTTGCCACTCTCTAGTTTCCTTTGGGCTCCATAAAACCTCTGCCAGTGCAAGCATACGGGGCAACACCATATATTCTACCTGCTCTGTTTTAGTGATGAACTCTGCCCAGAGGTTTGCTTGTGCCCCCAAAATAAATTTTGCTTGGGTTGCATCTAATTCATTAGATACCGGTTCATAATCATACACTTTTTTCAGCGTGTTCATTCCGCCAATGGCCAGTGGCTCCCCTTCCGGACCAGCCTGATAATGATCAAAATAAAGTGGCGAACCGGGTGTCATCACCACATCATGCCCCATCTTTGCAGCTTGAATGCCACCAGTTTCACCACGCCAGCTCATCACGGTCGCTTCAGGTGCAAGTCCGCCTTCCAGTATTTCATCCCAGCCAATCATTTTTCTCCCTTTACTCACAATAAATTTCTCAATGCGTTTTACAAAATAACTCTGCAGTTCATCTTCATTTTTCAGTCCTTCGGCTTTTATTCTTGCCTGGCAACGCGGACATTTTTTCCACGGCCCTTTGTCAACCTCATCGCCGCCAATATGAATATATTTTGATGGAAATAAATTAATGACTTCGGTTAATACATTTTGCAAAAACAAAAACACGCTATCGTTACCTGCACAATAATTAGAAGACATATTTGTGTAATCGCCACCGGTTAAAGGCAGTTGTGGTTGTTGTGCGCAACTTAGCGCAGGATAGGAAGCAATGGCGGATGCCACATGGCCGGGCATTTCTATCTCCGGTACAATGGTAACATTCCGCTCTGCCGCATATTTTATAATATCTTTTATTTGTTCCTGCGTGTAGTAGCCCCCATAAGTAGCCGCTTCTCCTTCTTTTGCCTGCGGCCTGTCGCCCCAAACTTTATCTGTTTCATCAACACGCCATGCCCCAACTTTTGTAAGCCGCGGATATTTTTTTATTTCAATCCGCCAGCCCTGGTCATCCACCAAATGCCAGTGAAATGTATTCATCTTGTATGATGACAGTAAATTGATATACTCCTTCACAAATTCAGGCCCAAAGAAATGACGGCTTACATCCAGGTGCATGCCCCGCCATTTAAAACGGGGGTAATCTTTTACTTCCATGCAGGGAATGCTTAATGCAGCATTCGTTCGTATCACAGGCAGTATTTGAAACAGCGATTGCATACCATAAATAATACCGGATTTTTTATTGGCAGAAATTTCAATTGATGCAGAACTGATATGTAAGAGATACCCCTCATCGCCCAGCTCAACATTGTTGATCAGCTGCAATTGAATTGTTTTATTATTTACAGTATTGTTTAGCAATTCTAGGCCGCTGATATTTTTAATGGCCAATTTAAAAAATACAGCTGCTTCCTGCAATGCTTTATCTGTTTTATTAAACTTTATTGCTGTATTGTTATCAATAATAAAATTTCCAGCAGTAAACTGCAGACTTACAGGCTGCGGAATAATAACAGATTTTTGTGCCATTAAAATTACCGGGAGTAACATAAGCTCTATTAACATTATTTTTTTAAATTTCATTTCATACTTTTTTTAATTCTGGTGAATAAGTAAACGTTTATTTATTTAAATGTTCTTTCAAAATTTGACTGCAATACCATTCCTGTCGTGGTAAATGAAAAGGTCCTTTGTATAAATTTCCTTTCGCTGTTTGAGCAATGGTTCCATTATGGTGAAGATAGCCAAACCATTCTCCATTTTCCTTGTCATGAAAATGTTTGTAAGCATATTCATGTACCTGTTTGTGCATTGCAGCATATTTTTCATTACCCGTCATTAAATAGGCAAGCAGTGTGGCAATGATCACTTCATTATGTGGCCACCAGAATTTCATATCCTGCCAGTATTCCTGAACCGGTTTGTTATAAACATCTCTGAAATATAAAACGCCGCCATGCTCTTTATCCCATCCCCGTTCCCACATATAGTCAAGCATTTTACAACCTAGTTCAATCAGGTGCTTGTCGTTGTTCCTGTATTTTGCTTCATGCAGAATAAACCATGCTCCTTCCATGGCGTGGCCGGGGTTTAATGTTCTTCCGTCAATATGATCAATGATGCCGCCATCCGGCGTCACCTGTTCCATCACACACTTAATATCATCTTTCACAAAATCCCTTTCTATTTCTGCAATCCATTTCGTTATCCATTCATCGCATCTTTCTTCGCCAATGGTTTCTCTTAATTGCTGTGCTGTATTCATCATAATCATTGGCACACCGATTCCCTTCGCCGGTCTGTTGCCGGTAAATTTCGGTTGCAGCAACCCCGTTTTGGTCGCATACTCAATACATTTACCAAAAACAAACCGGGCTTTGTCCGCTGCCTCTTTATCACCGCTTGCTTTTGCGTAGGCAGCAGCGGCAATCACATAAAATGTTTCAGAGAAAAAATATCTTCTTTTGCGGAAGGGCCTTCCATCTCTCATCACATGAAAAAACATTTGCCCATCTTTATCAAAGCAATGGTTATTTAAAAAATCATATCCAAGTTTAGCGCCGTCGAGCCACTCCTGCTTTTTTTCAACTGTGTTATACAAGGTTGCTAACATCCATGTAGCCCTGCCCTGTATCCAGACAGCCTTATCATCATCAATCAAAGTTCCGTCGGCATCTCTCATCAATAAAAAGCCACCATGCTCATTATCATAAGACCGGGGAAACCAAAAAGGAACGGTGTCATTCAGTAACTGGTTGCTGTAAAATTCTTTTAATGCTATAAGTTCTTCATTTGTGTAATTCATTTTTCTTTTGTGTTTATTGATATTGAAAATGTAGATGCAGGCAAACCGGCTTCATTAACAAGATTGGCTCTTGTAAAAGGTTCCCAGCCATATACAACTCGTATAATTTTTTCGTTACCGGGTATTGGTAACCTAATTTTGTTATTACTGATTATTCCCTGGACAGGAATAAATATTCCTTTATAATTCACCAATTCAAAACCGGTTAAAGGCAGTTTACCTGCTGTTGCTATTTTTTTTGCAGATGTAAATTCAAGGATAATATCTTTTCCCTGTTTTATTGCCGAATGCAAAACCGGGCCTGATGCAGCAATACCTTTTTTGTATGAATATTTTTCAGCCAGTAATGCCAACCGTTCTCCAACTTCCTTTTTTTGTTTTGGGTGAACATCCAGAGAGTCGCCCAGATCCGAACTTACCGCCATATAAACATTGGGCACCGATTGTTGCAGTTTGAATTGCATCTCCCGGAAATAAGGCCATGATGGACGATCAATAGAAGACAACTGTACAAAATAAAACGGCAAATCAGCACCCCAGTTTTTTCGCCAGTCGGTAACCATGGTTTTAAATAAATTGGGATAAGTTTCTGCATTGTGAACATTACTTTCCCCCTGGTACCACAACACACCTTTAACAGGGAATTGAGATAATGAATCTATAGCCGACTCAAAATTGTAAGCAGGGTCATAGGGATGCCGCTGATTTGGATTGGCTGAATTTTTCAAATTCATATCAGCTCTTTCACGAACCCAGGGCATAAAAAAATCTGACTTACGCCAATTCAACATATCTATCAATTGCTCGTCCTGCTCGATCGCATAACGGCTTATCCATGATTCGATGGGAGAGCCACCCACAGCCACCTGAATTAAACCAACAGGAATATTTTCATCTACAGCAATTTTGTTGGCAAAGAAAATAGCAACTGCAGAAAAATCTGCTGCTGTATTTGCATCTGCATTGTTCCATGTGCCGGAAAAATAATGCAGCTTGTTTATTTTATCCAGCGTTGATGAATCCCAGGAAACATTATTGGTTTCTGCCAGTTGATTATATTTAAGCAACCGTAAATTTTTGTTTGTAGATGCCTGCAATATTGCAGATAGTGCATTGATTGCATTCTTTAATTCAAATGCCATATTAGACTGGCCGGAGCATAACCATACATCGCCAATTAAAATATTTTTAAAATTGATATCCCTCAGCCCGTTTTTTATTTCTACTTTATAGGGGCCACCTGAGTGCAATGCAGGGAATAAAAATTTCCAGTTGCCATTTTCATCAGCAACCGTTTTTCGTTTCTGCAGATTAAAATTTATTTCTACTCTTGTACTGGCATTTGCCTTTCCATAAAAGTAAATCGGTTGTTGTCTTTGCAAAACCATATTATCACTAAAGAAAGAAGGCATTGACAAACCATCATATTCACCGGTGATCTTCTGGTAAACTGTTCGGGTAATAATGCTTGCTCCTTCTGCATTAGGATGCAAATTATCTGCGAACAGATCGGGGCGGCTGTGCAGGGGTTTGTACAAATCAATTATCGCGGTTCCGTTTGCTTTTGCAATTTGTGGAATCTCTTCCTGTATCTGCCAGTACCAATCCCTGGTACCCGATTTAAATCGTGGATGCCCGCTAAAAATGGGACTCAGTCTGCAGATAAATATTTTTACAGAAGGATTTGCCTGACGCAGTGTATCAATCAGCCAGGAATAATTGGCAGCAAATTCATCCTTGTAATTTGGCCAGTTACGTGGGTCGGTATCATTCAATCCTAAATGAATTATAGCAATATCCGGCTTAAAATAAAGTGCAGCAGCAAATTCCGCCGTTTTATAATAAGGCTTATGCCCTTTTTTTAAAAGCGTGGCGCCGCTATAACCAAAATTTTTTACTTCGTATCTGTCGCCGCATAATTTTTGTAACTGAGCAGGATAAGATTCATGGGAAGCATCATTCAACAGGTGACCTGCTGTAATGGAGTTACCAATACAGGCAATTTTTATTTTTGGTGTTTGTGCAAAACATGCTGTAGTGAAAAGCGTTAAAATAATTGCACATACCCAGCCTTTTGAAAAAAACCTTCCCATTTCATTTCATTTCTATTTTATTATACTTGCAACAGGAATATTTACATAATACAAATCTTTAGAACCTTCATATAAAATACCGATTGTATTGTTGTCTACTTTTGTTAATGAAGAATAGCCATAGCAAGGCCGCTCATCAATCAACAGTTGATTTGCAGGCGACCATGTTCCACCTAAATCAAGACTTGCTTTGATGGTAATATTATATCTGCCTGATGAAGTATTGGCGTTGCTGAAAAACAAAACGTCTTTCATAACTCCTTTTACTTTCATTGTTGCTTTTATTAAGCTCCCCATGCAAACCGGATCGGGTAATGCATTGTAAGAAGTAGGATGTTCTGTCCAGGTGGCTCCCAAATTATTTGTAGTGGCTACGCTTCTGAATGCACCGCGGTTGTCCCGCATGTTCAACATCAATGTACCAGCAGTTGTTTCCACCACCTGACTTTCTGTTGTATTTGATTTTGGCCCCGCAATTTTTCCTTTCCAGGAACTGCCATGATCTTCGCTGTAAATAATTGTTGAGTAAGGCATTTTCTTTTCGTCCCAGTATTGTGCTGCAAAAACGAGTTTACCATCTTTCATTGCAATACCACTTCCGGGCCCCTGGAAAAATATTTTCCATTCCGGGTTTTTTATCTGTGCAGTTATATTAATGGGAGATGACCAGGTTAATCCATCATCACTGCTGTTTACCAAAACAAATTGCCCGGTGGAATCAGGCGACAGTCCGCCGATTGAACCGGCAATGGAATGATTGCCTTTGCTCCACAATGCAGCCACCCATAACTTTTTTGTTACAGGATCAAATAAAACCGCAGGATCCCCGATGCCATTATTTGCATGTGGTGCACCCATATCCATAATCACTTTCATGGATTCCCAGGTCTGTCCGCCATCCACGCTGCGGCTCATGCCTACATCAATATCTTCAGGCAGGTCTTTTGAATTATTGTAACGGATATCATATACAGAGACCAAGGTCTTCTTGTCGGTTGTTGCAATGCCCGGTATGCGATAGGTATTTACATTTTCATCACCGGCTTTTCTTATCGTCACACCAATTCGTTTACTAAAATTTGAATTGCTTTCCTTTACTAAAAGTGCCTTACCATTCGCATCAATTATTTTTTTACAGTGCAATTCAACCATACCATTTATATCTGCATCATTTTTTAAACCGATGCTAAACCAGATAAACTGAATGCCCGGCTGTTGATTTATTGTTACAGGAATATCAAATGCTGATGAAGAAGGATTGATGCTTGCAATTTTATTTATTGTTGAGAATGGTTCGGCACCGGTAAGATATACCTCTATCTTTTCAATATTTTTAATGGCGGTTGCATTTAAGCTGCAATGCAATTTTCTAAGCTGCTGCTCTCTATTTCCCACAGGAATGGACAATGCAATACGCAATACCGGATTGGCTGTTAATCCTTTTAATACCGGTATTGAAGCTGAATATGCAGTAGCCTGTATTTCTCCATGACTTAATGAGTTAGATTTTTCTGAACACTCAAAACTGCTCATTGCAATAAAATTTACAGCACTGAAAAATATAGATCGAAATAATTTCATAAAATCATTCTTAAGCTTTATCAAAATCATTTGCCTTTGGCCGAAGAATGGACAGTTGTATGATCAATGCAACTACCACCACACCTCCCATCATGGCAAAACTTTTTCCCAGGTTGCCTGCATCGGTTGACTTGCCCAGCAAATCGGTAATAAAAGCGCCGGCAAAAACACCTACCATATTCATCAACCCGTAAGCGGTTGCCCTGTATTTAGATGAAACAAACTGGCAAATAATGGGCATATTGTTTGCATCAAACATGCCATATCCAAAACCAAAACAAAAAGCTGCACCTACCACATGAAAAATAGAATGACCAAAGCCAATCAACAGCAACGCCGGAATGGTTAATGCCAAACCAATAGCACTGGTATAAATTCTTCCCCGCAAATTTTTCTGCACCCATTTATCAGAAAGTATTCCGCCAAATATTACACCCAGGAATGAAGATGCCGCAATGGTGATGGTTGACATGGGTCCTGCTTTCGACATATCAATATGCAGATTTTCTGCAAACAAAGTCGGCAGCCAGTTTTTAACTCCCCAACCGGGTAAACTCGGTATGGCAAAATAAAACAGTACAACCCAAAATGAAATATTGGTGAATAGAACAGCAAGGCCTTTTAATAGTGCCGGCTTTTTATTTTCAGGTTGTTCTGATTCCTGTTCAACAGTATTTCTTTTTTCTCTCAAAAAGAAAATCAGAACAACAGAATATGCGATGCCGATTATTCCAAAAGAATGAAAAGTTTGTTGCCATGAAAATGTTGCTGCTATAGTTGCTCCAAAGCCGCCAATAGCCTGGCCCACGTACAAGCCTGTCATGTGAATACCAATGGCCAATGACCTGGTTTTACCAGTGTGATAATCTGCAATCAATGCTAAACCGGCTGGAATATAGAGCGCTTCACTTACACCCATAACTGCCCTTAACCAATACAACTGATCAAAAGTTGTTGCATAGCCCATGGCAAATGTAACGCCGCTCCACACAAATAAACTGCCAACGATCAGCCATTTCCTGTTTAACCTGTCGGCAATGATGCCAGAAACGGGGCTCATAAAACCATAGATCCATAAAAAGATAGCCATCAGGTAACCGAAGTTGATGGCCGATTGCAATTCATGAATATTAATCTGCATGGTCGGCTTCATGGTGGAGAGCATCTGCCTGTCCATATAATTCAGCAAGGCTACTACCCACAATAACCCAACAACAATCCACGGATATTTTTTTGAATTAATCATTTACCTTTTTTACTCAATTTACCAACCAAAATCTGGGGCGTTCTCACGCCAGCTTTTATTTCTCCGCTGGGAATGAAAACACAGTTATTCCAAACTACTGCAGTAGTGGTTGCCGGTACATCAAAAGGAATGTCAGCAATTTGCTTCCACTCGTCTGTAAGGGTATTGTATACCATCACATCATGTTTAAAACCCGGATGAGCCATTTGTAATTTATTTTTTTGCTCAATCAATTCCAGTTTTCTTATTTCATCTTTTTCATCATTAATGGTCATCATTAATGTCTCGGTTTTATTAAATGTAGCCCCATCATCTCCACCAAATAATAAAATATAATTTTTACCAAAGGCAATGCCGGTACCTGCTGCTTTTGCAGAAGGGATTGATTTTTTTTCTTCCCATTTTTTAGTACCTAAATCAAATGCATATACCGAATTGTAAAAATCGCTGACAGCATTTATATTCTTTTTCCTTCCGCCAAGCAGGAAAATTTTATCCTGTTCTCCGTTTAACTGAATTACCATTACGGCATTAGAAACGGCGAAAGGCAGGTCCGGCAACTGTTTCCATCCGTACATTGTATTATTAAGATCAAGCGAATAAAAATTATGTGACACAGCATTCACCGTTTCGCCACCGGCGATATAAATAATATTTTCGTTTATTGTGGCTGAAGCATTGGTAAGTGGGGTTGGCAGATCGGGTAAGTTTTTAATTTCTACTTTTTCTATTTGTTTGTTCCATTGCAATAAAAAAACGGCATTGGAAATTCCGGTTTCATTTTCGCCGCCCAGGTAAACAACGCCTTGTGCTGTACTTACATTTGCTCCATATGCTGTTGCAACGGGTAGTTTGAAAGCTTTTGTATCAAGCCATTGAAACCTGCCCTTTCTTTTATGTAGCAGTACAAAAATCTCATCATGGTATTTTTTCTTTCCCCCATTCCACGGCATTGCATCTGGAAAATTAGCACCACCTGCAACAAGCAGTGCTTCATTGTGAACACCTATAAGGGGGCCAGCTACTCCAATTGAAATATCCTTTCCGTTTTCAGCGGGAAGTTGTGCAGCTATTTTCCATTTTATGGAAGGGGTAATAGTTTGCTGTGCCGATATTTCAGCATTAAAAAACATAGATATTATAAGTAAGAAAATCGTTAAATAATTCATTTGATTGTTACGCTTTAACCGAAGCCGGCTTAAGCGAACAAAAGCTACTGAAATTAATCTGCTCCGTATCTTTTTTGAATAAGAGAAATTGTTCTGCATTCATATTTTTTACCGGTAAGCGGAACTCACCACAATCGAGGCCAAGCAATTTCATATAAGCTTTACCAGTTGCAATGCCACCGTATTTTCCAAGCAAACGGATCATATCAATGGATTGCTCCTGTAATTGTTGTGCTTTTTGCATTTCGCCATTATTAAAAGCATCAATAAGATTATAATACAATGGTGCTGCATAATTAAATGTACTGCCTACCGCCCCTCTTGCGCCAACGGCTAATGCAGGCAACATGTTTTCATCTCTGCCCCAAAGCAAGTCATACTTTCCATTCTTGTATTGTAAACAGGAAAGGAAATCCATAAAATCTTCATGAGTGTATTTGATGCCTGCAAAATTACCCACCTTCCCATCCACTGCTTTTAGTAAATCTATCATTGAAAAATCCACTCCTGTTAACACTGGAATATGATAATAATAAAATGGCAAATCAGGAACTGCAGAAGCAACTTCTATACAACATTTAGCAAGCATCTCAACATTGGCAGGCTTAAAGTAAAAAGGTGAAGTAAGTGAAACTGCATACAACCCAATTTCATTTGCATGCTTGGCTAATTCAATGGCATCAGTAATACTTGTGCCGCCAACTAATGACATTACTTTAAAATCTTTATCATTATTTGTACATGCCGCCCATGCCTCTGCAACTGTCATTTTTTCGGTAGTTGAGATGGAAACCCCTTCTCCGGTAGAGCCACAAATAAAGGCGCCCGTTATTCCATTGCTTTTTAAAAACTTGTAATAAGAAGGTATAATGGCAAGATTAAGTTTACCATTTTTATGCATCGGTGTAAACGGTGCTGCAATTAATCCTTGTAAATGTTGAATCTTCATGCTTACAGAATTTATTTTTTTGCAAATCTAAGAAAAACGGGGGCTCGGCTCCCCCGTTACCAAAACTACTGCTTGCTATATGAAAAAAAATTAATACCCAGTTGTTTGTGTTAATAATGGATCGTTATTCAACATGCCTGTTGATATTGGAAGCAAAAATTTTGCAGTGGTTATAGGCGAAAGGAATGTTGGGTTAATGTTTGCATATACATAACTATCACCAGCACGCCTTAATGACCACCAATGTTTTCCTTCGCCAATAAACTCTCTTAAATCCTCCTCCAATATGGCGTTCATGTTTGCATTAATACTTCCATTTACATAAGGCGTGTATCCAGATCCGTAAGCCCTGTTTCTTATCGCATTAATTTCTGCTGAGGGGTCTTCACCCAATTTAGTTTTTGCTTCGGCCAATAACAATAATACATCTGCATACCTATAAATGGGATAGTCATTGTTATAAACTTGGCTGGTGCCAGATGTGGAACCTAACCATTTTGTAAGTAATACACCCCTAGTTGCAAAAGGAGTAGAGTTAGAATACATTACTTTAAAAGAATTGGAAATACGCTGGTCTGCCAAGCCACTGGTTAACCTGTTTATCATTGTTTGGTTCATCCCTACACGGTTTGCACCACCTACATAAGGATACACAGAAGATACCGTTGGCGTGGCTGCTTGTGCAAAGGATAACGTTGTTGCCTGAATACTGTTTACTTGAAAACTTCCAAAAACTCCGGTTGTAGCCTGGTTTAATTCGTAGTTAATGGCAAAGATTATTTCTGGATTATTAGATTTTACGGCGGGATCGAAAGTTGATGCATAATTTGCATTAAGATTTAATGTTGCTCCCTGCAGATTTCTTACTTCTGTTAGTGCAGTTTTAGCAATTGTAAAATCTGTAGCCCCCCCCCCCATATTTGTGCCTGACCAAATAAATACATCGCCTTTAAGTGTAAGTGTTGCAACACGGTTCCAATAAACTCTTTTTCCAGAAGGAATAATATTAGAACTACCATAAAGTTGTAACGACTTTTCAATATCGCTTTTCACTTGTACAATAATAGAATCTGCAGAGGTTCTGGCTTTATATGTTTCGGCTGTATTATTTATTGTTTGGACAGGAACAATAGATAATGGAACAGCGCCCCATGTTTTAAGCATGGTGTAATATATGTATGCCCTCATACCATAGGCATCTGCCATCATTTTGTCTTTATCAGTTTGTGACAAAGTTGTTTGTGGAAACAAAGTAATTACACTGTTTAAATTAAAAATTAAATTGTAAAAATCGCCCCAATTTGTAAAAGGCACATTTAATGTACTAATATTATGTCTATACAAATTTTGTAATCCGCCATCAACCGATTCTGTAAACAAACCATCCGTCCAAATATCGGATCTCATTTCGCCCAATTGAAAAAGAGTGGCATTTGAAGCCCTAAATCTTCCATAAAGGCCAGTGTATAAAGTAACAGCTGCGTTGGGGTCTGTTAAAATTTGGTCTTTGCTTATTGCATCCTGTGGCTTAACTTCTTCTAATTGTTTTTTGCAAGATGACAACTGAATTAATAGTATTGTACTTGCAACAATTGGCAATAAATATTTTATCTGTTTCATTGTAATAATATTTTAATTTAAATGATAAATTTATAATGTTACTCTCGCTCCAAATGTAAAGCGACGTGGTAATGGATATTTGCCATTATCTACACCCCCAAATTCAGGAAAGTTGCCACTATATTTTGTAAAGTAAGAAAGGTTAGTGCCTGTTAAATACACATTAAAACCTTTGATTTTATTTTTCAAATATTTACCAATTACAGCCGAAGCTAAGTCGTAGCTTAAAGTAAGTTCTCTTAAACTAACGTAATCTCCTTTCTCCCATAAATTAGCTGCAGGATTATTGCCCGACGCATCTGTTGCATAATTACGCCCCTGATTTGCCCAATAAAAACGAGGCATAGTACCGCTTGTATTTGTTGGCGACCAAGAATTTAAAACCTCGGTAGTTGAATTTTGTGAGCCTTGTACCTGGCTTAATCCTCTTACTATTTCATTATTTAATACAACAAAACCAGTTGCATAGTCAAAGCCTGCGTATAGGTGTATGCCTTTGTATCCTGCATTTAAGAAGAAGCTACCTACAACCTGAGGTGTTGTTCTACCAACATAACCAAACTGCCTGCTATCTATTGTATCATTCTTATTCACTTGGTTCCATTGAGCATCGCCCAATTGCTTTATTCTTTTGTTGTTATAAGGCAAATAGGCGTTGTAAACATTTGCATCTTTGGTTATATCGCTTGCATTAGTATAAATGCCATTCCATTTAGGCGCCCATACTTCATCAAATCCTGCTCTTTGGCCTTCAATAAGGCCATTTACCTGCATTAGCTGACCTGGATTATTTGGATCCCATACCTGAAAGGTTCCCGTTCTATTACCAGGTAGGCCATTAAAAGGTAATTTAACTACAAAGGTTTTTGCGGTAGATAAAGTACCACCAACATTTAAACTTATGCCACCCTGAATTTTAGGTACTAATACTTGTGCATCAACACTTAACTCAATACCACGGTTTTGTAATTGTGCAAGGTTAGTAGTATAACCACCAAAGCCTGTTTGTACAGAAATACCTAAAGAAGATATTTTATCAAATACATTCCTGCGGAAATAATCGAAACCAACTCTTACTCTGTTATCAATAAAACCTACATCAATACCATAATCCAGCATGTTGGACCGTTCCCAACGTAAGTTTGGATTTATATAACTGGCGGCATAAGTTCCACCTGCACCATTATATATTCCTGCATTATTATACACTTGCGCTGTCGAGTAAAAGCCAAGTGCAGTAAGATTACCATTTACGCCATAACTAACCCTTGGCTTTATAGTGGTAATGTATTTGGCTAAAACACTGTTTGCATAAAAATTTTCTTTATGCAAATTCCATCCTACTGATACGCCAGGGAATGTGCCATAAAAATTAGAGGAGTTAAGCCTGCTTGAGCCATCGTAGCGTACAATACCTGTTACAAGATACTTGTCCTTATATGAGTAATTAACCCGCCCGATTAATGATGCAAGCCTTTCCCAGCCAGAAAAATTAGACGAAGCTCCTGAAGGATTTACAATGGTATTATTAACCACACTTGGTGATGTGGAGCCAGTTAACCAAGGAATTAAATCTGTTGGTGCACCTTGTGCAAAGCCAGAACTTACATACCTTTTAAATTCAAAATATTCTCCTCCAAAAAGTGCGGTTACTGAATGGCCTTTAAAGTTTTTATTAAATTGTAAAAAGGCATTGGTAGTATATTGTACATCTCTTGTATTATTAAATGATGCAGGTCTGTTATTATTGAATGCTCCGTTATTACCTAACTGAAAAGATTTACTAAAGAAATTATTGTTAGTATATAACATGTAGCCGGAGCCGCTTGTTAAAAATTTAAGATAAGGTAAAATAGCATATTCAATATTTACGCCCCCTAAAAAACGTTGCTGATTGGTACTATTAATATTTAAAGTGCTCCAATATTTTGGATTACCCAAAGTAGCATCGTTAGGGCCAGGTAGTAAAACGCCAGAAGTATCGTTGGCATACCTAACCGTGGGAGCCACGCCAATAAAACGTTGCATTAAACCACCGGCTGATCCGCCCGCAGGGTCGTTATAGGGTAAAGCCTGGTTAACTGAGTATGCGCCAATATTTGTAGATATCTTAATTTTTTTTCCAACATTAAGGCTGCCATTAAAATTCATGTTCCAGCGTTTTAACCATGAGCCAATTACCATTCCCTGGTCATTTACCGTACCCAGGCTTAATGCAAAACCACCTTGTTCGTTTGCACCAGAAAAACCAAGGCTATGCTCTGTTGTTGAATTTTGTTGAAGTATCAAATCTTCTCTTGTTCTTACATTCAAATCTTGATATAATATACTATCCGTTTGGCCTGCAATAAATGGATTAGCATCTATAAGTAATTTCCAATTGGTATTATTAAGATATTGCCTGTTTGCATTGGTAACTAATTGTGTTGTATATAACCCAGCAGCATTTGTCCAGCCACCGTTAACTGCCCAACCCCATGAACCAAGCAGTTGCGTTTTGTCGGTATTCATTGCGGCTATATTATTATCTAATGAATCGCCTCTAAATCTAGCCTGAATTCCCAGCCTATTCATGCGGATATAATCTGCACCAGAAAGATACTCGGATGAATTTCTCCTTATTTTATTAGAAGTATTGCTGTATGAATAAGTTACCTGAGATTTGCCTTTTTTCCCTTTTTTTGTGGTAATTAAAACTACTCCATTAGCGGCCCTTGCGCCATATATTGCAGTAGAAGCCGCATCTTTTAATACATCCATTGATTCAATATCGTTCATATCTAATCCATACAAATTGGGTAGTATTACTCCATCCACTACATAAAGCGGCGTGCCATTTCCATTAAAATCTATACCTCCTCTAAATACAATACTTGGCGATGAACCAGGCTGCCCTGTAGATTGCTGCACCCGTAAGCCAGGTACAGTGCCTTGTAAAGCAGTGGCCACATTACTACTAGGCGAATGCTCGAAAGCTTGAGCGTTTACCGATGAGGATGCACCTGTAAAAGTTTTTCGGCTTTGAGTGCCGTAGCCAACCACCACTACTTCGCTAAGTTTTGAAGCATCTGTTTTCATGGATATTGAAATGGTTGATGATAAACCAACAACTATTTGCTGTGCACCATAGCCAGTAAAAGAAAAAAGTAACACATCGCCTTGCGATGCATCAATAGAAAATTCGCCGGCGCTGTTTGTTTGTGTGCCATTAGTTTTGCCCTTTACAATAATGTTTACACCCGATAGCGGTTTGCCATCATCTTCCGAAATAATTTTACCGGAAATAGTTTTGGCTTGAGCCAAAAGTGATGTACTAATTATTGTAATTAATAACAGTAGTACCATTTTTTTTAATGAGGGAATCATAAAGCTGTTTTTACGTTAGTTTTATTATGTATGACATAATAAAACTAAAAAAATATTATCATTTATATTTAATAAAGTTATCCACAAACTTATTTATTATTGATAATCAATATTTTACGATTAAAATTTTTAGTTATTAAAAAAATAGTACTTTTAAGAAGAATTTTTAAATGCTACATAATATATGATTTCAGTAAGTAAGGATGATTTTGGGATAATTGATAATAGCTCTCTTGTTGATAAAGTAGAAGCAAATCTGGTTCAATTACTGCAACAGAAAAAATTAAAAGTTGGGGATTCTATACCTAAAGAATTGGAGTTGGCAGAGCGGCTTGGTGTAAGCCGTACAGTAGTAAGAGAAGCATTATTAAGGCTTAGGATGATGGGGCTAATTGAATCGAAAAAGAAAAAGGGTTCGGTAATTACAAGCCCCGATTTATTTGGTAATATGAGTAAGAGTATGAACCCACATATACTTACACCAGAGACATTGAAGGAAGTGTTTGAAATACGTTTAGTGTTAGAAATAGGCATGGCTGATCTGCTCTATTATCGAATTACTAAACAAGATATTATTGAATTGAAAAAAATTGTTGAAGATGAACCCCCTGCAGCCCAATATCATTTATTTAATGTAGAACATGAAATTGATTTTCATGGAAAGCTTTATGAAATAACGGGCAACGAAACGCTGAAAAAATTTCAGAAATTATTGTTACCTGTTTTTGACTATGTGCATAAAAGCGGATTATTAAAAAAACAAACATTGTTACAAACATTTGTATCTCACAAAGACTTAGTTGCTATACTAGAGAATGGCACCCCAGATGATTTCAGAATGGGTATGCGAAATCATTTGGAGAATCACTTTGCAAGGATATTTGAATGATTGGAAAATCCAAAAGGAAATTATTTTACTTTAATATGTTTTGTATTTTTTATTTTTAATCTACGAATATTTGCTTTTCATTAATTTCAGTTTTAAAATTTCAAATCACTAAAACCTGGGAGTTCTTCGTTTTGTCTTTCGCTTTTTCTTTGGTAACAAAAAGGAAAGTAATGGCTCATTTATTAGCGTAGATTTTTAAAAATGCATTCAACAGATTTTCTCTGGCTGGCGTTTTCTTTTTTTGCTCTTTCATTTTATCTATTCTGTTTGAAACTCGGATGATTAATTTTTCCGGCCTGTTTGTAGTTTCTAATTGCTCCGGCTTTGACAATATTCTTTGCCAATTCCTGACGTAGAAATCCCGGTTAATTTCACTGCCTTTGTATTTAAAGTTCTATATCTTAAAACTTGTACCCTGCAACTCATCAGTCTAACCTTTGTATTTATACAAAGTTTCAATTCCAGTTTTTGATAACCCTGTTTCCAATTCTTCAAGATTTTTGGATTGACGTAGCTGTTTTAAAATAGCCTGGTTAATGATGTACGGGTAGGCTTGTTTTTTATTTATGTTTTGGAGGTTGGTTTTATCGATGTGCTTGCCTTCGGCGTGTATGAACCTATAATCTTTGGTGAGCTGCTGTGCTGTCTTCTTACTTCTTATTCCTATTCACCGA